>JBMTAG010000231.1:0-2144 GCA_049428505.1 Opitutaceae bacterium | reverse complement strand
TCCAGCTCCAGCGCCTTGGTCAGGTCCGTCTTGGCGTCCGCGGTGCGGCCGAGCCGAACCGACAATTCACCGCGGCGAAACGTCCATCCAGCGTTCTGCGGTGCCGCCTTGACGAGGGCGTCATACACACGCCAGGACTCGTCGTTGCGGCCGAGGGCTCGCAAGACCTCACCCAACTGCTCCCACGCCGGGGAGTAATCGGCCCGCGATTGGAGGAGCCGCCGCAACGGAGCTTCCGCCGGAGCCGGCTCGCCCTTGCGCAGGTGCAGGGTACTGAAGAGGATGACCGGCGGCGGATAGGCGGGGTCGATGCCGATCGCCGTCTGTAGGCTGACGATCGCCCGATTCAGTTCGCCCTTACCCACCAGCGCCCGCGCCAGATGGAAGTGGGCCATCGGGTTGTTCTGGTAGAGCGAAAGGAGGCGCTCGAACTCCACGATGGCCCCGTTCCAATCCTCGCGCCTCAGCTTGATCTGCCCCGCGAGGAGAATCGCCTCGCCGCCAAAGGGCTCGGTGGCGATCGCCTTATTCGCGAGCTCAAGCGCTGCGTCGGCCTTTTCCTCACTATTCTCCAGATGAGCCAGGGCGAGCAGCGCCGGCACGTAATCGCCGCGCCGCTGGACGACCCCCTCCAAGATCCGCCGCGCGCCCGCGACGTCCTTTTGCTGAAGCTTGAAGGCGGCCCAGCGCACCTCGTGCATCACGCGGTTCGGGGCCGTCTCGACGACGGCCTGCAGGGCCGCGTCGGCCTTTTCCGGCTCCTTGCGCGCGAGGTGTAGGAGCACTTGGGCGCTGTGCGTGGCATAGTACTTGGGGTCCGCGGCCCGGGCGCGGGCGATGAGGGCCTCCGCTTCGTCGAATTTCTTCTCCTTAAGCGCTAGCATCGCCTGGGCGGCCAGGGCCGGAGCGCCCGACCCCGCCGGCGCCGGCAGCGCCTTAAGGATCGCCAGCGACTCCTCGACCTCCGGACCGTTTTGACTGGTGTCCGCCAGCAGGAGCGGGGCCTCCGGGTCCGCCGGGCGACGCTCCAGCACGAAGCGGGCCGCGGACCGGGCCTCGGTCGGCTGCCGGAGCGACAGCTGACACATCCCGAGCTTCAAGCGGACGTCCACATCATCGGGCAGCAGTTCCTTCGCCTTCGCCAGGAACGCGGAGGCCCGGTCCAGCCGTCCTTGATTCATATATACCTCACCCAACCCGACCAGCGCGCGCGGCTGCGGCTGGGGCGTCTGCTGGGCGATCTTGAATTCGAGCTCCGCCTCGGCGTAGTTGCCGGCAGCGAGCAACTCCTCGCCCCGCTTCAGCGCCTTCTCGACGCGCGATTCCCGGGAGCAACCCAGCACCAAAAACAGGCAGGCGGGGACCAAAAGCAATTTCTGGAACGTATGCATAAGTCGGAATGAAGGGTTAGGCTTGCGGAGCCGTCTCGCGCCCGTCCGCCCGCCGAAGCCACCACAACAGTGCGCCGAACGGCAGCAGGGAGAGGGCGAAGAAGATCGGTCCACCCTGATGATGGATGGCCGAGTTGATCATATGCGGACCGATGTGGACGCACAGCAGGCCGATGGTGAGAATGCGGAAGCCGTTCCGGAGCAGGGCCAAAGGCACGACGATCAAGGCCAGCAGGATCCGGCGCCACGAGGCACGCAGGAACAGTTTGCCCGCCACCAGACTGGTGATGAACAACGCGAGGGAGGAATGGATGCCACTGCACTCCGGCGCAACCATCAGGCTGATCCGCGGCAACTGGAACAGCAGGTCAGTCCGGAAATTGGGCGTGCCGCTCAGGTTGAAGAGCACGTGCGCGACCTCCGCCGAACCGTGCTGCAGGAATACCTCAATCCCCTTGGTCACCGCCGTCGGCATCGGGAACGCAAAGAGCAGCAAGCCCAAGGGGAAGGCGACTGCCCGCACCCCGCGCCCGCCCACCAAGGCAAAGCCGGCCGCCGCCACCAGCAGGACGTAGGCCCCGACGCGCGCCGCCAGCCGGTCTTCGAGCGACCAGCCGCGGGAGCCGGCCTCGACGAGCGACCAGATCACGAGCGCCACTGCCGCACCCGCCACGACCAGCGCCGGAGCCCACGCCGCTCGGCCCGGGCTCGGCAGCTCCGCCCGACCAAGCCAGACAAAGTAACCTGCCACCA
>JBMTAG010000230.1:0-2210 GCA_049428505.1 Opitutaceae bacterium | reverse complement strand
CCCAGCTCCGCGCCCGCTATGACTTCCCCGTCCCCCCCACCGCCCTCGCCGCGCGGGCCCCCCGGGCGCCCGCACCCCCGCCCGCACCGATCGCCCCCGCCGCGGCCGCCGCCCCCGCGGCTCCGGCCGGCCGCTCGCCGCTGGCGCGCGTCCAGGCCGGCGCGCTCGCGGCCGCGCTCCTCGCCGGCGCCGGGGTCACCTACGCCGTCTTCGCCGGGTTGGTGCCGGCCGCGCTCGCCGACTGGAGTCCCGCGGTGCTCCTGCTGCTGGGGCCGCCGCTCGCCCTCGCCGCCCTCACGCTGCAGGGAGTCGCCGCGGTCGCCTGCACCGGCTGGTTGCAGCGTCGCTTCCGCGCCGACCTCGCGCCGGGCCGCATTCCCGTGGGCGGCACCGCCCACGCGCGGCTCTGGCTCCTGCAACGCGCGGCGCGCGCGATCCCGTGGCGCCTCCTCGAGGGCACCGAGCTGCAGAACGCCGCGCTCCGCGCCCTTGGCGCCCGCATCGGCGCGGGCGTGCGCCTGCACCACGGCGTCGACCTCACCCGCGGCGGCTGGGAACACCTCGACCTCGGCGACGGCGTCACGGTGGGCCGCGACGCGGTGCTCGAACTGGTCCGGCTCGAGGCCGGCGGCATCGTGCTCGCGGGGGTGACGCTCGAGGCCGGCAGCACGCTGGAAACGCACGCCCACGTGGGCGGGGGCGCACGGGTGGGGGCGGGCGCCTGCCTCACCGCGCGCTCCGCTTTGGAGCCGGGCGCCGAGGTGCCGGCCGGTGAACGGTGGGACGGCGTGCCCGCCCAGCCCGCCGGCGCGGCGCCGCCCGCTCCGGAGGTTCCCCCCGCCGCGCTCCATCCCTGGGTCCATGCCGTCCTGCTGGTCCTGGCGCGACTCGCGCTGACGGCGGCGCTGTGGGTGCCCGCCGAGTTGACGCTCCTCGCCACGGCCACCGCCGCGGGCGTGGATGCGGCCGCGCTCGGCGACTGGCTGGCGGCCCCGGAGTATTCCCCCGGCCTCGTAGGCGCGGGGGTGGGCCTGATCCTGCTCGCCGTCCCCCTCTGGCTGCTCGCGGCGGCGTGCGCCTGCCGCCTGCTCGGGCCCCCGCGTCCGGGGGTCCACAGCTGCTGGAGCGGCACGGCGATCCGCGTCTCGCTCCAGGTGAGCCTGGTCGACGACGCCAGCCGCTGGCTCTACGGCACGCTGCTCTGGACCCGCTGGCTGCGCCTCGCCGGCGTCAAGGTCGGGTCCGGGTGCGAGGTCAGCACGCTCATCGACTGCGTGCCCGGGCTCACGGCGATCGGCGACCGCACCTTCTGCGCCGATGGCATCTACCTCGGTGGACCCCGGCTGCACCGCGGCACCCTCACCCTGGCGCCGGTGGGCCTTGGCGCGGACAGCTTCGTGGGGAATGGCGCGGTGATTCCCGCCGGCGTGCGGTTGCCCGAGGGCATTTTGCTCGGCGTGGGCACCGTGGCGCCGGCGGCCCTGCCCGCGGGTTCGTCGTGGTTCGGCCATCCGCCCTTCGCCTTGCCGCGCCGCGCGGAGACCCGGTTCGACCTTCGCCTCACCCACCGGCCGGGCCTCGGCCTTCGGCTGGTGCGCGTCGGCTGGGAACTCCTGCGCTTTGCGTTGCCCGGGGTCGCGGCGTTGCTCCTCGCCCTCTGGCTGCCCCTCGTGACCCACGTCGTCGCCGTGGCTCCGCCGCTCCTGGCCGTGGCGCTGCTGCTCCCGCTCGTGAACGCCGGCCTCCTGCTCCTCGCGCCCGCCGCGGCCGCGGTGGCCCTCAAGTGGCTGCTCCTGGGCCGGGTGCGGCCGGGTGCCCATCCGCTGTGGTCCGCGTGGGCGAGCCGTTGGGATTTCCACTGCGTGGCGTGGAACGTCCTTGCCGGGGAACTGGCCGGGTGGCTCGACGGGACGCCATGGCTCGCGTCCCTCCTGCGGGCGGCCGGGGCGCGCATCGGCCGCGGGACCCTGCTCGGCGGCGGGTTCGGGGACGACCTGCCGGATCCCGACCTGCTGGAGATCGCGGAGGGCGCGGCGGTCGACGGCCTGTTCCAGGCGCACACCTTTGAGGACCGCGTGTTGAAGATGGATCACGTGCGCATCGCCGCCGGGGCGACGATCGGGCGAAACGCGATGCTGCTGTATGGTTCCGAGATCGGCGCCGGCGCGCGCGTCGCGGCGAACAGCGTGGTGATGAAGGAGGAGCGCCTG
>JBMTAG010000229.1:0-2212 GCA_049428505.1 Opitutaceae bacterium | reverse complement strand
CGCCGCGGAGGGTTCAGGGCGAGCGCTCAGAAGCGAGGGCTCCAAACCGAGGCCTCGCGGGCTACGCGGGCGGAAGCTCCCCGGCTCGAGCCCCCGGCCTCGGCGGTTCCCGGTCCTCAGCCCCGCGGCGTCTATGGACGCCACGCACGGTTCCGACCGTGGCTTCGACCCTTGTGCCTTTTGCGGCCAACCTGCGGAGACCGCTCAATATTTCCGTACCACGGTCGCGCCAGCGGCATCGCGGAAACGCAGGCGGCGGCCCGGTTCGAGGCCGTCGAAGCGGAGGCCGAGGCGCTCGTCGATCACCTCGCCCGCGCGCACCAGGCGGCCGTCGATCATCGCACGGGCCGGGTCGCCCTCGAACACCCCGCTCAGGCGAAGCGCGAGGACGCGGGCGCGGAATTCCGGGCTGGCCCCGGGATCCGCCCGCTCGAGGACCGCGGGGGCGTTCCTCTCCGGAGCCGGGGCGACCGGGGCGGCCGCGGAGGCCGCCGGCGGGGCGGTAACCGCGATGGGCGCCGCTGGAGCTGAGGCCGCAGCGGCGGCGGCTTCGCGGGCCGCGCGCCGGGGACGCAGCACCTGGGTGTAAAGCAGGGCGGCGCCGACCACGCAGGCCAGCGCCCCGAGCAGCGGGGCCACCGAGGCGCGTGCCGGGGGTGGGACCGCGGGCGGCACGGGCGGCGGCGGTGGGCGTTCGGCCGCGCGGAGGGTCGGCCGGCCGGGCACGGGAGCGGGAGGTGGAGGCGGCGGGAGGCGTACCGCCGGCGGTTCGGGGACGGGCAGGGCCGGCGCGCGGAAGACCCGTTCCGGGTTGGGCGGCGGCGCGGCGGGAAGGGGCGACGGGGCCGGGGGCCGCTCCGTGAGACGCAGTTTGGGCCGGGAAGGTTCGTCTGCCATCGCGACGCCAGCGTGGTACCGGCCGGCGCCGGGGCAAAACAAAGCGCCGGCCCGCGAAAGTTTCCTCGCGGTCCAACCCACCGGGCCTAGTGTTGTCCCCCTGCCGAGAAAATGATCCAGCACCTTTTCCTCTCCGCCGCCCTGGCCGTCCTCGCCGTTGCCTCCTCCGGCTGCTCCCTGTTCCGCAAGTCGCAGAAGCCCCGGGAGAGCACGGCGATCTCCAGCGAGGTCGAGGCCACCTTCCGGCAGCGCTGGATGGACAAGCGGCTCGCGGAGCTGAAGGCGCAGGGCGTGGCCGACGCGGCCGCGCAGACGCAGGCCGCACAGGAGTTCGAGGCTCGCTACCAGTTCGACCGCAAGCTGGCGCGGTGAACGCCGGCCGGGCACCCGCAAGCCGGTGAGCGCATCCGCGACCCCCGGCGGCTCCGAGGTCCGCACGGGCGCGCTCGCCGCCGCCGGGGCGTATTTCCTGTGGGGACTTGTCCCGCTTTACTGGAAACAGCTGGGCGGCATCGATGCGGTTGAGCTCATCGCCCACCGCCTCGTCTGGTCGTTGTTCGTATTGCTGGCCCTGACTGCGTGGCAGGGCCACCTCGGGGTCGTGTGGGCCGCGTGCCGGACCGGCCGCGCGCTCGGGCCGCACCTGCTCTCGGCGATCCTGCTCACCGGCAACTGGCTGGTCTACGTCTGGGGCGTGAACACCGGCCAGGTGATCGAGACGAGCCTGGGCTATTTCCTCGTGCCGCTGGTGAACGTGGCGGCGGGGCGGTTCATCCTGCACGAGCGGCTCCGGCGGGCGCAGTGGGTGGCGATCGCCAGCGCGGCGGCCGGGGTGGCGGTGATGATGGCGCAGGTGGGCCGGCCGCCGTGGATCGCGCTCGCGCTGGCGGCGACCTGGGGTGGCTACGGCCTGCTGCGAAAGCAGTCCCCGCTGGACGCCCTGCCGGCGCTCACGCTGGAAACGCTGCTCTTCCTCCCCTTGGCGGCGGCGGTCCTCGGGTGGGCCGGAGCGGCCGGGCACGGGGCGCTGGGCCGGGTCGACGGCGCGACGCACGCCCTGCTGCTGAGCGCCGGGGTGATCACCACCATCCCCCTGCTGTTGTTCGGCTACGGCGCGCGCCGGATCCGGCTCTCGACCCTGGGCCTGCTGCAGTACCTCGCGCCCTCGGTGCAGCTGGTGATCGGCGTCTGGGTCTACCGGGAGCCGTTCGCGCGCGAACGGGCGCTGGGGTTCGGCTTCATCTGGGCCGCGCTCGCCCTGTACACGGCGGACAACCTGCTCGCCGCCCGCCGCGCGCGGGCCTGATCACCGCGC
>JBMTAG010000228.1:0-2236 GCA_049428505.1 Opitutaceae bacterium | reverse complement strand
GGGCTCGGGGTGGAGTCCCTCGCCGGGCTCTGGTCAGACGGCGTGCAGGGCGCGTTTGTCCACCGCGAGCGCGGCCTCCTTGACCGCCTCGCTCAGGGTCGGATGCGCGTGGATCGTGCGGGCGAGGTCCTCGGCGCTGCCGCCGTACTCGAGGTGCGTGACGACTTCGCTGATGAGTTCGCCGGCGTTCGGGCCGAGGATCTGGGCGCCGAGCAGGCGGTCGCTGGCGGCGTCGGCGATCAGCTTCACGAAGCCCTCGGCGGAGCCGGCAGCGAGGGCGCGGCCGTTGGCGGCGAAGTTGAAGCGGCCGATCCGCACCGCGCGTCCCGCCGCCTGCGCGGCTTCCTCGCCGAGACCCACGGAGGCGACCTCCGGGTGCGTGTAGATGATGGCGGGCACGAGGTCCCAGTTCACGTGCCCGGCCCGCCCGGCGATCCACTCCGCCACGGCCACGCCGTCCTCCTCGGCCTTGTGCGCCAGCATCGGACCGGCCACGACGTCGCCGATCGCCCACACGCCTTCCGCGCTGGTGCGCAGGTGGTCGTCCACCCGGATACGCCGCCGCTCGTCGAGTTCGACGCCGGCGCGTTCGAGACCGAGGCCGTCGGTATACGGACGTCGACCCACGGCGACGAGGACCCGGTCGGCCGGGAACTCGAGCGGTTGCCCCCCGCGTTCGGCGGTGAGCACCGCAGGCGAGCCGGCGCGCAGGCCGGTGACCTTCGCGCCGACCTCGATCCGCAGGCCCTGCTTCTGCAGCGTGCGGGTGAACGCGCGGACGACGTCCTCGTCGAACGAGGCGGCGATCCGCGGCAGCGACTCGACCACCGTGACCTCGCTGCCGAGCCGGGCCCACACCGAGCCGAGCTCGAGGCCGATGGCGCCGCCGCCGACGACGACCAGCTTGCCGGGAACCTCGGGCAGGGCGATCGCGTGGTCGCTGGAAATCACCGTCTGGCCGTCGAAGCGGAGGAAGGGCAGCTCCACGGGCGCGGAACCCGTCGCGATCACCACGTGCGGGGCCTCCAGGTCCCGCTTGGCGCCGTCCGCGCCTGTCACGGACAGCGTGCGCGGGCCGGTGAAGGCGGCCTGACCGGTGACCACGGTGACGCCCCGGGCCTTGGCGAGCTGGGCGACCCCTCCGACCAGGCGGGAGACGATGTCGTCCTTGCGGCGCAGGAGCGCCGGGAGGTCGAGGCTCACCGCGCCGAGGCGGATCCCGTGGGCCGCGGCATCGTGCCGGGCCCAGGCGAAGTGCTCACTGGAATGGAGCAGGGCCTTGGACGGGATGCAGCCGACGTTGAGGCACGTTCCGCCGAGGGCGGGCCGTTTCTCCACCAACGCGACCTTGAGGCCGAGCTGGGCGGCGCGGAAGGCGCAGACGTAGCCGCCGGGGCCGGCGCCGATCACGATCAGGTCGAAGCGGGTCATCGCGGGGGAGCGGTTCAAAGTCCGATCAGGACGCGGGCGGGGTCCTCGATCGCCTGCTTCACCTTGACCAAGAAGGTCACGGCCTCGCGGCCGTCGATCAGGCGGTGGTCGTAGCTGAGCGCGAGGTACATCATCGGCCGGATGACGACCTGCCCGTTGACCGCGACGGGCCGCTCGTTGATGGCGTGAAGCCCGAGGATGGCGCTCTGCGGCGGGTTGATGATGGGCGTGGAGAGCATCGAGCCGAAGACGCCACCGTTGGTGATCGTGAACACGCCGCCCTCGAGGTCCGCGAGCGTGATGCGGCCCTCGCGCGCGCGCTTGGCTGCGTCGGCGATCGCCTTCTCGACTTCCGCCAGCCCGAGCTGGTCGCAACCGCGGACCACCGGCACCATCAGGCCGCGGTCGGTGGAGACCGCGACGCCGACGTCGTAATAGTGGTTCTCCACCAGCGTCTCCCCGTCGAGCTGGGCGTTCACCGCGGGGACTTCGCGCAGGGCGTGGACGACCGCCTTGGTGAAGAACGACATGAAGCCCAGCTTCAGCCCGTGGCGTTTGACGAACTCGTCCTGGTACCGCGCGCGGAGGGCCATCACGGCGGACATGTCCACCTCGTTGAATGTGGTCAGCATCGCGGCCTGGTGCTGGGCGGCGACGAGACGCTGGGCGAGCCGGGCACGCAGCGGCGAGAGCTTCCGGCGCGTCTGGCGGGCGGCGGCGGCCGGGGCGGGTGCCGCCGCGGGCGCGGAAGGGGTGGGGGTGGGCGCGGCCGGCCCGGCGGGCGCCGCGGGGGGGGGGGCGGCGG
>JBMTAG010000227.1:0-2238 GCA_049428505.1 Opitutaceae bacterium | reverse complement strand
GGGTGCGCGGCACCTTCTGAGCCGCGCCGGTTGCGGCGGAGCGCGGCCCGCGTTGCCTTGCTACGATGCTGCGCCCCCTCCTCGCCTTCGGCCTCCTGCTCGCCGCCGGCTGCGCCCCGACCGCCGATCCCGCCGGGTGGCAACCGCTCTTCGACGGCCGCTCGCTCGCCGGCTGGGTGCCCTCGGGATTCGACGCCGAGGGCCCGGTACGCGTCGATCCGGACTTCCGCGGCGGCGGGGCCGCGATCATCCTCCAGCGCGGCACGACCGCGACGGGCATCACCTGGACCCGCGGCGCGGAGCTCCCGCGCCAAAACTACGAGATCGAGCTCGAGGCGATGCGCGTCGAGGGCGGGGACTTCTTCTGCGGCCTGACCTTCCCCGTCGGCCGCGCGGCCTGCACCCTCGTCGTGGGCGGCTGGGGCGGCACGGTCGTGGGTATCTCGCGGGTCGACCGCGTGGATGCCGCCGAAAACGAGACCGCGCGGGAAATGGAGTTCGCCGATGGGCGCTGGTACCGGATCCGGCTGCAGGTCACGCCGGAACGCCTCCGGGCGTGGATCGACGAAGAACCCGTGGTCAACCTGGCCCTGGCGGGGAAGGCGCTGAGCCTGCGCCCGGGACCCACCCAGCGTTCGCTCCCCCTCGGCGTCGCGACGTACATGACCACCGGCGCGATCCGGGGCCTCCGCCTGCGGACGCTGCCCGCAGGGCCGACGGACGTCCGGCCTTGAAGTCACCCGCCGCCCGGGTCCTACTGCCGTTCACCCGTCGGCCGGAACCGTCCGCGGATTGCCCCGGGTCCCCGTAGCTCAACTGGATAGAGCAGCCGTTTCCTAAACGGCCCATCCCGGTTCAAGTCCGGGCGGGGGCACCAGCGCCGGCCGCGGTCAGAGCCGCTTCACCGCGTAGCTCAGCGCGTCCGCGATGCGGTCGAACTGCTCGTCGGTGTGCATCGCGGAGACCGCCGTCCGGATGAGGTCCTTGCCCGCCGGCACGGCCGGCGCGATGGACATCACGGTGAACACGCCCTTCTCCATCAGCGCCTTCCAGAAGAGGTACACCCGCTCCTTCGAGCCCAGCACGATCGGCACCGCGGGGGTCTCGCTTTCCCACGTGTCCAGGCCGAGCGACTTGAGCAGGGCGCGGTACTTGCGGGTGTTGGCCCACAGACGCTCCAGGTGCTGCGGCTCCTGCTGCATCAGCTCCAGCGACGCCTGGGCACAGGCCGCCTGGCTCGGACTGATGGCCGCCGAAAAGATCGTCTGCTTCGAGTTGGTGCGCAGGTAATCAATCACGTCCCGCGAGGAGGCAATGAAACCACCCGTGCTCGCCAGCGACTTCGACAGGCTCCCGCAAACGAGGTCCACCTTGTCGCTGAGCCCGAAATGGTCGGCCGTCCCGCGCCCCTCGCGGCCCAGCACCCCGAAGCCGTGCGCGTCGTCCAGCACCGTGAAGCAGCCGTGCGCCTCCGCGATCTCGCTGATTTCGGGCAGGCGCGCGATGTGCCCCTCCATCGAGTAGACCCCCTCGATGACGAGCATCTTCGCGGCCTCCGGGCTCACGGCCCCCAGCACCTCGCGCAGGTCCGCCGGACTGTTGTGCGAGAAGCGTTCCACCGTCGCCATCGAGAGGCGGATGCCGTCCCAGAGGCAGGAGTGAAGGTTCTTGTCCGCGAGGATGACGTCCCCCTTTTGCGCGAAGGCGGCGACGCTCGCGAGGCAGGACAGGTAGCCGGCGGAGTGGATATGGCAGGCCTCGCGGCCGAGGAAGGCCGCCAGGCGTTCCTCCAGCTCGAGGTGGTAGGAGCGGGAGCCGTTGGAGGTGCGCGCCCCCGTGGTGCTGGTCCCCCAGCGGAGCATCGCGGCCCGGCCCGCCTCGATCACCTTGGGATGGAATGACAACCCGAGGTAGTCATTGCTCGACAGCATGATCATCTCGCGCCCGTCGAGGCGGACCTGCGTGCCCTGCTGCGCCTCCATCGCATGGTAGTAGGGCGCGTACTTCAGGCGCATCTTGGTGGCGTAGTCGTCGCGGCAGCGCGCGAGTATCGCCTTCCGGGACTTGCTGAAGAACGACAAGGGCATAGACGGCGGGACGGTGGGAGCCGCCCGGGGCTAAGGCAAATGGAAAGGCGGCCGGTCGCGGCGTCGGCGCACGAGGCCCCCCTGCCAGGCAACCAAGTCCGCCGCGTACTCCGACCAGCGTCGGATCGGCCGCGCGCGGGCGGCCGCCGCG
>JBMTAG010000226.1:0-2338 GCA_049428505.1 Opitutaceae bacterium | reverse complement strand
TGGCTACGGCGGCCGAGCAGGGGTTAACCACGATTTACTCCAACGACCACCACCTGCTGGCGGCCGCGAGGCACTTTGGACTTTCCGGCCGTAACGTCATTCCAACCGGCCTCTAGCTTGAGGGGGTCGTTATTGCATCGCCCGCACCGTCGGAGCCGCTGCGTGCGCCCCCTTCGAACGCCCGTGAGTGTTTCCAACCCGTAAATCGCGCTCGCTTCCCCGGTACTTCAGCGTTTTCGTTCTGATACTCGGTCTCACTTCCTCATGTCCGCCTCGCCGTTTCCGCTCACGCCGCTTTGCCAGCTGCCCGCTGGGGAGACGGGGCGTATTCTGCGGCTGACGGGGGACGAGGGCTTTTGCCAGCGCATCCGGGAGATGGGCTGCGGGGAGGCCGCCTTGGTGACGAAGCTATCCGGCACGACCATGAGCCTCTGCCGGGTGCGGGGGATGCGGATCGCCCTGAATCATCGCGCGGCGATGAACATTCTGGTGGAACACCTGCCCTTGGCGCCGCGCTGACGCGCCCTCGCCTGATGGCCGCCGCATCCCGATCCCGGCCCGAGGGAGCCGACCCCGCGGCGCCACTGCCCGCCCACATTACAGGTATGCCGGGCCGCCGGCGGCCGCCGGCACAGCGGATGCCGGTCTACGCGCTGGTCGGTAATCCCAACTGCGGTAAGACGACGCTCTTCAATGCCCTGACCGGCCTGCGCCAGAAGGTGGGGAACTACCCGGGCGTGACCGTCGAGAAGAAGGTCGGCGAGACCTATTCCCAGCACGGGCATCCGATCAAGGTGATCGACCTGCCGGGCGCCTATTCGCTCGCGGCGCGGTCTCCGGACGAAGCGGTGACGCGGGATGTCTTGCTCGGCCGGCGGGCCGACACCCCGCAGCCCGACCGCATCATCTGCGTCGTCGACGCCTGCAATCTCGAGCGGTGCCTGTACTTCGTCCATCAGATCCTCGACCTGGGTCGACCGGTGATCGTGGTCCTGAACATGATGGATCTGACCGTGCGGGCTGGCCTGGAGGTGCGGCCGGCGGAATTGGAGGAAGCCTTGGGCGTGCCGGTGATCCCGTGCGCGGCGGTACAGGGCCGGGGTTTGGTGGAATTGCGGCTGGCGATGAGCCGGCACGAGCTGCCGTTGGCGCGGCATTCCTGGACCGTGCCTGCACCGATTGCCCCGGCGGTGGCGGAGTTGCAGGCTTCCTTGGGGGCAGCGGATGGGCGCCCGCCGTTGATCGCGCGGGCGGAAGCCCTCCTGCTGCTGACCGATCAGGATTCGGTGCGCGTGGCCGGATCCATCCCCTTGAGCGCGGCCACGGGAGCGGTGCTGGAGACCTGGCGCCGGCGGTGGACGGGGCAAGGCACCGATTGGTCGGGCACCCTGATCAAGGCGCGTTACGAGGCGATCCACGGCCTCTGCCGCGAGGTGATCCAGCGGAAGGGGGAGCGCGGGCCTTCGCTATCGGACCGGGCGGATACGTTGCTGGTCAATTCCGGTTGGGGTTGGTTGGCCTTTGCGTCCGTGATGGGGATGATGTTCTACGCCATCTTCGCCTTGGCGGAGTATCCCATGAACCTGATCGACGGGGCGATGGCCGGGTTGGCCGATGGGGTGAAGGAGGCCATGGCGCCGGGTGATCTGCGGGACCTCGTGACTTCCGGCATCATCGGTGGGGCCGGGGGTGTGGTCATTTTCCTGCCGCAGATCCTGATCCTGTTTTTCTTCGTGGGGCTGCTCGAGAGCACCGGCTACATGGCGCGGGCGGCGGCGTTGATGGACCGGCCGATGAGCCGGGTGGGACTGCACGGCAAGTCCTTCATTCCGCTGCTGGGTTCGTACGCGTGCGCGATCCCGGGCATCATGGCGACGCGGACCATTGAGAACGCGAAGGACCGGCTGGTGACCATTCTGGTCGCGCCCCTGATGAGCTGTTCCGCGCGGCTGCCGGTCTATCTGCTGATGATCGCGACCCTGTTGCCGGGGGAGGTGGCGCCGGCGGCGACCAAGGCGGGCCTGATGTTCGCGATGTACGCCTTGGGCACGGCGGGGGCCTTCGGCTTCGCGTGGCTGTTCAAGCGGACCCTCCTGCGGGGGGAGGCGCCGTTGATGATCCTGGAGCTGCCGGCGTACCAGCGGCCGCATTTCGGCGAGATCCTGCGGCAGATGCTGGAGCGCGGGTGGCTGTTCCTGAAGAACGCGGGCACCATCATCCTCGCGATCTCCATCCTCCTTTGGTTCCTCAGCACGTACCCGAAGCATCCGGATCCGACGGCGGCGCCGGAGGTCCAGATCGCCCATAGTTACGCGGGTCAGGCGGGCAAGGTGCTCGA
>JBMTAG010000225.1:0-2399 GCA_049428505.1 Opitutaceae bacterium | reverse complement strand
CTGCGGGGCAAGTTCCGGGAGATCAAGTTCAAGGGCAACCGCTGGTTCAGCGACGCCCTGCTGCGGGAGACCCTGCGCGTCCAGCGCGGCGAGATCATCCGGCTCTCGGAGCTCGATCAGGCGATCAACTGGGCCAACACCAACCCGTTCCGCCGCGTGCGGATCCACATCGAACCCATCCCCGACACCGGTGAGGCCAACCTGCACATCGGGGTCGACGAGAAGCTGCCCCTCCGGCTGGCCTACTCCTACGACAACACCGGCAACGACCTGCTCGGGAACGACCGTCACACCGCGGCGCTCACCTACGGCAACGTCTTCGGCCTGGATCATCAGGCATCGTATCAGTTCACGACCACCCACGACCCCGACCTGATCCAGGCCCACGCCTTCGATTACCGGATCCCCCTGCCCTGGCGCCACCTGGTGATGCTCTCCGGGCATCAGGTGAAGGTCGACGTGCCGCTCTACGAGGGCTATTTCAACCAGGCCGGCCGCAGCTCGGGCCTCGACCTGAAGTACCTGGCCCCGTTGCGGGTGAAGGGCTGGATGGCCGAAGGCTCCGCGGCGTTGAGCTTCAAGCGCTCGAACAACAACCTCGAATTCGGTGGCGCCGAGGTCTTCGGCTCCGGCACGGACACCTTCACCGCCTCGCTCGGGGGGACCTTCATCCGGCCGGATCCGCGCGGCCGCTGGGTGCTGTCGCTGAACCTGACCGGTAGCCCGGGCGGGATCAATTCCCGCAACACCGACGCGGCCTACGGGGAGAGTCGGTACGAGGCGAAGTCGCGCTTTTTCTACGGACAGGCCTGGGCGCAGCGGGTGACGGTCCTCGCCCCGTCCATCAGCCTCACCAGCCGGGCCATCGTGCACGGAGGCAGTTCCACCAACCTGCTGCCTTCGGAACAATTCTCGCTGGGTGGGATGGGCACCGTGCGGGGCTACAAGGAGCGGATCTTCTCCGGCGAGCGGGGCCTGTTGCTGAACCAGGAGGTCACGAAGCAGCTTTCGGCGACGTCGCTGGGCAAGCGTCTACCGCCACTGGAGACCTCCCTCGCGTTCTTCTGGGATTACGGCCGCGTCTATACCCATCAGGTGCGGACGATTGAGCCCAAGAACTTCACCTTGCACAGCGTCGGCTTCGGGCTGCGCGCGAACGTTGGCACGCACTTTACGGCCACGCTCGACTACGGCCGGCAGGCCAAGGATCCGAAGTACACGGACCTCGCGCGCGGCCGCCTGCACGCACGGGTGACGCTCGCCTACTGACCGGCACGCTTACCGGAGGCAGCCGGATTCCTGACGCTGGCCGGACGCCGCTGGCCCGCGGGGCGGCCCCGCCGCCGCCGCCCACGCCTCCGCGACTTGGGTGACGATCCCCATGAAGTCCCGCAGGATCGGGGTATCCGGGCGCAGCCAAGCCGCAATGACCCGCACCGGAGGGAAACCCTTCAGCGGAAAGATCCGCAGGTCCGGATGGGAACGCGCGACGTCCAGATCCAAGGTCACGCCCAAGCCGTTCCCGCTCGCCACGTACCACGGCGTGAGCGCCAAGGAGGCCGAGGCCAGGGTGGAGGGCCAGCGCACGCCGCGTTCCGCCAAGACCCGGTCGAAGAGTCGCGACATTCCCTCCTTGGGCCCGAGGGTCACCAAGGGTTCATCGATCTGGCCGGGACGATCCAGGCGCGGCAACGAGTTGGCCCGCCGCGCCTTCGGGGCGAGGAGCACCAAGGGAACCTCCACAAGGGGCTGGACCGCCAAGCCGTCCGGCGGCTGGTCCACGCCGACAATGGCGAGATCGATCTCGTGGGCGCGCACGGCGTCGAGCAGGTCGTCGGTCGGCCCGGTGCGGACTTCCAGCCGCGCCTGGGGGAAGCGCTCCTGGAGGTGCCGCAGGCCACCGGGGAGATAGCGGCCCTGGATGTGATCGCCGGCGCCGACGCGCAGCTGCGGCCGCTGCGCCTCGCCCTTGACCGCGGCGACCACCGCCGGGAGGTCGTGGTGCATGGAGGCGACCACCGTGAACAGGCGTTCGCCAGCCACGGTGAGCGCGAAGGGGCGGCGGGTGAAGAGCGTCGCCCCGAGTCCGCGCTCCAGTTCGAGCATTTGGGCACTGAGGGCAGGTTGCTGGATCCCGTACGGGATATGCCGCAAGGCGGCGGAGATGCCGCGGTAACGGGCGACGTAGTAAAAAAGCAGCAGGTGGTTGGCGTTGGGGATCACGGCGAACCGGCCAAAGTCTTGCAACGGTGCGCGGCGGCGAGGCGAGCGGAAAAGCCGGATGGGGAGGGGATGGTGTCGCTGGGGCAATGACTCGCTCCATGCATGGGGTAGGCCTGGCGTGGCTGGGGCGCGTCGCCCCGGCTCGTGCCGCCAGAAAGGCCGACGCGCGCAGCCTT
>JBMTAG010000224.1:0-2402 GCA_049428505.1 Opitutaceae bacterium | reverse complement strand
CCTGCTGCCCGAAACTTATCTCGTAGGCTAAATGGGTATTTTAACTCCCGTTTGCCCCCCCTTTCCCTATTCATTTGAAGGCTTTGAGGATCCGGTCCCCCAAATAGGTAGTAAGCGTCCGGCCGGGGACCTCATAGTCAGCGAGGCCGGAGTCGGCTAAGCTGGCGGGAATGAGTTCGATCCTGACCGATGTGGTGGAGACGGGGGAGAAGCGCGATACGCGTGGCCGGCGGATGACGCCGGCGGAGCGTCGTCGGCAGTTGGTGCAGGGGTATCGGGCCAGCGGGCAGACGATGGCGGCGTTCGCGCGGCGGGAGCGGATCAACTATGCGACGTTTGCCGGCTGGGTGGCGAAGGCCTCGCGGGAGCCGGGTGCCCATCCGCCGCTGAAGTTTGCCGAGCTTGCGCTGCCGTTCGCCCCGCCGCCGGCGTTGCCGGCCGAGGTGCTGGAGGTGCGGTTGGCCGACGGGACCGTGCTGCGCGGCAGCCGCGTGGCCGACGTGGTGGCGCTGGTGCGGGCCTTGCGCGCCTGACATGCTCGCGTTCCCGGCGGCGATCCGGATCTTTTTGGCCGTGCGGCCCGTGGATATGCGCAAGTCCTTCAACGGACTGTGGGCCGCGGTCCAGGAGCATCTGGGCGAGGATCCGCGGAGCGGGGCGGTGTTTTGCTTCACCAACACGGATCGCACGCGCCTGAAGCTCCTGTACTGGGACGGCACGGGCGTGTGGGTGCTGGCGAAGCGGCTGGAGCGCGGCCGCTTCTCGTGGCTCGCGGCGGGCGACGAGCGGGCGAAGGTCGCGCTGGCCCCGGAGGCGCTGGCGATGCTGGTCGGCGGCGTCGATCTGCGGCAGGGCTCGCTGAAGCCCTGGTACGAGCGCTGAAAACCAGCAGGTCCCGGCACGTATCCTGCTGATGGATATGGGTGCAGACGCCCGAGCAAATGATCGCGGAACATCCCCTGCTGTTGCAGCGGATCGCGGCCTTGGAGGCGAAGCTGTCCTGGTTCCAGCGGTACGTCTTCGGCGGGGGCAAAAGCGAGAAGCTCGACCTCACCCAGCGGCAACTGGCGCTGGCCGGGATCGAGGAGGCCCGCGCCGCGGTGGAGGAGAAGACCACGGAGATCACCTACCAGCGGCGGAGCGAGCGAGAGCCCCGGCGGACGCCGGAGGAGACCTTTGCGCACGTGCCGGTCACCGAGACGGTGGAGATCGTGCCCGAGGCGGTGCGGAAGGATCCGGAGCTGTACGAGCGGATCGGGGAAGAGAGCACCTTTGAACTCGATCTGGTGCCGGCCCGGCTGGTGAAGCGCCGGTTGGTGCGTCCAAAGTACCGGCACCGGCTGGACCGGAGTCGGGCGCCGCTGGTGGCGGCCGCGCCCGCGCGGGTGGTGCCCGGCGGTTACGCCTCGGCGGGGCTGATCGCGGCGATCGTGATCGGCAAATACGTGGATCACCTGCCGCTCTTCCGGCAGGAGAAGATGTCGGAGCGCTGGGGCGCGAAGATCAGCCGCCAGTCGATGTGCGACTGGGTGGAGGTGGCCGCCCTGTGGCTGGAACCGATCTACCGGCAGATGCATCAGGGGTTGATCGCCGGCAACTACCTGCAGGCGGACGAGACGCCCCTACGGTGCAACGATCCGGACCACGAGCGGGGTAAGACCCGACAGTGTTACCTCTGGGTGATCAGTCGCCCGGGCAGTGACGTGGTCTTCTCGTTCCGGGAAACCCGCGGCCATGATGAACTGACGTCGCTGCTGGGCGGCTTCCGCGGGGTGTTGCAGTCGGACCAGTACGGCGCGTACGCCAGCCACGAGCGCAAGACAGAGGGGATCGTTCGCGTCGGCTGCTGGGCCCACGCCCGGCGCAAGTTCCACGAGGCGCTGGAAGAGCGGCCCAAGGCCGCGAACCTGGTCCTGCGGCTCATCGCCCGGCTGTACGGGTTGGAACGGGACTGGGAGGAGGCGAAGGTCGGCGAGGCCCGCGCCGCCCTCCGGCGGGAGAAGTTTGCCCGGCCGCTGCGCTGGCTCCGCCAGGTCGTGACCGGCCTCGCCCGGCAGGCCCTGCCGCAGTCCCTGCTGGGCAAGGCGTGCTCGTACCTGCTCAACCACTGGGAGGTGCTGGTCGCGCACCAAAACCACTCCTTTACCCGGATCGACAACAACCTGGTCGAAAATGCGATCCGGCCCTCCGCGATCGGCAAGAAGAACTGGCTCTTCATCGGGCACCCCGCGGCGGGCCAACGTTCGGCGATCATCTACTCGCTGGTCGTCTCCTGCCAGCGCCACGGCAAGGACCCGCTCGCCTACCTCAGCGACGTCTTGGCCAAACTGCCCGCGCTGACCAACCGGGACGATCTCACGCCACTGACCCCGGCGGCCTGGCAGCCGTCATAACCCTCACGG
>JBMTAG010000223.1:0-2424 GCA_049428505.1 Opitutaceae bacterium | reverse complement strand
GGGGCAGGACTTTCTTCCGGCCGCACCCGGGGCGGCCGCCGCGGCCACCACGCGGGCCGTCCCGTTAATGCTTCGCGTACTCGTAGCGGTCCACGGCGCGCCCTGTGTCGTAGAGGAGCGTCTTCGGGAAATACGCCTCATCAAAGGGACGGGGCCGGGTGGGACCACCCCACGTGGATCCCTCGCGCCCTCCCCAATGACGCCGGGCCCAGTGCGGGCCGCGCATCGGATCCCGCGTGCGGTTCATCCAGTCGAGGACCAGTCCCAGCAACCGGTCGCGCACGAGCTCGATTCCCGGCGCCTGGATCTGGTTGCGCAGCTCCCACGGATCCTCGGCGTGGTCGTACAACTCATCCGTGTCGAGGAGGTTGAGCACCAGCTTATGCCGGCCGTCAAAGACCGCGCGGATCGGCGCAAAGGCCCCGAAACCGTCGTGGTCGATTTCGAACCGGTTGAACTCGAGGAAGATTTCCCGGTTGGTGCTGAGGGTCGGGTCGCGCATCTGGGCCAGCAGCGATCGCCCCTGCAGGATGTCCGGCACCGGAACCCCGAAGTACTCGAGCAGCGTCGGCACCAGATCAATGTGGGAGACCAAGCCCCGCGAAACCGCCCCGACCGGCGCCGCACCCGGCCAGCGGACGATGAAGGGAATCCGCGTGATCTCCTCATACATGCACGGGCCCTTGCCGTGGAGGCCGTGGCTGCCGAACATGTCCCCGTGGTCGCTCGTGTGGATGACGAGCGCCCCGGGCGTCTCGGCATCGACGACCTCGAGCACCCGTCCGACCTGGGAATCGCAAAAGCTGTTGCAGCCGAAGTGCCGCGGGTGGCGGAGGGCCACCTGGGCGCCGGAGCGGACCAGGTTCGACCGGTGGGAGGCCGTGTGCCGCGCCCACTCCTGCTGCGCGCGGGGCTTGGCGGAAAGGGGATCGTCCGCGTTGGGCACTGGGAAGAGGAAATCCTCGAACGCGCTGACGTAGGGCTCCGGTGCGATGAAGGGGTGATGCGGCTCATCGATCGAAACGATGAGGAGGAAGTCGCGGTCGCGGTGGGCGCGGATGAACTCCCGCGCGCGCTCGGCGATCCGCCACGCGTGGGTGAACTCGGCGGTGATGCCGTGCGCCGCCACGTCCTGCGGCGGCAAGACCTGCCGCGACACGGCGCGCGCCGCGTCACTCGGCAGGGAATCGAGGTAGTTCCGGCCGTCCATCCAGTAGGCCGGCTCCCAGCCGGGCGGGCAGCGTCCGTCCCCGAAGTAGTCGCTGCCATCCAGATGCCACTTTCCGACGTAGCCCGTCGCGAAGCCGCGGTCGCGGAGCCGCTGCCCCAAGGTCGGCAGATCCAGGTGCGGCGCCATGTCGTTGCCCAGCACCCCGTTGCTGTGCGGGAACAGGCCGGTGAGCAGCGCCGAGCGCGAGGGCCCGCAGACCGGAGCGCAGGTATAGGCGCCGTTGAACCGCACCCCCTGCGCGGCCAGCCGGTCGATGTTCGGCGTCCCGAGGGCCAAATCCGGCCGGTAACAGCCGACGCAGTTGGCACCCTGCGTGTCGATGAGGAAGAGGATCGTCTGTCGTTTAGCCATCGGAGGAAGATTGGAATGGACGCGCGGCCCGACCCTGCCCGGCCGAAGCGCGTTCGGTCGACCGGGGTTCCCGGACCCGCTCACCGGACTCGACCGGAGCCGGCGGCGTCACCGCGTACCTAGGTTTAGCGCGCACGGGATCCGACCCCTCTCCGGCGGCGGGGGCTGCGCGGGCCGACTGACGATACTGGGTGGGGGTTTGGCGGGTGATCTGCTTGAACAGCCGGCAAAAGTAGAACGGGTCCTCGAAACCCAGCAGGTGCGCGATGTTCTCGACCTTGGCATCGCTCGTCGCGAGGTGGTCGCACGCCTTGGCGATCTTCTGCCGGTTGAAGAAGCTACGCGGGCTGTGTCCGGTGTGCTTGCGGAACTGGAGCGTGAAGTAGGCGTGCGACATGCCGGAACTGGCCGCCAATTCCTGGATGCTAACCTGCATGCCGGGGTTCTTGCGCAGGATCGCCAGTGCGCGCTCGATGCGCGCACCCATCGACTGGCGGGGGGCGGATCGATTCCCGACCTGGCCAAGCAGATCGCCCAGCAGCTGGTGCATCGCCGAGGAAGCCTGCACCAGGTTCAGGTGGGACGGCCCCTCCTGCAGGATGCCGAGGATCTTCTCGAAATTCTCCACGAACCGCAGGTCTGATTCGATGGGGATGCAGACCTCTTTGCCGCCACCGGTCAGCGCCTCGTAGTACTGTTGCGCCACCGTCCCGTTGAAGTGGATCCAATAGTAGGACCAGGGCTCCTTCGGATCGGCGGCATAGGAGTGGTACGCAAAGGGCCGCAGCAGCGCGAGCGTGCCCCGCGTGATCCGGTACCGCCCTTGGTCGAGGTCGAGCACG
>JBMTAG010000222.1:0-2425 GCA_049428505.1 Opitutaceae bacterium | reverse complement strand
GGGCAGTGCGACAACGGCTACGCCTGCGTCTACCAGAACAACCTCTCCTGGTCGTCCCCCACCACCCCACTGCCCTACGAGGCCCACCCGCGGATGGTGTTCGAACGGCTCTTTGGCGAGGGCGGCAGCGTGGCCGAGCGGCGCGCGGCCCTGCAGCGCCGCGCCAGCCTGCTGGACTCCGTCCTCGAGGACATCGCGGCCCTCCAGCGTCGCCTCGGTCCCTCCGATCAGGCCAAGGTCCGGGAGTACCTCGACACCGTGCGCGAGGTGGAACGCCGCATCCAGCGCGCCGAGGCCGACGTCGCGAATTCCCCGCTGCCGGCAGATCTTGATCGCCCGCTCGGCGTTCCCGCCGCCTACACCGATCACGCGAAGCTGATGCTCGACCTTCAGGTGCTGGCCTTCCAAGGCGACCTCACGCGCGTCATCACCTTCCAGCTCGCGCGTGAGACCAGCAACCGCACCTACGCGGCGGAAACCGGGGTGGCTGACCCGCACCACCCGCTGTCCCACCACGGCAACGACCCCGCCAAGGTCGCGCGGATGGCCAAGATCAACGCCTTCCACGTCTCCCTCTTCGCCTACTACCTCGAACGCCTCAAGGCCACCCCCGATGGCGAGGGCACGCTCCTCGACCACACGATGCTCCTCTACGGCTCGGGCATCGGCAACCCGAACGTCCACGATCACACGAACCTGCCGGTGATCGTCGCCGGCGGCCGTGCCTTCGGCCTGCGCGGCAACCGGCACCTTTCGTACCCGAACCCGGTGCCGCTCGCCAACCTGCACTTGACCCTCCTCGACAAGGCGGGCGTGCAGATCGACGCCTTCGCGGACAGCACCGGCAAGGTCACCGACCTGTTCCGGCCGCTCACCGTCTGAGCTCCGGCCCGATGCCCTGCCGCGTCCGACTTTTCGTGCGTTGCGCCGGCCTGTCGCCCAGGGGCCTGGGCCTGCTGGCGCTGCCGTTCCTCGCCCAAGCCGCGTCCTCCGCCGCACCCGCCCTGGCGGACGCGGTTGAACGGCAGGAAACCGCGGCGATCCGCCGCCTGCTCGCGGACCCCGCCGCCGCCGCGCCCCAGGCCGACGGCACGACCGCCCTGCATTGGGCGGCCCGGCATGATGACGTCGCGACGGCCCGCGCGCTGCTTGCCGCTGGCGCCAACGCCAATGCGGTCAACCGCTACGGCCTAAGCCCGCTCGCGCTCGCGGCCACCAATGGCAGCGGGGCGTTCGTGCAATTGCTCCTCGAGGCCGGCGCGGATCCCACGCGCGCCCAGCCCGGCGGCGAGACTCCGCTGCTGACGGCCGCGCGCGCCGGCCGCCTCGGGGCGGTTCAGGCGCTGCTCGCGCGGGGCGTGCCGGTCGATGCCACGCTGGAGGGCAGCGGGCAGACCGCGCTGATGTGGGCGGCCCACGAGGGCCACGCTCCGGTGGTGGCGGCCCTGCTCGCGGCGGGCGCCGACCCCTGCCGCGCGGTCGCGGCGTCCGGGATGACCGCGCTGCACTTCGCCGCCCGCACCGGCCGCACCGCCGTAGTCCAACTGCTGCTGGAAGCCGGCGTCGATGTGAACGAGGCGACCCAGCCCGCGCGCGCCCCGGCCCGCAAGCTGCCCCGCGCCGGCACCAGCGCGCTGCTGTTGGCGATCGAGAATGGTCATTTCGCGCTGGCGGCCGAACTCCTCGACCGCGGCGCCAATCCCAACGACCTGCGCTCCGGCTATGCGCCGCTCCACGTCCTGACCTGGGTGCGCAAGCCGGACAGCGGCGAGGACGACGGCCAACCGGTCCCGGACGGCTCGGGCCTGTTTTCCAGCGAGGCGTTGATCCGACGACTGGTGGCGAAGGGCGCGGACGTGAACCTGCGCCTGACCGGCGGCCCCTCGGGCGGCGGGCGGATCAACCGCAAGGGGTGCACGCCCTTTCTGCTCGCGGCGGATACCGCGGACACCCCGTACCTCCGCCTGTTGCACGAACTGGGGGCGGATCCGACCCTGACCAACGTCGACCGCTGCACCCCGCTGATGGCCGCAGCGGGCCTCGGGACCCGCTCGGTGGAGGAGGAGGCGGGCACGGAAGAGGAGGCGGTCGAGGCGGTGGAGTACCTGCTGGCGCTGGGCGCGGACCTGAACGCGGTGGCGGAGACCGGGGACACCGCGATGCACGGGGCGGCGTTCGCCAATTTTCCGAAAGTTGTGCGCCTGCTGCACGCGCGGGGAGCGAAGCTGGAAGGGTGGAACCGTCCCAACCGGCGGGGGTGGACCCCGCTGCTCGTGGCGGAGGGCCACCGCTATGGGAACTTCAAGCCGGGCTTCTCGACCATCGAGGCATTCCACGAGGTGCTGCGCGCCCACGGCTTGGAGCCGCCGCCTCCGACCCCCCGCGTGGAGGTCGTGGGCTACGAGGATCCGGGTTGAATCGACCG
>JBMTAG010000221.1:0-2475 GCA_049428505.1 Opitutaceae bacterium | reverse complement strand
TGGGCGGCGAGGGTGGTGCCGCGGGCGAGGTCGAGGTGCCGGAGGCCCCATTGGATCACCCCGATGGACGTCGTGATGGCCGCGGCGAGGATGGCGGTCGCAAGGGTGACTTCCGCGAGCGTGAAGCCGCCGCGCCGCCGGCGCGCCAACGGGCGGCGGGGAGGAGGACGGGAGAGTTGACGGGCGAGGGCGGGCACGGCGAGCGGGGAGACATACGGCCCGGCGGGCGCCCGGCCAGCCCCCGGGCGCGGCTCCGGGCTTTTTCAGGGATTTTTAGCACCCCGCCCGCCGCCTTCTTCCGACAATACCCTTGACTCTCCCGGCCGAGTTTGGGTTCGTGCTCCGCTTAACCCGCTAAGTCCGATCATGGCCAATACCAAGTCCGCCATCAAAGCCGCCCGCAAAACCATCCGCCTTACCGACCGCAATCGGGGCGTGAAGACGCGGCTCAAGACCCTCCGCAAGCAGCTCGACGAGCTCTTGGCGAAGCAGGACGCCCCGGCGGGCAAGACGGCCGCCGCCGCCTACGTGTCCGCGATGGACAAGGCGGTGAAGTCGGGTGTCGTGCACAAGAACGCCGCGGCCCGGGGCAAGGCCCACGCGGCGAAGGCCTTCGCGTTGAAGTAAGCACGCACGCCTGCCCCAGCGCATCGACCCTCGAGGTCGACCCGCCGGGAGAAAGGGCTTTACAGCCCCGCAGGCGCCCCGCACGGTCCAAAAAAACAGTCATCCCTCCTTTCCACAATGGGCAACCTGAAGAAGAAGCGCCGCCTCAAGATGAACAAACACAAGCGCCGCAAGCGCTTGAAGGCGAACCGCCACAAGAAGCGCACCTGGCAGAAGTAAGCGCGCAGCTGCGCGGCTGACTTTCCCCCCCGCCGTCCCTCCGGGCGGCGGGGTTTTGCTTTCCGGACGGGTCAAGGATTTGTAAATCCCTGCGGCTGAGGGTCTGCGACGCGCTTTGCCCTTGTCGGGGCGGCGGGGCCCGGCGAGTTTGTCCGGCCCCATCCACTGCCTCCTGTTCGCCAGCTCCTGCGCATGTTTTCCTCCCGCCAGCTCCCCGGCATCTTCCTCGACCACGCCGGGGACATCGTGCGCGGCGCCCGGACTTCCGGTTTCGCCGCGCCCTTCACGGTGGAGGAGGTGGGGGAGTGTGGGGCGGGGGACCGGGAGGGGTTGGTTCAGTTGCTGCAGCGGCTCAGCCCGCGGCGCTCGGCGAGCCGGCACGTGCACGCCCGGGTTTCCATCCGACCGGAGGGGCAGTTGGTCCGGGTCCTCACGGCGGAGCCCAAGCGGTTGGGAGAGCCCGACTACTTTGCGGCGCTGTGTTCCAGCCAACTGCAGATCGACCCCCAGGCTTACCTGCTCTCCGTGCTCCATGCCGAGGATGGGCGGCCGTTTGACCCGTCGCGGACGGGAGAGCGGGAGTTGTTCTTCTGCGGCTTGCCGCTGGCGGAGTTGGAGGCGGCGCAGGGCGCCTGGGTGGATCAGGGCATTTATCCGGAGAGCCTGGAATTGGGTACCGTCGCGACCCTCGGGGCGGTGGCGGATCAGGTGCGCCATGCGGGGCTGATCGCGCCCGTCCTCGTCCTCGAGTTGGGCGACGCCAGCTCGCACGCCTATGTCGTTTCGGGCGGAGGCGTCGTGCACGCCCGACCGCTCAGCTCCGGCCTCGACGCGATGGTGCCGCTGGTCCAGCGGAACCTGGGCCTCAAGGACGCTGCGGCTGCCAAGAAGTTGCTGCACGCCAACGCCTTTGACTTTTCCGCGATGGGCCCCGAGCTGACCTTGGCGCTCGCGCGGGAGGTGCATGCGCTCATCTCACACTTGGAAATGCAGACCGGCCGCTCCGTGGGCCAGGTGCTGAACCTCCGTCTGCCGCCGAAATTGGGCTGGTTGGGGCTGGCGCTTGCCCGGGGGGTGGGCCTCGAGCCGCTGGCCTTGGCCATGGACAACTGGTTGGCGGCCCGCGGCATCACGCTCGCTCCCGCGGTGCGCGCGGCGGTGGGGTCGGATTCCGGCTGGCTGGGCGTGTGGGGTCTGATGCTGCGGGGGGAGGGGCACGATGCTGACCAAGCTGCTTAATCGCGCCCGCCCGTCCCGGGAAACCAAGGCGGTCGTCGCCGGTTGGCATCCCGACTTCCGGGACGTCCGGAAGCTGCCCGACGTCAAGGTCGTGCGGACCGCATTTTTCATCAACGGCGTGCTCGCGGTGGCCGGGGTCCTCCTCGGGGGGACCCTGGCGTTTCGTGAATGGCAGGTCCGGGAGGTGCTCGGAAAAATCAGCGAGGAGGACGTCAAGATCGCGCGTGACCGCCCCTTGAGCGAGGCGGCCCTGAAGCAGTACCAGGCCTTCCGGGAGGACTTCGCCCGGGTGGAGGAGGTGAGCGCCTTTGTCGCCGCCCGCCCGTCCGTCCCGCGGTTGCTGCGCCGGTTGGGGGAGACGCTGCCGCCGGACCTCGCGCTCGACGGCTT
>JBMTAG010000220.1:0-2483 GCA_049428505.1 Opitutaceae bacterium | reverse complement strand
GGGGGGGGGGGGGGGGGGGGGGGCGACGCCGCCGGTGTTGATCCGCTGGGTGAGCTGCGCGAAGGTCGGGGGGAGGAACGCCTCGGCGTAGGAGCCGCGGACGGTCAGTTCGCGGAAGGGCTGGTACTTGAGGCCGAGGGTGGGCTTGGTGGCGCGCAGCCGCGCGATGTCCTGCCGGCTCTCGGTGGCGCTGCGGGTGATCCGCGGGAAGGGCGGCGAGTCGGGGAAGACGTTCACGCGGCCGTTCGGATTGGTGTAGACGTTGAAGCGTTCCGTGCGGACCGCCGCCTGCAGGTCGAGCGCGCGGAGCAGCGGGCGCTCGTTGCGGCCCGAGACCAGCGGGAGGCTCACCTCGGCGTGGGCGGCGTAGGTGGAGATGCGCTGCCCGATGAAGTAGGAATGCTGGTTGGTCGGATTGGCCGTCGCCGGCGGCAGCGGGGGGAAGGTGCCGCCGACGTACGCCTGCGGGAGTCGTTCGGTGTAGATCTCCGTGCCCAGCGTGAGCACCGGCCGGCCGCCGGGCAGCTCGAACACCGGGCCCGAGCCGCGGAGGTTGTAGTCGAGCATCGTGTCGCGGTTGTACCCGGTCCAGCGCCCGTAGTAGCGCTCGACGTCCAGCGGATGCGCGATGGTGTCGACGAACGGGTTCAGGGCGCCGGTCCACAGCAGCGGTGCATTGCCGCCGAAGGTGGTCGCGTTGGTCAGGTTCATCAGCGGGTAGTCGATCTTCTGCGAGGTCACGGAGTAGTTCACGTCCGCCGCGACGCGCCAGTCGGCCGGCAGCTTGAGCAAGGCGCCGAGCACCCCGCCGCCGACCCAGTTGACGACGTCGTTGGGGACGGACTGGCGCAGCGGAATCGGCAGGCTGACGAACACGTTTTCCCGGAACGGGTTCGCGGGTGAATTGCCGGGCACGGCAAACTGGTAGGCCCCGTTGCCGAGCGGGACCCAGCGGGCCTCCAGCGTCGTGCTGCGGTTGAACGCGAAGTCGGCGAAGAGGCTCAGCCGGGAGTTCACCT
This sequence comes from Opitutaceae bacterium, assembly GCA_049428505.1. Lineage (GTDB taxonomy): Bacteria > Verrucomicrobiota > Verrucomicrobiia > Opitutales > Opitutaceae > ER46. The sequence goes on along the minus strand of JBMTAG010000220.1, from coordinate 1,464 downwards.
GGTGATCGACGCGGGCCATCAGCGCCTCCTTGCGCGGCACGTGGACCAGCGTGCTCTCGAGGCCGCGCCACACGCTCGGGGCGAAGTCGAGGTTGTAGCGTCCCGCATTGGCCAGCAGGCCGGCCTCCAGCGTCGCGCGCGGGGTCGAGGGCGAGGTGCCGTACGGGATGTGGGTGAGGCGCGAGTTGAGGGGCTGGCCGGTGGACTTGAGGGTCAGGGTCGCGGTCTGCGCGTTCGCGAAGCCGTTCACCGCGGCGTTGTTCAGCACGATGTTGGGGGTCGCGCCGCTGGTGAAGGTGGCGGTGGGCGAGTAGAAGGTCGCCGGGCTGTTGGCGACCGCGCGCCGGAAGTTTTCCATCAGGAACGGCCGGTCCTTCAGGCGCAGCGGCTTGCCGTCGGAGTAGCTGCCGCTGACCGTCATGTGCGTCCGCCGGCCCACCGAGAAGCCGTAGATCCCGCTGACCGTCCGGATGGGGGCGTCCGTGTTGAAGGTGTTCTGGTAGCTGGCCGAGACCTGCCCGCCGGTGTAGCTGCGCTTGAGGATCACGTTCACGACGCCGCCCACCGCGGTGCCGCCATAAAGCGCGGAGGCGCTGCCCGGGAGCACCTCGACGCGCTCCACCGCCGCCAGCGGGATGCCGTTCACGTCCGGCTGGAAGGTCACGCCGCGGTTCGCGAGGTTCGAGGTGCGCTGGCCGTTGATCAGGATCAGCGTCTGCGAGGCCCCGAGGCCGCGCAGGTTGATGGAACTCGAGGCACCCAGCTGGTTGGTGAGCGCGCTCGGGTCGATCTGCGCGTTCGTCTCCATCACCGAGTTCTGCGTCAGGCTGTCGCGCAGCACCTCGTCGAGGTCATTGCGCCCCGAGGACTCGATCTCCTCCGCGCTCAGGATGTAGTAGGCCTGGACGTCGTTGATCCCGCGGGGGATGTCCATGTTGGCATCGGTGAAGGGAACGGGCTTCTTGTCGAAGACCTTGAACTCGGACATCACGCGCACCTCCTCCGCGGAGGGCGGGGTGGGGGCGGGAGGGGCGGCTGGACGGACCTGCGCTCCGGCGGGGGCGATGGCGAGCAGGACGGCAGCGAACAGCGGCCAGCGAGGGCGGGCGGGGTGGTGCATCTTCGGGAGGGGTTTACCGAGGCTCGCGGGATGCGTATCAGATGCCGGTCGGGTCCCGAAAGGAAATTGCGCCCCCGGCAACGGGATTTTCCCGGTGGAACCGCCGAGGTGCCGTCGGCCCCGCGGGCCGATGCCCGGCCGGCCAATGGGCGTCTCGGCGCCAGGCCGCGGCGCTGAACCCTGGCGCGTCGGCCGTCAACGCGGCCGCCGGGTCCACCACCACCATCACCGGTACTGCCTCGGATCCGGATGGGTCGGTCTCCAGTGTGCAGGTCTTTGTCAACGGCGCGACCACCGGCCTCGCCGGGGGAGGAATTGCCAACCTCAGCGGCTCGAACTGGACG
>JBMTAG010000219.1:0-2532 GCA_049428505.1 Opitutaceae bacterium | reverse complement strand
ATGTCGTTCAGCAATTTGAGGCATCTGGCTCATGGACTTGCCCGACAGGTGTAACCAGCGTTGACTATCTTGTGGTTGCGGGTGGCGGTGGGGGTGGGGGGGGGCGGAGGACGGCGCGGTGGGTGGGGCGGAGGGTCCGGCGGGAAACCCGGCCGGGGCGTGAACGGGGGGAACGGCCACCCGGTCCGCGACGACCAGGTCGTCCGCGCGGCCCCCGGTGGCGCGGCTTTTGCCGGCGAGCGCGAACGTCAGGTCGAGATCCGCGCCGAAATTCGCGAGGAACTCGCGCACGCCCGGCTCACCCCCGACGGCCAGCGCCCACAGGCAGGGTCGGCCGAGCAGCACGGCGCTGGCGCCCAGGGCGAGCGCCTTGAAGGCATCGCAGCCGCGCCGGACGCCGCCGTCGAGGAGCACGGGCACGCGTCCGGCCACGGCCGCGACGATTCCCGGCAGGGCGTCGAGCGTGGCCACGCTGCCGTCGGTCTGCCGGCCGCCGTGGTTGCTGACGATCACGCCGTCCACGCCGGCCGCGAGGGCGCGCCGCGCGTCGTCCGGGTGCTGGATGCCCTTCACGAGCAGCGGCAGCGGCGTCTGCTCGCGGATGAACCGGAGCGATTCCCAGGTGTGGGCGAGGTTCGAGAACACCTCGAGATACTTGGCGACCGCGCCGGCGAGGTCCTCCTCGGGCGGACGCGCGAGGAGGGCGCGGAAGACCGGATCGTGGAAGTAGTTGGCGAGCCCGTCGCCGCGGAGGAAGGGGAGGTGCGCGAGCTGGAGGTTGGTTTCCCGCCAGCCGAGCGTCGGGGTGTCGAGCGTCACGACGATCGCCTCGTAGCCCGCCGCCCGCGCGCGGCGCAGGAAGCTCGCGGTGAGCTCGGGCGAATTCGGCCAGTAGAGCTGGAACCACCGCGGACCGGGTCCGGCCGCCCGCGCGACCTCCTCCAGCGGGAACGAGGAGACGGTGCTCAGGATAAAGACGAGGCCGAGCGCCGCCGCGGCGCGGGCGGAGGCCTTCTCGCCGTCGGGATGGCAGCCGGCCTGCACCCCGATCGGCGCGAGGCCGAATGGCAGCGGCCAGCGCCGGCCGAAGAGCTCGACGCCGAAGTCGCGCTGCGAGACGTCGCGCAGCATCCGCGGGACGATCCGCCAGCGGTCGAACGCCGCGAGGTTGGCGTGCGCCGTGCGGCCGGCCCCGGCGGCGCCGGAGATCCAGTCGAAGGCCTCGGGCGTGAGCCGGGCGCGCGCCCGCGCCTCGAGGTCCTCGACCGCGAGCGGGATCGCGTCGGGCTCGCGGCGCGGGCCGGCGCGGTAGAGCGCGAGTTGGCGACCGGTCTGGAATGAAACGGCGGGGGAACTCATGCCGGGGGGCAGCGCGGGGACGCCGGGCGGGGTTCAGGCCTTGCCGAGCTCGCGCAGCGTGGCGCCGATCGCGCGGAGATTCTCCAGCCGCATCTCATCGTACTCGCGCGAGATGAGGATGCCGCCCGCGCCGGCGGCGAACGCGTGCGTGACCGCGGCGCGCAGGCCGGCGGGCGTGCTGCCGAACGGCCGCCCGGCCGGCCCGGCGGAGGGGCCGCCCTGGAAGTTGTTGGGCACGTCGACGCCGATCCCGGGGATCACCTCGCACCGGCCCCCGACGACGTCGACGATGCGCCGGGTCTCGACCCGGACGTAGTCGGGGTCCATGCCGCGGCGCGTGAGCTCGCCGACGGGCGGCTGGAGCTGCGGGTCGTAGCCGCGCAGCGCGTAGAACAGGTCGAGCGACTGGGCGAGCGACAGTTCGGAGAGGGGGCCGCGCCGGAGCTCCTCGAGGTGCCACGCGTGGAGCCGCGGCGCGAGGATGTCGTGGTAGAGGATGGGCTTGATGAAGTCGGTGTACGGCGCGCAGTCCGCGTAGCTCCACTGCGCGAGGAAGAGCGCGTCCCAGGAGGTGTTCTGGTGGTCGAAGTGCCGGCCGACGCGGGCGGCGGGCCGCGCGGACTTCACGAGGGCGTGGGTGCGGCGGCCCTGCTCCTCCAGCGCGAGCCGCCACTGGTAGTCCCACGCCAGGATCTCCGGGAAGCGCAGGAGCAGGCGGAGGACGTTGGTGAAGACGCCGTCCGCCGGCGCGGCGCCGCCGGCGCGCAGGCGGGTGATGAACCCGTGCAGCTCGGAAAACCCCTGCCGCGCGCGGGCGACGCTGATCCCCTCGCGCCGGGCGCGGGCCTCGCAGTGCGCGCAGAAGCAGAACGGCCCGGCGCCCTTCCAGAGCACGGTCGAGAGCGGGCCCATGCGTTCCGCGCCCCACTGGTACCCGTCGAGCGGGTAGCTGCGCAGCGTGTCGCCGACGAGCGCGTCCCAGAACGCCATCCAGTCCGGGTGGTTGCGGCAGGGCTGGGTGGAAAGGCGGCCGTCGAGGCCGACGGACATCGCGCGTTCGGCGTTGGCCACGCGGCCCTGGAGCTCCCTGGTGCCGGGCTCGAGGATGCGCGCGTAGAACTGCAGGCCGCGCGCGCGGCAGGCGGTCGCGACCTCGGCGAAGAGGTCGGCGGC
>JBMTAG010000218.1:0-2565 GCA_049428505.1 Opitutaceae bacterium | reverse complement strand
GCAATCAGACGACGGTCAGGCGCTTGCGGCCCTTGAGGCGGCGGGCCTTGATGACCTTGCGGCCGCCCTTGGTGGCCATACGGGCACGATAACCAATCTTGCGGGCGCGCTTCTTACGGTGCGGGCGGAATGTAGGTTGCATAAACGGAAGGACAAAAGGGGTTCAGGAGTGCGGGAGCGCGCGGGGGGTGTCAAGGGCGGGTTCGGCCACGCCCCCCGACTCAGCCCGGCGGCGGCGCCGGGGGCAAGCCCGTCCGGCCGGCCCCGCCTCATTCGTAAACCAGCCGCGCCGTGGCGACGCCCGGGGTCAGGGCCCGCAAGCGTACCCAGTACGCCTGGAACCCGTCGGGGAACACCCGCCGCTCCTCGCCCCCGGCCGCCACCTCCACGGTCGCCCACGGTACCCACAGGCCCGTGCCCGCCACGTCCACCTCGACCTCATAGCGGCCGCGGCCCTCACCGCGGTGGGACAGGAACAGGGTCTTCCGGTCGAAACCGGTCATCAGGTAGGGATCGGAGCGCTCTCCGGCGGCGACCGTGGTCTCGCGCCACGGACCGCCCACGCCCACCGGCTTGCCCAAGGCCCACAGGTCGTCGACCACGCCCGCCCAGACGGTCGCACCGCCGTCGGCGGAACGCAGCAGGCGGCCGTTGCCCGCCGGGGCGTCGGCCGCGACGCCGCTGATCAGGAGCAGGCCGCGCCAGGTGGCGTAGTCGTGCAGGCGCAGATTGTGGGTGGCGATCGGCCGGACCTTCGCGATGCCGCCGGCGTTCTCGGCCGGCAGCTCGTAGAAGATGCCGCCCGCGTTGAGCAGGTCGCGCTCGGTGCAAACTTCCCGGCAGGCCCGCTCGGGACCGTGGGGACCCGCGGCGCGGCGCCCCTCCCGGCCGAAGGGCAGCCGGAAACGCCGGCCCGCCTCATCGGTGTAGATCACGGACGCCGCATCCTCGCGCACCGCGTCCGCCGGGATCGCCACCTCGCGTGCCATCCACGCCGCCGCGCCCGGCTCGTCGGTGCGCCGCAGCTCCAGGTCCTCGCCCAACTCGTAGAACGCGGCGCCCGCCGCGACCGCGAGGGTACGGCGCCCGCCGCCGCGGGCGTGCAGCAACCCGCCCCGCGGGGCCGGCGAACCCTCCCGCGCCAGGCCGGCGAAGCGGGCGTCCGCCGCCCCCGCCACCCGGTCGTCCCCGCCGGCGTAGGCAAACCACGCCGTGCCGCGCGCGAGGTCCTGATCCGCCCGCAGGCGCACCCACGCCCCCGCCTCGTCCGCCGCGAACGGGAACCACGCGGCACCCGCCGCCGGCACGCGCAGGCGCCGCAGCTCGCGCCAGGTTCCGTCCCCGGCCCGGTCCACCTCAACCGTCACCGTGACCTCCCGCCCCGCATCGTGCGCGAGGTGGAGGCCGCGCCGGGCGTAGCCGGCAAAGAGGAACGGATCCGAGGGCTCGCCGGCCCGCACCGGCTCCTCCAGCCACACCGCACCGCGGCCCAGCACGGGGCCGAACCGGTCGAGTTCCGCGGGGGGGACGAACCAGAGGTTCGACTGCGACTGGCCCGGCGCCGCGAGAGTGCCCTTGGCGCGCCGCTTGTTCAGGAACTCGCTGCGCGCGGTGTCGTCGCAGCCGAACACCACCTGGTCACCCCAGCGGGCGAAGTCGCCGATCACCTTCAGGTAGTTCGAGCGGGGCGTCAGGCCCGCGGACTTGCCCGGGGAAAAGCCGCGGGGAAACCGCCAGAACGCGCCGTGCATCGTCATCAGGAGATCCTCCTCGCCGATCTCGCGGATGCGCGGCCACTCGGTGTTCCACCCATGGGCCCCGTCGTAGGAGTGACTCGACTTGGGCAGGCGGTACGCGTGCCAGCGGCCGTCCGCGAGGACCATCAGGATCAGCGACCGGTGATCCCAGCCAATGGTCCACAGCGGGTCGGTCGCGGGGGACGCGTTGCCGAGCAGGCCGCCGGGACCGGTGACCTCCGTGAACTGATTGCGCCGGACCACCGTCCAGGCGTCGGCGCGGCCGTCCCAACTCGCGAGCACGCCGGAGGGCGTCTCGGGGCGGGTCCGCGCCGCGGTGCCGTGCTCGCCGTTGTTGGCGTACACGAGCACGCCCTGGCCGGAGTAGAGCCCCTTGCCGTGGTAGCCGGGCAGCGCCGCGCGGCGGAACTCACCGGGCTGGGCCTCGTCGCGGAAGAGCTCCGTGACCGCGAGGGTGCGCACGTCCACCTCGTAGAGGCCCTCCTCCATCGAGGCGGTGTAGACCTTGTTCACCGGATCGAGGAGGTGCCGCGCCGTGCCGGTTGGCCGGCCGAACATCGCGGTGTACGGGATGACGCGCACCCGGCCGGTGGCGTCGATCGCGTAGGGGCCGATGAAGAGCTGGCCCGACTCGCGGTGGATGAACCGGTTGGCGGGCGTGCCCCCGATGCTCTCCGGCCGGATGATTTGCCGACGGTCCGGCGTGATCTCGTAGAGCTTGTCGCTGGAGCCCTTCGGGCTGTGCGGGGAATACGTGATCACCCAGAGGCGGTCCGCCCACGGCACCACCGCTCCGGTGCCGCATTCG
>JBMTAG010000217.1:0-2575 GCA_049428505.1 Opitutaceae bacterium | reverse complement strand
GGACGAACGCCCTCCCCGGACAACCGCCGCACCTCGAAACTCCGGCCCGACCTGAGCCTCGACTACACCCTGCCCCTTTCCCGCAACCTCGGGCTGGTCATCAATGCTCTGCATTCGGTGACCTCGTTCGAGACCGAGACTTGGTACACGGACTATCGGGCCAGCGCGACCGGGACCACCGCGACCCCCGCGAACCCCTACCTGTGGCGCCACCGCAACGTGGAGGTCTCCCGCGACTACGAACGCGACTCGCTCGCGGTGAAGGTCGACTGGCGCCCGCACCGCCACGGCGTGCTCTCCTTGGGAGCCTCGGTCACCTACTACGACCACAACAGCACCAACTCCCAGTTCAACCCAACCCTCGGCAATGTCGGCACCCCGTCCGTGACCGGCGGCAAGTCGCTCTCCTACACCGCCGAGGAGGTGCTCGGCGCCACGGGCCGCGGCTCGGTCGCGCAGGCGTTCAGCTTCTCGCGCAACTACGGCCTGAACCTCGCCGGCGACCTCCGCTACCGCTACGACGACGGCGTGTGGCGCGTGCAGGCTTCCGCCAGCCGCTCCCACTCCAAGGCCTGGCGGCGCGACACCGCCCGCGGCTTCTTCAACAGCCTCGCCGTCGGCCTGAACGTGCCCGTGCGGCTCAACTACCGGGGCATCCGCGGGGGCAACCTCACCGACTTCGAGGTCTTCGACAACGCGGACCGGCCCGTCGACCCCTTCGACCTCCGCAACTACACCCTGAGCTCCGCCGCCGGCGTGCCCAACCCCGACGTGCGGGCCACGATCACCGGCGGCAGCCTGGACGTGCGGCGTCAACTCGGCTTACTCGCCTTCCCCGCGGCGCTGCAGCTTGGCGGCATGGTCCGCGAGCAGACCAACGACGACCGGCGCACCAACGGCCGCACCTACACCTACAACGGGATCAACGGCGACCGCTCCGCCGCCCCGTACCTCGCCGACGTCTACTATGGGGAGCGCAAGTTCGCCGTCTTCGCGCACCGGCCGCCCGTGCCCTGGGTGTCCCCGCACAAGGTCTGGCAGGCCTTCGTCGCCAACCCCGCGCTCTTCAGCCAGAGCCTCGCCCAGGAGCGGACCACGCTGAGCAACAACGTGCTCCAGTCGAAGTACATCGAGGAGACCGTGTCCGCCGGCTACCTGCAGGCGGAGGCGCGCAGCCCCCGGCACCGGGTGAGCGCGGTGGCCGGGGTGCGGTTCGAGCGCACCACCGACCTCGGCTTCGGCCCGCTGCAGGACCCGGACGCGGTCTTCGTCCGCAACGCGAACGGCACCTTCGCCCGCACGCCCACGGGCGCCCGCATCCGCAAGCCCGAGGCGGGGGCCGCCGGCTCCCTCGCCGAGGTCCCGCTCATCTTCCGGGAACGCGCCGCCCGCGCCGAGCGCAGCTACCATGGCTTCTACCCGAGCCTCCACCTCAACTTCCACGCCACCGAGCGCCTGCTCCTCCGCGCCGCCTACGCGCGCACCTACGGTCGGCCCAACTTCAGCAACATCATCCCGAACACCACGGTCAACCAGGACGACGACCTCAACGCCGACCCGGATGAGACGCGCGGGCGGATCTCGCTGAGCAACATCGGGCTCAAACCCTGGACCGCCGACAACTTCGACCTTTCCGCCGAGTACTACACCGACCAGGGCGGCGTGGTCAGCGGCGGCGTCTTCCTCAAGGAAGTGCGGGACTTCTTCGGCAACTACGTCAAGGACGCCACCGCCGCCGACCTCGAGCGGCTCGGGCTCGACGCCCGTTACCTCGGCTGGCGCGTGACGACCAAATTCAACGCCGGCGCGGCCCGCGTCCGCGGCGTCGAGGTCAACCTGCGGCATTCGCTGCAACCCCTCGGGACCTGGGGGCGCGCGGTGACCGTGTTCGTCAACGCCACCAAGCTCCGCCTCGAGGGCGATGCGCTGGCCGACTTCACCGGGTTCCTGCCGGAGTCGGTCAACTGGGGCTTCACCGTGGCCTGGCGGCGGGCGACCGTGATCGCCAAGTGGAACTACCGGGGCGAGCAGAAGGCCGTCTCGTATCCGGACATGGGCCCGGACGCCTTCCGCTTCCCGCAGCCGCGCGTGCAGTTGGATCTCAGCCTCGACCTGCGCCTGACCGCGCGCGTCTCCCTCTACGCCAACGTGCGCAACGTGAACGACGCCCTGCAGAACGAATTCGCCTACGGCCCGCAGACGCCCGCGCACGCCCGGGAGTTCTACCACGGCCGCTTCGGCCGGCCCTTCACGCTCGGGGTGCGGGGCACCTTCTGAGCCGCGCCGCGACCCGCCACGCCTCCACCGCATGACCCGCTTCCACCTGACCCTGACGTTCGTGCTCACGGCCGGCGCACTCTGCGCGGCGGCTCCCGCGGCGCCCTCTCCTGCCGCGGCGGCGGCCAAGGCGCCCGCGGCCAGCGATCCGGAGAAACTGAAGTATCCGCTGCCGGTCCCGCCCGATGAAAACGTGGCCTACGGTCCGCACCGGATGCAGGTGATCTATTTCTGGCGCGCCCAGTCGGACCGGCCGACGCCCCTGCTGGTCTACATCCACGGCGGCGGCTGGAACGGC
>JBMTAG010000216.1:0-2596 GCA_049428505.1 Opitutaceae bacterium | reverse complement strand
AAGTGGCCATCCTCGACGGGCAGGCGCGGGATCTGGTGATCGTGGGCCGCCGCGTCTCCGCCTGATTCCTCACCCGCGGGCGCCACCCCCCGGGATTACTCCAGCCCGCTCGCCCGGCGGACGCGGCCCAGCACCTCGCGGGCGACCTGCCGGGCGCGCGCGGCGCCATCGCGCAGCACCGCCTCCACGTGATCGCGGTTCGCGGCCAGCTCGGCCCGGCGGGCGCGGGCGGCGGCAAAGGTGTTCCAGTAATGCTCGAAGAGCGCCTTCTTCAGGTCCCCGTAACCCAGCCCGCCCGCGCGCAGCCGGTCCTCGAAGTCGCGGGCCACCTCGGCGGGCGCGAACAGGCGCAGGAGCTGCAGGGCAAGGTTGCGGTCCGCGTCGGGCTTGGGCTCGGCCGGCGGACGCGAGTCCATCACGATCCCCATGATCCGCTTCCGCAGCACCTTCTCGTCCCCGAAGAGGTCGATCGTGTTGCCGTAGCTCTTGCTCATCTTCTGGCCGTCGACGCCGGGGATCACCGCGAGGTCCTCGCGGATTTCCGCCTCGGGCACGACCAGCGTTTCCCCGTAGGTCTGGTTGAACTTGATCGCGATGTCGCGGGTCATCTCGAGGTGCTGCTTCTGGTCGCGGCCCACGGGCACCCGCTGCGTGTCATAGAGGAGGATGTCCGCCGCCATCAGCACGGGATACGCGAAGAGGCCGAAGTTCGGCGAAATGCCGCGGGCGGTCTTGTCCTTGTAGCTGTGCGCCCGCTCCAGGAGGCCCATCGGCGTGAGCGTCCCGAGGATCCACGCCAGCTCCGTAACCTCGGGCACGTCGCTCTGGCGCCAGAACACGCTGCGCGCGGGATCGAGGCCGCAGGCCAGCCAGTCAAGGGCGACCCCGAGCGTGTGGCGACGACGCTCCTCCGGGTCGGTGACGGTGGTCATCGAGTGGTAATCAGCGATGAAATAGAAGCACTCCCCCCGGGCCTGGGCCTCGATGGCGGGGCGCATCGCGCCGAAGTAGTTGCCGATGTGGAGGGTGCCGGAAGGCTGGATACCGGTGAGCGTGCGCATCGCGAAAGGTCAGGTAGGGAGCCCGGGCAAACCCCGGCAAGCCCGGAAAGACAGGGCGGCTCAGTCCCGGCGCGGAAACGTCTGCAGGACGGCCCGCGACCGGGCGATGGTGCCGGCGGGCAGGAAGCCCGCAAAGGCGGTCGTGGGCATCACCAGGGACCGCCGGCCGAGGATCGTGCCGGGGTTGAGCACGGCGTTGCAGCCGACCTCCGCTTCGTCGCCCAGGACGGCCCCGAACTTCCGCAGCCCGGTTGCCACCAGACCTTCTGGCGTCCGCACCGTGACCTCCTGCTGGTCGAGACGCAGGTTGGAACAGATGACGCCCGCCCCGAGGTGGGCGCGTTCCCCGAGGATCGAATCGCCGACATAGTTGAAATGCGGGGCCTGGACCCCGTCCAGCAGCAGGCAGTGCTTGAACTCGCACGCGTTGCCCAGCACCGCCCCGGCGCCGACGATCACATTCCCGCGCAGGTAGGCTCCCGGGCGGATCTCGGTCCCGGGCCCGATCCACGTCGGGCCGAGCAGCGTGGCGTAAGCCGGCAGGCGGACCCCTGCGCCCAGCCAGACCGGGCCCTCGACGTGCACCCCGGGCGGCAGCCCGCTGAGCGGCGCGGGCGACGGGAGGCTCGCGAGCGCCTCAGGGAGCCGGCGCAGCCACTCCCAGGGGGCGGCCTCGGGGCGGAAGAACGGGGCGAAGGCGGCGAGCGACGGGGAAAGGGTGAGCAATGCGGCGGCCTGCACGGCGGCAGAGCTGACTGACCGCGCCGGCGAACGCAACCGCAACGCGGGCGCCCGGCCGTATTCAGTCGCCATTCCCGCGCTTCCTGCGACGGCTTGGGGGCCGATGCCCGTTCCCTCCCCTGCCGCCGACGATTCCGACCTCTACGACCGCACCCTCGCCCAACTCGGGCCCCGATTGCGCCGCCTCCGTTCGCCCCGCCAACTGATGGACGCCCTCCGCTGGAGCGCGGCCGAGCTCGATCGCGCCTATGCGGCCGCCCCCGCGGACGCCCGCGCCGCCGTCGCCTGCCGCGCCGGCTGCGCCGCCTGCTGCCATGTGCCGGTCGACGCCCAGGCTCATGAGGTCCTCTTCGCCGCCGACCACCTGCAGCTCAACTTCTCCCCGCAGGCCCTCGCGGACGCCGTGGACCGCCTTGCCGCCCACCGCGGCCGCGTCGCCGCCTTCACCGGCACCCAACGGGACGACAGCCGCCAGGCCTGCCCGCTGCTCCAGGCAGGGTCCTGCTCGATTTACGCCGGCCGGCCGCAGCCCTGCCGCTCCCACCACACCAGCGACGCCACGGCCTGCGCCTCCCACCTCGAGGACCCGACGGTCGAGATCACCCAGGTCTACATCCCACCCATCCGGGCCCGGATGTTCTCGGTGATGCTCGGGGTCGACGAGGCCTTCGAGGCGGCCGGTTACGACGAGCGCTCCTACGACTTCGGCTCGGCCCTCCATGAGGCCCTCACCAACCCGTGCTGCCTCGACGACTGGCTGCGCCAGCGCTCCACCTTCCCCGACGATTGCCTCG
>JBMTAG010000215.1:0-2634 GCA_049428505.1 Opitutaceae bacterium | reverse complement strand
CCCGGCGGGGGCCGCGGCCGCCGGGAGGGCGGCCGCGGGCAGGTCCGCTCAGCGGACTTCGAAGACTTCCACCAGGCCGGTGCCCGAGGCCCCGCGGACGCCGGTCACGTGCACGGTGTAGACGCCCGGGGCCAGAGTCAGGAGCAGCGCCGAGTCGCTCGTGCCGCGGGGCAGGCGCCAGGCGCCCGAACGGTCGCTGGCGGCCTCGATGTCCGAGCTCTTGTCGTCATCGTCCCGGTCCTTGTCCCTGTCGTCGTCATCGTCGTCATCGTCGTCGTTTCGGGTCCACACGCTGTTGCCGGCGACGCGTTGGCCGCGGCCGTCGTACACGGTGACCTGGGTGGCGCCGATGGCGCGGCTGAGGCCGAAGAGACGGCCGAGGCTGGGGCCGACCCCGCGGACGAGGACCGTGTCCGAGGTCGTGCCGCGGATCGCGAAGCCGGCGATCAGGGTGCCGGCGGCCTCCGCGCCGACGAGGGCGCGGGTGGAGAGGTTCACGATCTCGGCGGCGGGTGAGCCGGCGTCGGCGTCGTACACCTCGAGCAGGGCGACCCCCCGCACGCCGGCGGGGGCGGACACCGCGCCCGTGTAGGTGCCGGCGCCGAGTGAGCTGAGGATCGCGGCGTCGAGCGCGTTGTCGGCCAGCGGGAAGGCCCCGACCTGCGGGAACACGGCGGCCAGGTCGGCGGCGCCGCCCCAGCCGGCGTTCGTCTTGAGGACGCCACCGCCCCGGCCGGTGCTGGAGAGGGTGAGGCGGGGCGCGGCCAGGGCGCCGGTCACGCCGAAGGCGGTGTTGAGGGTGGGGCCGATCGCGCGGACGAGGATCTTCTTTTCCTGGGCGCCCCGGGTCACGAAGCCGCTGATCAGCACGTCGTCGCCCTCGCCGACCTGGCCGCGGGTGGCGATGTTGACCAGCCGGGCATCGGTGGTGACGGAGAGGCGGGCGGCGGAGGCGGCGGCCGCGCTGCTGCCGCGGGTCGAGACGGTCACGGTGTAGATGCCCTCGGCGAGTACGCCGGGATTGGTGACCTTGAGGGTCGCGCTGGTGGCGCCGCGCACCGTGCGGCCGTTGAATTTCCACGCGTAGGTCAGGTCCGTGCCGGTGGCGGCGACGGTGAAGGTGGCGTCGGTGCCGGAGTTGACCACCTGGGTGGTGGGGGGCGTGGTGATCGTGGCGGCGCCGTTCACGGTGAGGGCGGCGGGCGCGGAGGTGATGGAGCCGGCGCTGTTGGAAACCCGGACGGAATAGAGCCCGGCGTTATCGACGCGGGCGCTGCTGAGTTCATAGGTTGCGGACTCGGCCCGCTCGATCTCGCGGCCGTCCTTGTACCAGCGGTAGCGGAGGGGGGCGGTGCCGGTGGCGACGACGGAGAACGTGACCTTGGTGCCGGAGCTCGCGGTGGTCGCGGCCGGCTGGGTGGTGATGGCCGGGGCCGTGGCCGCCGGGGTGGAGCCGGAGCCCGGGGAGGAGCCGCCGCCGGGACCGCCGCCGGAACCGCTGCCGGAGCCACCGCCGGAGGCGGCGGTGACGGTGAGGGAGGCGGACTCGGAGACCGCGCTGCCGGCGGCGTTGGAGACCACGAGGCGGTAGGTGCCGCCGTCGGACGGCGCGACGCTCGCGAAGACGAGGTCCGCATTCGACCCCGAGGAGACCAGACGCCCCTCCTTGTACCAGGCGTAGGTGAGGGGAGCGGTGCCGGTGGCCGCGGCGCTGAACGTGTGGCTGGCGCCCGTGGCCACGCTCTTCGAGACCGGCTGCGTGGTGATCGCCGGCTTGGTCCCCGCCACGGGCGCGGCGTTGACGGTGAGGTTGGCGGAGCTGGAGGTGACCGAGCCGGCGGTGTTGGTGACGCGGACCTTGTAGGCCCCGGCGTCGCCGGCGGTGAGGTTGGTCAGCGTGAGGGAGGCCGCGGTGCCGGCGGGGAGGGAGGTATCGCCCTTGAGCCACTGGTAGGCGAGGGGGGCGGTGCCGGCGGCGACGACCGAGAAGGTGGCGTTCCCGCCGACGATGGCGGTGACCCCGGCCGGCTGGGTGGTGATCGTCGGCGCGGTGGCGGTCTGGGCGGAGACGACCGCCGGGAGAAAGATGAGGAGGGAGGGGAAGAGACGGCGAAGGTTCATAAATGGACTTGAGGCGGCGGTACGCATGGGTCGCAGGAAAGACTGGTGAAATGCAGGCGGGTTCCAACCCCGGCGCCGGTGCGCGGGCGCATTCGCGGTTTTTTTACGGGTGGTGGAGCGGGCTTGCGTCGGTCGGGGTGGCGGGCACGGTCGGGGCGGCTTTGGGGCCTGGTCGTCGCTCCGAGTTCTTTGATCCCAAGGCGCGGGTGATGCCGCGCCGGCCAGAAGTTCGGAGAGGAAAGTCCGGACACCGCAGGGCAGGATGCTGCGCCAGCCGCAAGGCGAGCGCAGGCGGCGCGCGTCAAGGCGCGTCGACGGACAGTGTCACAGAAAACAGGTAGCCGGGCGTCGCGTCCTCGGGCGCGGCGCCGGGTGATAGTGAAAAGGTGGGGTAAGAGCCCACCGCGCCTCCGCGCGAGCGGGGCGGCACGAAAAACCCCTTCCGGTGCAAGGCAAAATAGGTGGCTGGGCGGCCCGTCCGATAGCCACGGGTATGCTGCATCCGCGGGGCGC
>JBMTAG010000214.1:0-2666 GCA_049428505.1 Opitutaceae bacterium | reverse complement strand
GCCGTTTTGCCCTTGAGCCGGGAGGGGCGCGGGCGCAAATCCTCCCCACCCGCCGGCGAGGCGCCCTCGGTTCAGCCGCGGGCGAACCGGATGACGCCGCCCCGGGCTTTCCCATGAAGTCTTCCCCGCCCCCCGGCCTGCCCACCTGGCTCTTCATCCTCACGGACCTCGCGCTGCTCGGCGCCGCGGCGATCGTGGCTTGGGCCAGCCCCGCCCCGCTGTCCACGGGCGCGCTGGTGGCGATCGTCGGCTGCGTGCTGCTGGGCATCCTCGTGGGCCTCGTGCCCCTGGTGCTGCGCGTGGAGCGGGCGAAAAACACCGCCCTGGATGAACGGCAACGGGCCCTCGAGGCGTTGGCCGAGACGGTGCGGGAATCCGCGCAGCAGGTGAGCATCGCCACCGGCAGCCTGCATGGAATTGCCGAGCTGGCGCGGCGCACCCTGCGCGAGGCGGAGCAGTTGCCGGAGCGGCTGCAGGAACGGGTTTCGGCCCTGCAGGGGCAGCTAACGGAGGCGGACGAGGGCGCGCGGGCGGGACTGGAGGAGGAATTGGCCGCGCTCCGCGGCAGCGAACTGGCGCGGATCGAAGCAGCCGTCGCCCAGATTGCGCGCACCGCCACGGAACTGACCCGGCTGGAAGCCGCCGCCGCCAAACAGGTCGCGACCCTCCAGCGGGAGACGGCGGACAGCGCCGCGCGGCTCCAGCAGGCGATCGCCGCCGCCCGGGAAGAAGGCGGGGCGGCCCTGGAAGCGCAGCTGCGCGAGGCCCGCGCCAGCCTGGCCGCCGCGGCGGAGGCCACGACCGCCGCGTGGCGCGAAACCACCAAGGCGCAACTCGCGGCCCTCGACGAACGCCTCACGCGCCTCGCGGCTTTGCCGCGCACCGAAGCGGCCGGGCCGGCTGAACCACCCGCGGCGGAGATCGCCACCGGCGAGGTCACCCTCCCCTCCCCCCGCAAGCCCCGCCGCCCTCGGCGCGAGGAGACACCCGTTCCCGCCCCGGATCAGGCAATGCCGCCGGCAGCTGCCGAGGCGGCCTCCAGAAGCGTGGAATCCGCCGCCGCCCCCGAACCCGCAGCGGCCGTACCCATTCCCGCCCCGGAAGTCGCCGCCGAGCCGGCCCCGGCACCCGCGGAACCACCTGCGCCGCCCGCGCCTCCCTCGGCCCCCGAGGCCCAGCCCGCCTTGGCGACACCCACCCCGGAGCCCGCGGCGCCGGGAGAGCGGCCCTCGGAGGTCCCGGCCGCCGTGACCCCGTTGGCTCCGCCGCCGGCGGATCCCTTGCCCGAGCCGCCCGCCCCGGCGCCCGAACCTCCGCCGCCGCTCGCCCCGCGCAAGCGCCCGATCCGCCGGGTCGAGCCCGAGCCGCAGCCCACGCTGGATTTCGGCTTCGAGGACAGCCCCCCGGCGAGTCCCGGCACCGTCGAGCGCACGCTGACTTCGGACGGGGCGACGCGCCTGCTCGTCACGGCCTACATCGGCATCGGCAACCGGCTGTTCATCCGGGGCGACGGGCCCGGACTGAGTTGGGAACGCGGCGTGCCGCTGCAGTTCATCTCGATCGGCAAGTGGCGCTGGGAAACCGGCGAGGCAAGCGGGCCGATCCGCTTCCGGGTCTACAAGAACGACGAGCTCGAATGCTCCACCTTGGGCGAGCAGGTGCTCGACCCGGGTTACCTGCAGGAGGTCACGGCCTCGTTCTGAGCCCGGCCCGGCCGGGCTCAATAGTGCGGCGGGCGCTCTTCGGCCGGTTCCGGGGCGGAGCCCGCTTCCGCCCGCGCCTCGCGCAGGCGCCGCACCTCGCGGCGGAAGGCGTCGAGTTCCTCGGTCAGCTCAAGCATCGCGCGGTCCTGGGCGGTGACGTGCCGCTCGAGGTAGGCGATCTTCTCCTCGAGCCGAAGCAGGCGTTCCTCGCTCACAAGGCCGCACTCCTTCCGTCCGGGGACGCCAGCAGATCCCGCAACGCGGCGGGATCCGCGACCGGCGGCAGGCAGCGCTGCTCCTCGCAGAGGAAGGCCGCCGGACGCCCTCCCGGGGCCCGGATCTCGGCCAGCCACGGGGAGCGGGCCGCGAGCCAGCGCTGACCCTCGCCGCCATCGGCGGCCAGGACGCTGCGGCGCGGGCCGAACGTCTCCGCCACGACGGCCGCGAGGGCCTGGAACGCGGGGTCCGCGGGATCGCCGGCCAGCACCACGTGACGGGGAGATTCGAGTCCCAGTTCGAACGCGCAGAGGAGCTGCGGGACGGCGTGCGGGGCCCGTTCCCAGCGGCCGCGGAACGCCTCGATGGTGCGGAGACCGCGTTCCCGATGCCCGGAGCCGTCGCCCAGCAGGGCGCCGAGGCGAAGCAGGTTGAGGGCGGCGATACTGCTCGGGGCGGGTTCCGCGCCGTCGTAATCCTCCTTGAGGCGCAGGACCAGCGACGGATCGTCGGCGGCCGAGTTGAAGTAACCGCCGCCGGCCTCGTCCCAGAACCGGGCGTCCATCCGCGCCTGCAGGCGCTCGGCCCACTGGAGCCAGCGGATCTCGAAGCCGGCCTCGTAGAGGTCCAGGAGGCCCTGGATCACCGCCGCGTAGTCCTCGGCGAAGGCGGGGGTGGCTCCGCGGCCGCCGCACGGGTCGGCGGGAGCGGGCGCGCGCCAGACCCGGTAGAGCGTGGCGGTGGCGT
>JBMTAG010000213.1:0-2674 GCA_049428505.1 Opitutaceae bacterium | reverse complement strand
CCCGGAAGGAGCAGGACGACGGGGAGGTGCGCCTCAGGCCATCGGGGCATCCATCTCCCAGCCCTTGCGGTAGGTCGGGTAGAGCAGGGCGTCGACCTCGGGGCGCCCGGTGGTCATCTTGGCGGGATCGAAGGTGAACTTGCCGCCCGCGAGGATGGCCATCGTGCCGAGGCACACGGTCTCGGTGAAGGGCACCGAGTATTCGAAGTTGGAGCCGGCATGGGTCGGATCGTTCTTCCGGATGGCGGTGATCCACTCCTTGTGGGGATTGTTCTCCGGCACCCGCGCCACGGTCTTGGGCGGGAGCTTGCCGCCGTCGACCAGCGCCTTGTGCTGCGCCTCGGGGATGAAGCGGGGGCTGTTGCAGTAGTCGTTGCCGTCGTAGACGGTCCCCTTGGAGCCGATGAGGAGCTGGCCGCCCTTGGCCAGCTGGCGGTTGTCCTGCTTGAGGCCGGCGGGGGTCTCGGGGCGCTCGCCGCCTTCGGACCACATCAGCTTCACCGGGGGCAGCTTGCCGCGGGCGGGGAAGTTGTATTCGACGACGGCCGATTTCGGGAAGGCCACGGTGCTCTTCTGGTCGATCTTCTTCAGCTCGACGGTGACCGAGGTCGCCTGGCCCAGCTCGAGGTTCCAATAGGCGGCATCCATGATGTGGCACGCCATGTCGCCGAGGGCGCCGCACCCGTAATCGATGATCCCGCGCCACTTGAAGGGATGGATGTCCGGGCTGTAGGGGCGCTGTTGGGCGCGACCGAGGAACAGGTCCTGGCTGAAGCCCGCGGGCGGCGTGCCCGTCTTGGGCCACTCCTGCATGCCTTGGGGCCAGACCGGGCGGTTGGTCCAGATCTCGACGTTGCGGACCTCACCGAGGAGGCCGGCCTGGAACCACTCGCGCACGAGGCGGATGCCCTCGCCGGCGTGGCCCTGGTTGCCCATCTGGGTGCAGACGCCGTTCAGACGCGCCAGGCGCAGGAGTTCGCGGGCCTCGCCGACCGTCTGGGTGAGCGGCTTCTGGATGTAGACGTGCTTGCCCAGCATGATCGCCATGTAGGCCGGCAGGAAGTGCATGTGGTCCGGCGTCGCGATGCCCACGGCGTCGATCTGGCCGTCCATCTCCAGCAGCATCTTGCGGTAGTCCGTGTAGAACTTCGCCTTGGGGAAGGCCTCGCGCAGCTTCTTCAGGTTCGGGCGCGTTTCATCGATGTCGCACAGCGCCACGACCTCCTCGTCCTTCTGGGCCATCGCGTCGCTGAAGCCCTTGCCGCCGCACCCGATCTGGGCGAAGCGGACCTTGGCGCCGGCGGCGATCGGCCGGGGTTTGCGGGGCTGTTTGGCCAGCGTGGCGCAGCCGGGGAAGGCGAGCAGCGCGGCGGCCACGGCCGAGAATTGCAGGAAGTCGCGACGGTTCAGGTACGAGGTGCAGTCCATAGGGGAAAGGGGGGCAGGGGAGCGGCACCGCCGATCGGCGCCGCATGAGCCGAGCCTTTGGGCGGGCCCGAACGAGCGCAAGCCCGGCCTGCGCGCGGGGGTGATTTTCCTGCCCGCCGCGCCGTCGCCGCGCCCGCGGGGTGGACAAGGCGCGCGTCGCCGCCAACGCTCGCCGGATGGAGCTGACCAAACACTGGGCCGCGACGCTCGATGACTATGTGATCGACCTCGGCTGGTCCCCCGCGGGCCTGCCCGGCGGGCCGGTGCTGGCCGCCGCGAGTGCCGCCGGTCCGATCGCGCTCCACGCCCTCGCCGACGGCCGGTTGCTCCATCCCTTGCCGGGGCACGAGCAGGGCACCAATGCGCTCGCGTGGGCGCCGGGGCCCGGTCCCGCGCTCCTCGTCTCGGGGGGCCAGGACGGCAGCGTGAAGCGCTGGGATCCCGTCGCGGGGCAGCACCTGGGCACGACTCCCCTCGGCTCCGACTGGGTCGAGCAGCTTGCGTGGGTCGCGGCCACGCCGCCTGCTCCCGGCGGTGCGGCCGGGCCGGCGCGGCTGTTCGCCGCCGCGGGCCGCAGCCTGACTGCGCTCGGCGCCGATGGAACCGTGCTGCGGACCATGCCTCCATCGGGCAAGACGCTCACCGCCCTTGCCGCCCATCCGCGGGGAGGGGCCCTAGCCGCGGCGTGCTATGGGGGCGTCACGCTCTGGGACGCCGACGATGGCCTGCGGCAGAAGGAACTGGTCTATAACAATGGCATCCACGCCTTGGTGTGGTCGCCGGATGGCCGTTGGTTGGTTTCGGGGAACCAGGATCCGAGCGTCCACCTGTGGATTCCGGAGCAGGACCTCGAGTTCCACATGAGCGGCTACGAGGGGAAGGTGAAGTTCCTGTCCTTCGATTATTCCTCCCGCTGGCTGGCGACGAGCGGGGGCCGCGACGCGTGCGTGTGGGACTGCGCCGGCGCGGGTCCGGAGGGGCGCGAGCCGGTGATGTTGCCGCACGAGGCTCCGGTGTGTGCCGTGCGGTTCCAGAACACCCACGGCCTGCTCGCCACCGGGAGCGCGGACGGGGCGGTGCAGTTGTGGAGTCCGGAGCGGCGGCAGCCGTTGCGGGCGACCGTGCGGATGCCGAGTCCGGCGACGCGTCTGGCGTGGAGCCCGGATGACGCCTTCCTGGCGATCGGAACCGAGCGGGGGGCGGTCTACGTGCTGGCGTGCCGGGCCTGAGGGCGCGGGGGACGGTG
>JBMTAG010000212.1:0-2770 GCA_049428505.1 Opitutaceae bacterium | reverse complement strand
TGGCTGGGGCGCGTCGCCCCGGTCCGTGACTCCCGCGTGCCCCGTCCGCCGAGCGATGCAGCTTCCCCACCTCAGAAAAACATCGCTTCACTCAGCGCCACCTCCGGCGCCAACAACGCCAACCCCGCCGTCAATTCCGTCCGCCCTTGGCCGAAATCCGCCCGGAAATGCGACTGACCCGCCGCCAGATCGCCGCTCCACGCAAACTCCTTGGCCACCCCCGCATACCGGAACCGCAAGCCCAGATCGACGCCCGCCTCCACCGTTTGCCGCACCTCCACCCCACCCGGCCCCGCCGCCCAACCGCAGGCCGCCAACCGCTCCCCCACCCAGGTCGCCAGCACCTGCCCCTCCGCGCGCCATGCCGCCTTGTGCACCACCTCCACGCCGCTCAGACCCTCCGTGAGCACCGTCGGCGCATAGGCCGCGAGGAACTGCCCCACGCCCTGACGCACGGGCAACACCCGGCAATACGCCAAATCCCGGATCGCCGCCGGGTTCGGCCACGGGTACCGGAACGCGTCCGCCGGCGCCTCCGCGCTGTCCAAGATCACCCGCTTCGCCTGCCCCAATAAAAACCGGTAATCGGCCAGCCGCCCGCTGTCCGCGAACCGATGCGCCCAATAGTAAAGCGGCAAGTCCGTCGAGAGGCAGATCGAAACCTGATCCTCCAATTGCGCGCGGGCGCTGCGGTCATAGCTCAACATCACGAACTCGACGCACCGCTTGTCCGCCCGCGTCCGCCCGAGAAAACACTCGCCGTACACCTTGGCCCGCAGCGGCGGCCCACCGGCGTCCGGCGCCCGCGGACAGAGCACGACCACCCGGCAGGGATACCGCTGCGCAAACCGCACCACGGTCGCGAACTGCCGCGCCGCGTCCGCCGCATCGGTGTTGAAGCCCAGGTGCAGCACAAAGTTGACCTGCGTTGCCTTCGCATCCTCCGCCTCGGGCGCCGGCCGCCCCCCCGCCGCCTCGTCCGCCCACATCCGCGCCAAGCTCCGCCCAATGCCGCCCACCGGCACCTCCAACCCCGGCAACGCCTCGAAGATCGCCTCCATAAGCCAGCGTGACCCGGTTCAGGGCTGCCGCCAGCGGTGCTGCGCGCCCGCCAGCAAGGCGTCCGCGCTCGCCGGGCCCCAACTGCCCGCCGGATAAGTGTCCATCCCCTCGCGCCCCGCCGCCCGCCACGATTCCAATACGGGCGTATACAGGCGCCAGGAAGCCTCCGTCTCATCCCCCCGAATGAACAGGGTGCCATCCCCGATGATGGCATCGAGCACCAGACGCTCGTAAGCCTCGGCGGTGTTGGAACCGAAGGTCGTCGCGTACCGGAAATTCATCTTCACCGGCTGGGTCCGCGTCTCCAGCCCCGGGATCTTCGTGTTCAGGATGAGGCTCAGGCCCTCGTCCGGCTGGATCTGGAATGCCAAGGTGTTGGCCGCGAGGTCGAAGCGACTGGTTTCGCCCGCGAAGAGGGTCCCGGGCGGCCGCCGGAAGTTGACCGCGATCTCGGACACACGCCGCGCCAGCCGCTTGCCCGAGCGCAGGTAAAACGGCACCCCCTGCCAGCGCCAATTGTTGATCGAGAGCCGCAGCGCCGCGTAGGTCTCGGTCGCCGACTCCGGGGCGATCCCCGCCTCCTGCAGGTACCCGGGCACCGGCCGCCCCGCGACCATCCCCGCTGCGTACTGGGCGCGCGCCACATCGCCGCCCGGCCCGACGGCGAGGGGCTGGATCGCATTGAGGACCTTGACCTTCTCGTCCCGGATCGCCTCCGGGGCGAGGGAGCCCGGCGGCTCCATGGCGGTCAGCGCGAGCAGCTGCATCGTGTGGTTCTGCAGCATATCCCGCAGGCAGCCGCTCTGCTCGTAATACCCGCCCCGCGAGCCCACCCCCACCTCCTCGGCCACCGTGATCTGCACGCTGGCGATGAAGTTGCGGTTCCACAGCGGCTCGAAGATCGCGTTCGCGAACCGCTGCACCAGCAGGTCCTGCACCGTCTCCTTCCCGAGATAATGGTCGATCCGGTAAACCTGCTGCTCGGCGAACACGCCGCGAATGGCGGCGTTGAGCGCCACCGCCGAGGCCAGGTCCTTGCCGAAGGGCTTCTCGATGATGACCTTGGAATGCAACGGCGTGTCCCGGTGGACCGCCGCCAAGCCACACGCGCCGAGTTGCTCGATGATCGCCGCGAACACCGAGGGCGGGGTGGACACGTAGAAGATCCGCTGCAGGTCCCGCCCCAATTCGCGCTCCAGTTCGGCCAATTGGGCCGCGAGTCGCTGGTAGGCCGCCGGCTCATCGTACCCGCCGGCCACGTAGGAGGTCCGGGCCGCCACCCGGGCCCAGACCGCCGCGTCCGGTTCCCGGCGCGAGAACTCCTTCACCGCCGCCTCCGCCAGCGCCCGGAACTCCCCATCCGCCATCGCCTTGCGCCCGAAGCCGACCAGGTGGAAATCCGCCGGCAGGAGGTTGTCGTGACTCAGGTTGTAGACCGCCGGGAGCAGCTTACGCGCAGTCAGGTCGCCAGAGGCGCCGAAGATGACGACCACCGTGGGTGGCGCGCCGCGGTGCTTGCTGAGGCCCTGCAGAAAAGGGTGACGCCCGGATTCGGCCATAAAAACCCCATCTCCCGCGGCCGGACACTCCGGGGCAAGGCAAATGCCGTCCCGAGGGTCATTTCAAGGGCACGACCGGGGCCTCCGCTCCGACGGTCTGCGGACTGAGGCTCCTGCCCTATTTTTTTAGTGCAAAGGTCTTTCGAATG
>JBMTAG010000211.1:0-2806 GCA_049428505.1 Opitutaceae bacterium | reverse complement strand
GCATCACCACCGCCTCGCCGTGCAGCATCGGGATGATCGAGACGCGGATGTCGACTTCGGCGGCCTCGATCCGGACCTTGATGCGCCCGTCCTGCGGCAGCCGCTTCTCCGCGATGTTCAGGTGGCTGAGGATCTTGACCCGCGCCACGATCGCCGGCTGGAACTTCTTGATCTGCGCCGGGACCGGCACCTCCTGCAGCACGCCGTCGATCCGGTAGCGGATTCGCAACTCCTCCTCGAAGGGTTCCAGGTGGATGTCCGAGGCGCGCAGCTCGATCGCGTCCTTCAACACCTGGTTGACGAACCGGATGATGGAGGCGTCTTCCGCCGCCTCGTCGAGGTTGGTCCCGGCGGCCGCGTTCTCGTCGACCACCTGCAGGCCCCCTTCCTCGTCGAGCGTGCCGATCGTGTCGGCGCCCACCCCGAGCCGCTTCTTCATCTCCCGCTGGATGGCCTCCGCGGGCGCCAGCACCGGCCGCAGGCGGAGCCCCGTGAGGGCCCGCAGGCCATCGAGGCCCTGCGGGTCGAACAGGCGGCTGGTCGCCACCTCGATCTGCTGGTCGATCCGCCGCAGGGGCAGCAGTTCGTCCCGCAGCAGCAGCCGCGCCGGAAACAGGGCCAACACCTGCTTATCCGGCTCCAATTCGTCGAGCCGCGTGAAGGGAACCCCGTACTCGCGGGCCACCCAGCGCAGGACCGCCTCCTCGCCGGTTTCAGCGGCCCCAGGCTGGCGCAGATAGGAACGGGCATCCGCCTCGGTCAGTTGGCGGGCGGCCACCATGCGAGCCAGGGGCTCGGGCAGGGCGGCGGAGGGCGAGGAGGCGGCAACCACGGCGAATCAGGGCAACAGCCCGGCCATCACCGCCATCGCTTCCTGACGCATCGTGAGCACGGCGCGCAATTCCTCCTGCGCGCGGGCGAGCTTCGCCTCGCTGTCCTTGCGCTGGTCGCGCAAGCGGTCGAGCCGGGACTTGATCTCGGCGTCGGGCAACTTGTCCCGCAAGGCGCTCGCCAGCGCGGTCAGCTCCGCGGAACCGCCGCCCGGGCGGAACCCACCCCGGCCACTCCCGCCCTCCTCGCGGCCCGGTCCGCCGGGCCCCCGGCCCATCATCATCATTCCAGGACCGCCGGGCGCGCTGCGCCGGAGTTCAGACACCTTGGCGATCCGTTCCGAAATCAACTTCCACTCCTCGTCGTCCTTGACCTCCATCCGATCGCGGAGACCGGCCAGCATCCGGGCCTGCATCTCTTGCGGATTAAAGCCACCGCGGTCCCCGCCCCCTTCGCCCCCGCGGCGACGGCGATCTTCCCCGCCGCCCGGGGCATTCTGAGCCGTAACGACGGTGGAGAGCAACGAGGCAACGACCAGCGGCAGCACCGCCAGACGGACAGACCGGGAATACACTCGGGGATGGGTTTTCATGGGGATCCGGGGCGGGATGACGCAGCGCAGCGGGCAGGGTTGCAGGTGGCCAAGACCGGAATGCGAAACACCCCGCGCCGCGCAGCCCTTGCCCACAAAGGCGGCCCCGGACGGGCAAATTTTGCCCACTCCTGCCGCGCGGCCCTTGGCTCCCCCGCCTCCCACCGGCCCTCCACCCGGTCACGGCGCGAGTCCCGCATCGGGCTAAGTAGCGAAAACGCCGCCGGATCAGCGAAAGTACGGGTGCCCGGGGGCGTGCGCCAGCGTCCGCCGGCACCCACTCTTTCCGAATGCCATTCCGGCATCCTCGCCTCCTGCCCACCTCGATTGCGTTGCCGCGCCCTGTCGCCGCGACATCGGGATTGGCATTCCCGCGCTTATCTCCAAAGTCTTGCACCATGAACCTTCGCCTCCCGCTGCCGCTCGCGCTTGTTTCTATCCTGATCGCCCTCCCGGCCGCGGCCCAGACCAGCCTGCCGACGCTCTCCCGACCGATCCCGGACCAGATTGTGAATCGGGGTGCCGTGCAGATTAACCTGACCACCCATTTCGGGGTGCCCGGAGTGGTCGGCCAAGTGGTGCAGTTCAATTTTGGCGCCCAAAGCCGCGTGAATGTGGAGGTCCAATCGACCGAGGCCCCGCTCAATGCCGCCAACTTCTTGAGCTACGTCGGCCGCAACGCCTACGACGGGACGATCCTCCACCGGATCGACAACCTCGGAACGACGGTGCCGGCCATCGTTCAGGGCGGGGGATTTTCCGCCACGGTCAACCTGACCAGCATCGAACGCGCTGCGCCCGTTGCCTTGGAGGCCCGCCTCCCCCTCGCCCGGGGCACGCTCGCCGCGGCGCGACCGGCCAATGATCCCAATGGCGCCACCAGTGAATGGTTTTTCAACACCATCGACAACTCGGCCAACTTGCCGGGCGGCTACTCCGTGATCGGGCGGGTTCTGGGCTCCGGGATGAGCGTGATCGATTCGTTGGCCCAGTCGATCACCATCGTCGGCCCGAATGCGGACCTGGCCAAATTGCCCGTCCGGGGATTCACCCCCACCGCCGCGCAACCGTCGCCCAGCCTAGGTAACCTTCTGATCCTTTCCACGGCCCGCGTCATCCCTGTTTACCCCCAGGCGGTCGGAGACCCCACGGCGGTACTCTCCTTCCGCATCTCTCCCCCTTTTCTGCCTAATCTATCCAACCAAGTTGTCTCGGGAATCGTCGCGACCAGCCTCACTGGTTCGACCCTCACCATTACGCCCCTCGCCGTCGGATCCGTTTTTCTGGAGGTCAGCGCAGTCGACTCCAACGGCAACTCCTCGCTACCCACCCGCTTCCAGGTCACCGTCCCCCCCGAGTCCATTTTGGCCCCGGTCTTCACCG
>JBMTAG010000210.1:0-2862 GCA_049428505.1 Opitutaceae bacterium | reverse complement strand
CCCAGCAGCGAACAACGGCCTGACCCCTTTGTCCAAAGGCGGCAACTGCCAAGGCCACCTTGGCACCCCGCCTCGTGCGGCCTCCTTACTCCCGCCGGAGGCCACGGCGCATCAGGGCGTCCAAGGCGGCCGCGGGCGGTTTACCCGTGAACAGGAGGGCATGCGTCTCCGTCAGGATCGGCGCCTCGAGTCCACGTTCCCGCACCAAGGCCGCGAAGGCCTCGGTGGTGCGGTAACCCTCGACCACGGTGCGGCGCCCCGCGAGCAACTCGGCCACCGGCCGGCCCTCGCCAATCCGTTGCCCAAACTCCCGGTTCCGGCTCCAACCGCCGTAACAAGTGGCCACCAGATCCCCGAAGCCGCTCAAGCCATAGAAGGTCTCCGGCCGCGCCCCCAACGCGCCGCCCACCCGAACCATCTCGGCCAACGCCCGGGTCAGCAGGGCGGCCTTGGTGTTGTCCCCCAGCCGCAGGCCGTCGCAGCACCCGGCGGCAATGGCATAGATGTTCTTCAGGCAACCGCCGTATTCCACGCCGGGGAGGTCATCGGAGGCGTAGATCCGCAAGGCCGGGCCGCTGAGGGCGGTCTGCAGCGCGGTGAGGTCCGCGTCGCACCGGTCCGCCGCCAGCACCATCGCGGAAGGATCGGCGCGGCCCACGCCGAGGGCATTGGTCGGGCCGCTAAGGGTCGCGACCCGGGCTCCCGGACGCGCGGCGGCCATCACCTCCGAGGGCCGGGCGTGCGTGCCGGCCTCAAGGCCCTTGGCCAGGCTGATGAGCCACGGGGCGGACCCGGCCAACGCGGCGGTCTCCCGCAACGCCTGCGCGGGACAGGCGAGCAACACGGCCGCGGCGCCGGCGGCGGCCCCCGGCAAATCCTCGGCGAGCTCCAGCCCCGGGGGCAGCGGCACGCCCGGCAGGTACACGGCATTCTCCCGCGCCGCGGCCAGCACCCGGGCCTGCTCCGGCCGGCGCGGGACGAGCGCCACCGCATGACCGAGGCGCGCCAGGTGCACCGCGAAGGCGGTTCCCCAAGCACCGGCCCCAGCCACGACGAAGCGCATCAGTCGCGGGGGTTACCGCTGCAGGAAGGCCGGGACCTTCTCGCCGGCGATGATCTGCTCGAAGGTCTCGCGGGCGTTCACCAGTTCGAAGGTGCTGCCCCGCACCATCACCTCGGCGGCCATCCCCCGGGTGTTGTAGCGGCTCGCCATCGTGTAGCCGTAGGCCCCGGCGCTCAGGAAGGCCAACAGCTCCCCCTCGCCCAATTCCTGCAGCTGCCGCTCCTTGGCGAAACAGTCCCCGCTCTCGCAGATCGGGCCGACGATGTCCGCCACCAGCGCCCGCCGCGACGAATCCCGGTGCAACGGCACGATCTCGTGGTAACTGTCGTACATCGCGGGCCGGACGAGGTCGTTCATCGCCGCGTCGACCACGAGGAAGTTCCGGTTCGCCCCGCGCTTCAGGTGTTCGACGCGAGCCAGGAGCGCCCCGGCGTTGCCGACCATGAAGCGGCCGTGTTCCAGCAGGATGCGCAGGCCGAGCGGCTGCAGCAGCGGCACCAGCGCCGCCCCGTAGCTCTCCGGGGTGAGGGGCCGCTGATCGGCGGGCTGGCTCTCCCACCATTGGGCGGCGCCGCTGGCGAGCGCATCGCGGTAAATGATCCCCATGCCACCACCGATCGAGAAATACTTGATGCCGTAGCGCTGCTTCAGTTCGGCCGCGAAGGGGGCGACCTTCTTCACCGCCTCGACGAACGGCGCGACGGACGTGAGCTGCGAACCGATGTGCATCTGCACGCCCCGGATCTCGAGGTGCGGGAACTGGGCGGCCGCCTCGTACGCCGCGGCGGCGTGCGCGAGGGGAATGCCGAACTTGTTGTCGCTCTTCCCGGTCGTGATCTTGGCGTGGGTGTGGGCGTCAACGTCCGGGTTCACCCGGATCGCCACCGGCGCCTTCACCCCGAGCCGGCCCGCCACATGGTTGATCCGCGCCAGCTCCGGTTCACTCTCCACGTGGAAGGAGAAGATCCCGTGCTCCAGCGCGAGGGCGATCTCAGCCTCGGCCTTGCCCACCCCGGCGAACACGCTGCCGCGGATGTTGCCGCCCGCCGCCAGCACCCGGCGGATCTCGCCGCCCGAAACCAGGTCGAAGCCCGCCCCGAGGTTCGCGAAGTGCCGCAGCACGGCCAGGTTCGAATTGGCCTTCATCGCGTAGCAGAGGTGGGCGTCGAGCCCCTCCAGACCGCGCTGCAGGCGACGGTAATTATCCTCCATCGTGGTCGCGCTGTAGACGTAGGTCGGCGTGCCGTAGAGGCGCGCCACGGCGGCCAGGTCGACGGATTCGCAGTGCAGGTCGGGACCGGAATAACGGAAGTGGTGCATCGTGGGAAAAAACTCGCTAAAAACCCGGACCGTAGGGGCTTTCCGCTTGAAATCACCACCCCAAACTTCGTCAGTCCCAGCGTGCCGCGAGCTCCCGCCCAAATGCTCCCGCGCCCGGCTTCGGCCCGCGCCGCGATCCACCCCGCCTCCGCCGCCCATCTCCGCAACCCGCACTTCGTGAGCTTCATGGCGGGCACCAATCGCCCGCGCATGCGGGCGGACCTCCTCTCCGCGGTGCTGCGCAGCCGCGCCCTGGTGAAGCGGGCCCTCCGCTTCACGCTGCTCGGCGGGGTATTCTGGGTCGTCTTCGAGAGCGCCCGCGCCATCTCCATCTTCTAGGCGCTCTCCGCCTGCCAAAAGGCCCCCCCGCCCGCGCGCGGGGGCCCCGTGCGGCCCGGGCCGCCCCCCGCACCCCCCGCCGGGGGGCGCGGCTGAGCTGGCGCGGATCGCGGCCGGCGAGCCGCAGCTCACCGCTGCAG
>JBMTAG010000209.1:0-2918 GCA_049428505.1 Opitutaceae bacterium | reverse complement strand
GTCCCCGTGATCGACATCGCGCGCGACTCCTGGACCGCGGGAGGGGCGGCGAACGTCGCCCTGAACCTCGCCTCGCTGGGCGCCCGGTGCACCGTGGTCGGACACTTCGGGGCCGACGAGAGCGGCCGCCGCCTCGAGGGCCTGCTCCGGGAACGCGGTATCGAATCCCTCTCCACGCCCGGGGAGGCGCCCACCATCGTGAAAACGCGGGTGCTCGTGCGCCAGCAACAGCTCTGCCGGCTGGACCGGGAGGCCGCGCCGGCCGCCTATGAGGTCCCGGTGCCGCGGCTGTCGGCCCTGATCGCCCCGGCGCTGGCCGCCTGTCACGCCGTCATCCTCTCGGATTACGCCAAGGGAATCGTCAACAACGCGGTGATCCAGGAGCTCGCACGCTGCGCCCAGGCCGCGGGGAAGTTGGTCGCCCTCGATCCAAAGCCGAGGCGCGGCCTCGCTTTCCACGGGCTGGACCTCATCACCCCGAACAAGCGGGAGGCGCTGCAGCTCGCGGGCCTCGAACCGGGCCCGCATGCGCCGTTTCCTGCCGCCGAGGTCTGCGCCCGCCTGCACGAGCGGCACGCGACGCGCCACCTCGTGGTCACGCTCGGCGAGGAGGGGATGCTGCTCAGCACCGGGGGCAAGGTCCGGAAGATCATCCCGACCGCGGCCCGCGAGGTCTTCGACGTTTCCGGCGCCGGCGACACGGCGCTGGCCGGGTTGGTCCTCGCCCTCGCGGCGGGGAGTTCGCTCGAGCAGGCCGCTCATTTCGCCAACGCCGCGGCCGGCGTGGTGGTGGGGAAGCTGGGCACGGCCACCGTCACCCCGGCCGAGCTCACGGCCTACGTGGGCCGGCGATGATCACCCTCCACGACCTGCCCCCGCCCCCAGGCCCCCTCGCGGGCGGAGCCCTGTTCCTCGATCGCGATGGGACGCTGAACTTCGACCGGCACTACGTTTCGGATCCGGCGGGCATCGAGCTGATCCCCGGCGTGGCCGCCGCCCTGAGCGCGGCCCGCGCGCTGGGCCTGCGCCTCTTCCTCCACACCAACCAGTCGGGCATCGCCCGCGGCCTGTTCCAGCTCGCGGACGTGGACCGCTGCAACGCGCGCCTCGAGGAACTGCTGGGGCTGCCCCGGCCGGTGTTCGACGCGATCTGCGTCGCCCCGGAGGGGCCGGATGACCCCCAGGTCTACCGCAAACCCTCACCGCGCTTCATCCGGGAATGCCTCGCGCGGCACCGTTTGGAGCCGTCCCGGTGCTGGATGGTGGGCGACCGCGAGAGCGACCTCGAGGCCGGCCGCCTCGCCGGCATCGGGACCGCGGCGGTCTGCACCGGCAAGCACGACGCCGCGGCCTGGCGCCAGCTGCTCCCGGCCGGAACCCCGGTCTGGCCGAGCCTGACGGAACTGGTCGCGGCCCTCGCGGCCGCCCCCCCGCGGACCGATGCCTGAGCTGGCCGAGGTCGAGTTCTACCGGAAACGCTGGGCGCTGCCCGGCACCGGCGCCGTGATCCAGCGGGTCCACGTGCACGCGGACCGGAAGGTGTTCCGCGGGACCGACGCCCGCGCGCTGCAGCGGGCGGTGACCGGGCGGCCGCTCGGCCCCTCGGCGGCCGCCGCCAAGCAGATGCTCTTCCACGCCGGGGATTCCGGGTGGCTCGGGGTCCACCTCGGCATGACCGGGGAACTCTTCGCCGCCCCCGCAACCTTTGCGCCCGGGCGGCACGATCACCTCGTGCTCTTCCAGGCCGAACGCGCCCTCGTGTTCCGCGATCCGCGGATGTTCGGCCGGATCCTCTTTCACGAGGGTCCGACGGCCCCGGACTGGTGGCGCCGCCTTGCGCCGCCGATCCTGTCCCCGGCGTTCACGGTCGCCGCGGTGACCGCCTTCCTGCAGCGCCGGCGACGCTCCCCGATCAAGGCGGTGCTGTTGCAGCAGGAGCGCTTCCCCGGGGTCGGCAACTGGATGGCGGACGAGATCCTCTGGCGCGCCGCACTTCCTCCCGCGCGCCCCGCGGGCGCGCTCACCCCCGCCGAGGTGCGCCGCCTCTGGCGCGAGTGCCGGCAGGTGTGCCGGCAGGCGCTGGCGGTGATCGCCGGCCAAGGGGACCACCTGCCCGCCGACCTCAATGTCGGCATCCCGCGGACCTGGCTTTTCCTGCACCGCTGGCGCGACGGCGGCCGCTGCCCGCGCACGGGAAAACCGCTCGCGCGCGCCACCATCGGCGGTCGGACCACCTGCTGGAGTCCGGCCCGGCAGGGAAGCACATGAAACGGCTGCGCCTCGACGAACTGCTGCTGCTCCGGGGCCTGGCGGAGTCCCGCGCCCAAGCCCAGGCGCTGATCCTCGCCGGCCGCGTGAGCCATGGCACCACCCGCCTCGAGAAACCCGGCAAGGCGGTGCCGGAGGACCTTGTCGTGAGCGTCGCCCAGCCGCCGCGCTTCGTGAGCCGGGGCGGCGAGAAGCTGGTGGCCGCCCTCGCCCACTTCGCGCTCGACCTGCGGGGCGCGCAGGTGCTCGACGTCGGGGCTTCCACCGGGGGCTTCACGGATTGCGTCCTGCAGGCCGGCGCGGCCGCGGTGACCTGCGTGGACGTCGGCCGCGCCCAGCTGCACGCGCGGCTCCGCGCGGATCCCCGCGTGACCAACCTCGAGCAGGTGAACGCCCGCCACCTCCGGGCCTCCGACCTGCCGCGGTCCGAGTACGACGCGATCGTGATGGACCTCTCGTTCATCTCCCTCACCGCCGTGCTCCCCGCCGTCTGGCCGCTCCTGCGACCGGGTGGCACCCTCGTTGCCCTGGTGAAGCCGCAGTTCGAGGCCGGGAAGGCGGAGGTGGACCGCGGTCGCGGCGTTATCCGGGATCCCGCGGTGCAGGACGCGGCCCTGGCGCGCGGCCGCGCCGCCGCCGCCCCCGTGGCC
>JBMTAG010000208.1:0-2934 GCA_049428505.1 Opitutaceae bacterium | reverse complement strand
CTCCGGCCCGAGCGCCGGCCGCCGGCGCCGACGCGGCGCGCGATTTCTGCTGTTGCCGCCCGGGGGAGCGGACGACGAACTCTCGGCTGTCCACCCGCCGACCTCGGCTCTTCCCTTCCCGATGAAAGTCTACCTCGTCGCCAGCGGCGACCTCCGCCAGTCCGCCAACGAAGTCTGCTGGCCCGCGCAGCACGCGATGGAGCAGGCGCTGGGGGCGGCCCTCGCGCAACACGGCGCCCGCCTTGTCCGCGCCCACCCTTACGACCCCAAGCGCCGCCACGGCTTCATCGCCTCGCAGAAGGAGGGGATGGAGGTCTTCGCGCGCCTTGACCCCACCACCCCGCTCATCGTCGCGGAGGCGGTCTGGCAGTACTCGCACCACGTGCTCGCCGGGCTCGTCAGCCACCGCGGCCCCATTCTGACCGTCGCGAACTGGAGCGGCACCTGGCCGGGCCTCGTCGGGATGCTGAACCTCAACGGCTCCCTGACCAAGGCAGGCGTCCGTTACTCGACGCTCTGGAGCGAGCGGTTCGAGGACGACTTCTTCCTCCGCGGGCTGCGCCAGTGGCTCCGCACCGGCCGCGTCCGCCACGCCACCCCGCACGTGCGGCCCTTCGCGCGGGCGAAGGTCCCGGCGCGCGCGACCGCCCTCGCCCGGCGCCTCGCGGCCGAGCTGCGCACGCGCAAGGCGATCCTCGGCGTCTTTGACGAGGGCTGCATGGGAATGTACAACGCCATCATCCCGGACGAGCTGCTCTTCCCGCTCGGGGTGTACAAGGAACGCCTCTCCCAGTCCGCCCTTTACGCGGCGGCCACGGCCATCCCGGAGACGGAGGCGCGCGCCGTCTATAACTGGCTCCAGCGCAAGGGGATGAAGTTTCACCTCGGTACGGACGAGGCCACCGAGCTGACGGAGAACCAGGTGCTCTGGCAATGCCGCACCTACCTCGCCGCGGCACGCCTGGCCGATGAGTTCGGCTGCGACGCGCTGGGCATCCAGTACCAGCAGGGGTTGAAGGACCTCCTGCCCGCCAGCGATCTCGCGGAGGGCTTGCTCAACAACGCTGACCGCCCCCCGGTGCGCAACGCCGCGGGCAAGGTCATCCGCCCCGGCCAGCCGTTCACCCACTTCAACGAGGTCGATGAATGCGCCGGACTCGACGGCCTGTTCACCCAGCGCGTCCATACGGCGCTCGGCCAACCGGCGGAGAACACCCTCCACGACCTCCGCTGGGGCGATCAGGACCGCAGCGGCACCGTGCCGGACTACGTCTGGGTGTTCCTCATCTCCGGCGCCGCGCCGCCCGCCCACCACCTGGGCGGCTACCGCGGCACCGACTCGCTGCGCCAGCCCCCGATGTACTTCCGCCTCGGCGGCGGCACGGTCCGCGGCATCGCCCGCCCCGGGGAGATCATCTGGAGCCGCATCTTTGTCGCCGGCGGCCGCCTGCGGATGGACCTCGGCCGCGCCCGCGTCGTCGCCCTGCCCCGCGAGGAAACCGAGCGCCGCTGGCGCGAGACCACGCCGCAGTGGCCGATCCTGCACGCCGTGACCTACGGGGTGACGCGCGACCAGATGATGGCCCGCCACCAGGCCAATCACCTGCAGGTGGCCTACGCCCACGACGCCCGCGCCGCCGACCTCGCCCTCTACGCCAAGGCCGCGCTTGCCGCGGAACTGGGAATCCAGGTGTCCTTCTGCGGCACCAAGGCGGACGGCTCCGCCTTCTAATCCCCCGGGCCCGCCCGGCGGACCCTCCTCCCACCGTGCGCCTGTCCGCCGCCGCCGCCGAGCTCGCCCGCCTCCTCCGGCCGGCCACCCGTTCCCATTGGGACTGGTTGACGCCGGTCGCGCTGCTGGCGCTGGGGGCGGTCGGCGTGGCGTTCATCTATTCCGCCCAGCATTCGATCCCTCAGGGCGCCGCGGCGTCGTGGCTGCGGCAGGATTGGTTCAAGCAGCTGGTGTTTTTAGGCGTGGGCGCCGGAGTGTACCTCGTGGTATCGCTGATCGACTACCGCTTCTGGCTGCGGGTGGCGCACGGGTTCTACCTGCTCTGCCTGGTGCCGCTGATCATCGTGCTGATCCCGGGCATCTCGGGCGAGGCGGCCTCGCGCTGGGGGGCCCAACGGTGGATTCCGTTGGGGCCCTTCTCCTTCCAACCGTCGGAAACCGCCAAGATCGCGGTGCTGCTGATCGTCGCCGGCGTGCTCACGCGCTCGCGAATCGGCACCGTGACGCAGTCGCTCGGGGCACTGGGGAAATTGGCCCTTGCGGTGGGTCTGCCGATGATCCTTATCCTGCTTCAACCCGACTTGAAGTCGGCGATCGTGCTGCCCCCGATGGTGTTCTCGATGCTCTACGTTTCCCGCCTGTCCCCGCGTTTCTTCGCTGGGGCCCTGGGGGCGTTCCTGCTCCTGGTCGGGGCCGTGGCGTGGGACACCAGCCGATACGTGGCCTACATGGAGGCGAACGCCAAGTCCTTCTCCCGGGACAAGGGGGCCTTCGAGGACTCGACCTGGTTCCGGCTGCCGCTGCACGACTACCAGCGCAACCGGCTGCTGAGCTTCATCAACCCCGACAAGTACGACCCGAATGGCATCGGCTGGAACCAGCGGCAGTCGCTGATCTCGGTGGGCAGCGGGGGCCTGGTGGGGAAGGGTTGGACGGAGGGGACGCAGGCCCAGCTGGGTTACCTGCCGCGCTCCGTCGCGCACAATGATTTCATCTTCGCGGTCATCGCGGAGGAAAAAGGATTTCTGGGAAGCCTCACGGTCCTGGGCCTGTTTGGGATAGTGTTGTTCAACGGCATACGCATCGCCGATTCCGCAAGGGACCGGCTCGGGACGCTGCTCGCCATCGGCGTGACGGCGCTCTTCGGGGTGCACGTGTTCGTGAACATCGCCATGACCATCGGGCTGGTGCCCATCACGGGC
>JBMTAG010000207.1:0-2988 GCA_049428505.1 Opitutaceae bacterium | reverse complement strand
TACCCTGGCGGGCGGTGTTCCGCCGCGCGGCCGCGCTGAGCCGGGAGCACAGCCGGACGCTGGGCACGCGGACCCTTGATGTTCTCCACGTCGCCAGCGCCCTCGAATTGGGCTCACGGCTCTTCGTCACCTTTGACCTCCGCCAGCGCGACCTGGCCCGGACGGCGGGACTGAAGGTCCTCGTGCCGGGGGCGTGAGTTTACGGCGACTCGTAGACCTCGGCGAGCGCCAGTCCGGCCGTGTCGTTCAGGCCCGCGATCTGGAGCGTGTAGGCCCCGGGCGGCAGCGTGAGGAGGAGCGCGCTGTCGGCGCCGCCCTCGGGCAACGGGAACGCGCCGACCCGTTGCGCGGCGGTGCGGATTTCGGCCGCGTTGGGAGCCGTGCCCCAGCCGGTGTTGGTCGCGAGGCGCTGGCCGCCCCGAAAGACGGATAACACGGGGCGGGCCAGCGTGCCCGGGACATTGAACGGTGCGCCCGCGAGGGCCGGCCCCGCCGCGCGGAGCAGCACCGGCCGGGCCTCACCCGCGCCCAGCACGAAGCCGGAGATCAGCACCTCGTCGCCGGTTCCCACCCGACCGCGCACCGACAGGTTGACCAGGCTTGCGGGCGGCTGGGCCGGAGCCGACGCGGCGGCGAAGTGCCGCGTGAAGAACGCGATGATCTGGTCTCGGGTCGCCTGCTCCTCCGCGAGCTCGACCGCCGTCTTCGGGCCGAGCCCCGTGCGCGCCCCGCCTTCATCGCGACCCCAGTAGAAGCCGTGGCGGCTCTGCTCCACCGTGAACACGGTCACGTCGCGGCCCGCGGCGCGCAGCAGGTCGAAGGTCGGCTTGATCAGGAGGTGCGGCGCCTGCTCATCCCCGAGGCTCGTGAGAAAGAGCGAGGGGACGAGAATCTTCGCCGCATTCGCCTCGATCGAGAACTCCAGCATCACGCGCCGCGCCTCGGCCTCCGAGCCGGTGCGGCGCAGCAGCCCGCTGTAGAGCTGGCGGCCGTTCCCCACGATGATCTGGCGGGAAGAGGCGGAGAGCAGCGAGAGCGGCGGCTCGTCGGGCCGGCCGAGCATGTAGACGAACGGATCCGTCATCCACGGGGAGCCCACCGCGACGCAGCGGAACTCCCGGCCCAGCTTCGTCGCGGCGCGCAGCGCGAGGTTGCCGCCGTGGCTCCCGCCGAGCACGCCGACGCGCGCCGGATCCACGCGCGGGAGCGTCTTGGCGAAACGGATGCCCGCCACGACGTCCTCCTCCTCCAGCCCGAACAGCCCGTTGCGGTAATCGATCGACAGGATCGCCCACGGTTGGGTGTTGAGGGCGGTCACGGTGGGCGTGGCGTCGTTGGCGACGGCGAGCGTCCGCAGGTAGTTGATCTCCCGGTCCCCCTCGCCCCCGTGGATGGTCACCACGGCCGGGAAGGGGCCGGCGCCCCGCGGCATCGAGAGGACGGCGGGGATGCGGCGCCCGTCGATCGAGAGGAATTCGAGGACGCTGGCGTCGCGTTCGGGCGGGGCCGCCGCCCGGAGCGGGGCGACGGCCACCACTCCGAGGACGAGCGCGGTGGCGATCCGGAAGCGGGAGAGGGAGGCGGGCATGGGCGGGGGTTGCGGGGAGCCAAAGGCGGCGGATGCGGATTCCGCGTCAGCGGCGGCGGTCGCGGGCACGCTCCTGCCATTGCGCGCGCGCCGCGGCGCGTTGCCGTTCCCACGTGGCGAACTGCTCCGGCGTGAGGATCGCCTTCACCTTCGGCACGGTCTCGGCCTGCACGGCCTGCAACCGCCGCAGCCGCTCGCGCCCGGCGAGGCTCTGATCGCCCCGCAGCGCGGCCAGTTGCTCGAGTTCCGCGCGGAGGACGGGGGTCAGCCGTTCCTTTTGCTCCGGGGTCAGCTTCAGCGCCGCGAGATCGGCCTGCAGGCGTTCGCGGGCGGACGGCGCCCGGGCGGCATCCCCGGTCTTGCCGTCGCCCGCCGCGGCCGCGGCAACAGCCGGTGCCAGCGTCGCGAGGTAACCGCGGATCAGGGCGGGGAGGGGACGCGGGAAAGTCTGTTTTTTCATCGGGTGCGCAGCGGGGAGGAAGGTTGGGTGTCATGCGCCTCCCGTGCGGCCAAGGCTGCGGGCCGGGACGGCGCTTCATCCCCAGAGGCGCAACCGGGCGAGGGGTGGTTACGGGAAATTCCCCGGCCGCAGGCTTCCGCCCCAGCCGGAACTCAGGAGGGCCCGTGGTCCGGAGCCACCCCGCCCCGGGGTTGGTGCGCGTTCCGCCAGCGGACGACGTCCGCGTGGGCCAAGGGGCCGCCGTGCCCGACGTGGAGCCGGCCGCGCGTCACGGCCAGCACACGGTCGAGGCTGCGCCGCGCCGTCGCTGCGTCCTCGGCAAAATAGTGGAAGTTCGGCTTCCCCGCCCGGACCTTCCCGCCGAGGTAGCCGCCCATCAGCAGATCGCCGACGATCGCGTCCCCGGCATCCAGCACGATCGTGATCGAGCCGCGGGTGTGGCCGGGCGTATGGAGCACGGTCGCCGCGACGCCGAACGCGTCGAGGCGCTGCCCGTCGGTCACGGGCAGGTCGGCGGCGAAAGCCGGGAAGGTCGCGTGGGCGAAGAACGGGCTCATCAGCCGTCCGCGCAGGCCCACGCCGCGGAGCGGGCCGTTGTGCCCCTGCGTCGCCAGGGCCCGGTCCCCCTCGTGGTGACTCACGGGGCAGCGCGCGCGCCGGGCCCAGTCCGCCGTGTTGCCGCCGTGGTCGGAGTGGACGTGCGTGTGGAGGATCAGGGCGAGATCACCGGGATCCACGCCGGCGGCGGCGCAACCGGCCGCGAGGGCCGGGCCGTCTCCGGGCGAGCCGGTGTCGATGAGCACCGGCCGGTGCCCGCCCGTGAGCAGGTACGCGTTCGAGAACCGCAGCCGCAGCGGGTGGATGACCGTCACGGCGTGCCCCCCGCTCAGGCCGCGGGCAGGATCTCGCGGAGGTTGTGCAGGCAGATGCGCGAGGCCTC
>JBMTAG010000206.1:0-3054 GCA_049428505.1 Opitutaceae bacterium | reverse complement strand
GTGCAGGCCGAACTGGAGACCGAGAAATACCGCGGCCACGGCGGCCACGCCGGCCGCCGATGCGCTCCTGGAGGAGTGGGCGGCGGAGCTGGCCGCGGATCGCGTGGAGGATGGGGTGCGGCTCGAACTGGTGGAGGCCTTGCGCGCCCGGGCCGCTGCCCGCCCCGCGCTCGCGACCAGCCTCGAGACCCTCGCGGCGTCCCCCGCGGCCCGCGCGCGGCGGGAACTGCTCGCGGGCGGCGATGTCGCCCGCGGCCGGGACCTGGCCGCCAACCACCTCGCGGCCAACTGCACCGCGTGTCATAACTTCGAGTCGTCGGCCGGTTCCGAGGTTGGTCCCGCGCTCCGCGCCATCGGCAGCCAGCGCGACCCCGCCTACCTGCTGGAGTCCCTCCTGCAGCCCTCCGCGCGGATCGCCGAAGGCTACGGCATCGTGAACGTCACCCTTCGCGATGGCACCGAGGTCACCGGCACGCTCGCGGCGGAGTCCGCGACGGAGCTCACGGTGCGCCTGTTCGACGGCCAACGCCGGCGCCTGCCGCTTGCCGAGGTGGCTGCGCGGACCCCGCCGGTCTCGATCATGCCGCCGATGGAAGGGGTGCTGCAGCCGCGGGAGCTACGCGACCTGGTCGCCTACCTTGCCAGCCTCAAGGGCGGGCGGGGCGGACGTTCCGGCGCCCCGCGCGGACCGGGCGAATGAGCCCCCGCGCGCGCGGGCATCACAGGCGCAGGGGCCGCGCGTGGCCGGTCAGCTCGAGGTAGCCGCGTCCGAGTTCCGCGCCGTCGGCGCCCTGGATCCGGCACGCGCCCTCCCAGTACGGGATGCCGCCCAGCGCGCCCGTGAGTTCCTGGTCCTCCGCGAGCGGCTCGACGTCGAGGATCACCTCCGCCCCGCTCGCCGGATCGGTCGTCCGCACGCGGACGCGGGTGGGGTAGGCGGCGCCGGTGGCGGGACTGCGCCAGGCGCGGCGGACTTCCCAGGTGAACGGTTGGACGCTGGTCCGGCCGGCGGCGTCGATCCACGTAAGGCGCGAGGCCGGGTCCGCGGTACCGTCCGCGCGCCGCAGCCGGTAGAGCATCACCTCGCGCCCGTCGCGCAGGTGCACGCTCAGCCAATCCCACCCCACCTGCCCGGAGCCGAGTTGGCTGCTGCTGAACTCGTGGTCGAGCCACGCCTCGCCGGTGACGGCCACCTCCTCGGGGCCGTTCGCGCCGGCCAGACGCAGGACGCCGCTCGTCGCGAGCCGGGTGAAGGTGAGGTAATGGCTGGCCGCCGCGGGCTCCGCGCCCTTGCGGGAGACGCCGTCCTCACCGAACAGGACGACGGGTTTGCGGGCCTCAAGGATCAGCCGCAGCGCGACTTCGGCCCGGACGCCGCCGCGGAGGTCGAGGCGCTCCGGTTCGCCCGGGCCGGCCGCGGGCCGCAGGCGCAGGCTCCAGTCGCCGTTGCGCACGTCGAGGGTTTCGGGGGCGGCGCCGGCGGCCCAGCCCTCGCGGTGGAGGCGCTCCTCGTGGCGGAAGGCGCCCGTGCGGACGTCGAGGAGCGCCATGTGGGCGAGGAACAGCTGATCGCGGCCGAAGGTGCCCGCCGGCGCGCCCGCGTGCGGCCGCGGCGCGGCCTGGCGGAAGAAGGTGGCCTGGAAACCGAAGCGTCGCTCCGGATCGGCCGTGGCGGCGAGGTGGCCGGTGACGTACCACCATTCGAGGCGGAAGTCCGGATGGCTGCCGTGGTCCCGCGGGAACGTGAAGACCCGGCCGGGTTGGGGCAGCGCGAACCCCGCCGCGTCCGCCGCGGGACCGGAGGGAGGGGCGCCCGCGGCGGCGAGCGCGGGGAGCAGCGGAAGGAGGAACAGCAGGCGCGGCTTCATTCGTGCACATCCGCCGGCAGGCGGGCGCCCCAGCGACCGAGGGCGTGGCTGGCAAGCGCCCCGGCCGCGACGATCCCCGCCGCGAGCAGCGCGAGCTGGCCCCACGGCACGACGAAGCCGAGCGTCCAGCCAAAGGATTGTCGGTTGATCACGTGGATGAGCAGCCAGCCGAGCCCGAGGCTCACGGCGAGGCCGGCGAGCGCGGCCACGAGGGCGAGGCCGGTCCCCTCGAGCGCCGTCGCCAGCGCGAGCTCCCCGGGCGTGAACCCGAGGGCGCGCAGGGTGGTGAGCTCCTCGCGGCGGTCGAGGAGCACGCTCGCGAGGGTCAGCGCCAGGCCCGCCACCGCGACCGCCACGCCGATCACCTCCAGCGCGTGCGTCACCGCGAAGGTGTGCCGGAAGATGCGCAGGATCTCCTCCCGCAACGCGCCGTTGGTGTAAATGCCGAGTCCGGGATGGTCGCGTAGGAGCGCCGCCCGCACGCCGGATGGATCCGCGCCGGGCCGGAGGAACAGCGACACGCTCGCCGCCTGCTCGTCCCCGAACCACGCCGCCAGGTGCGTCCGCTCGACCAGCAGGGAGCCGCGCTCGTTGCCGTAATCGGCGAACACGCCCGCCACGGTGAGCTGCTGCGGACCGGCCGGGGTGGGCAGGCGCACGGCATCGCCGGGACCAACCCGAAAGCGGGCGGCGAAGCTCTCGCTGACGAGGGCGAGACCCGCGTTGCGCGCGGCGTCGAACGGCGCCTCGTCCCGCGGCGCGCGCAGCCACGGCAGATCCGCCCGGCGTCGCAGCAGGGCGAGATCGGTGCCGGAGACGGTCGTCGCCACGCCGCCGAGGCGCACCGGATGGGCCGCGACGATCGCGGCATCCTCGACGGCCGGGTGCGCGGCAAGGGCGCGCCAGGTCTCCGGCGTGATCCGGTTGCGCGTCGAGGCGCTCTGGGCGCCGGCGCTGGAGAGGTACAGGTCGGCGCGCAGGGTCCGTCGGATCCAGTCCTCGACGGTGTGCTCAAAACTCCCCACCAGAATCGCCATCCCGGCGGTCATGGCGGTGGCGGCCAGCAGGGCGGCTGCGGCGAGCCGGTGGCGGCCCGACGGTCGCGCGAGGTGGCCGAGGGCCACGCGCGCGGCCGGATGCAGGTGCCCGGCCGCGCGGGCGAGCCGCGCCAGGCCGCCGAGGACCG
>JBMTAG010000205.1:0-3094 GCA_049428505.1 Opitutaceae bacterium | reverse complement strand
CCGCAATCACGGTGAGCAGACCGCCGGCGACGAGGAATGAGGTGGTGGAAACCTCGGGGACGGAGGGGCCCTGTGACGCGAGGAAGGCGGGAATGAGGAACATAGGAACGGGATGGAGGGTTGGTGTGGCTGCGGGCAGGAGCACCGAAAGACGCCCGCTTCCCGCTCCCTTGCACAAAGTGTGCCCAGCGTCCGCGGCTCGCTCCTCCGGGCGGCAAGCCTCTGGCCCCGAGGCGGTTAAAATCCACGCCGTGGCAAAGGCGGGTTCCCCTCAAGGGAGCCGTTCTATCCCAAGTGTAATGCCATCCGACACCTTCGTCTGCCCCGCGGCTGCAGCCGCGGCCACCTCGGAGCCGCGGCTACCCCTCAAGGCCCTCGCTCAGCGGCGGAAGGACTTCGTGAAGTCCTCCGCCACCTGCTGGACGACCTTCTTCTCGTGGCGGGAAGTGGCGATCAGCTCATTCAGCTTCTTTTCCCACGCGGCGCTGTCCATCGGCAGCTCGACGTTCTGGCCCAGCAGCGAGGAATACAGCAGCACGTTCGCCAGCTCCACCGAGCCCATTCCCTCGGCACCGGGCGCGATCAGCGGCGTGCCATCGAGGATCGAGTCGACGAAGTTCTGGAGCAGCGTGCAGTGGGCGTTCGGGGCGTTGTCGAAGGGGATCTCGACGTTCCAGACCTCCGGCTTGGCGAAGCCGCTCTTGGAGGTCTTGGAAAACTCGATCATGTCCGCGTCGTTCCGCGTGAAGTGGATCTTGTTGTTCTCGAGGACGACCTTGCCGCGGGTGCCGCAGAGCTCGAAGCGGTTGGTGCCGGGGGCCTCGCCCGTCGAGGAAATGAAGACGCCCGTCGCGCCGTTGGCCCACTCGAGGTAAGTGGTGATATTGTCCTCGACCTCGATGTTGTGGAAGCGGCCGAGTTGGCAGAAGCCGCGGACGCGCGCGGGCATCCCGCAGAGCCACTGGAGCATGTCGAGCTGGTGCAGGCACTGGTTGAGGAGGACGCCGCCGCCCTCGCCCTTCCACGTCGCCCGCCAGCCGCCGCTCGCGTAGTAGGCCTCGGTGCGGAACCAGTCGGTGATGATCCAGTTCATCCGCACGATCTCCCCGAGGTCGCCGTTGCGGATGAGGTGCCGCAGCTTGAGGTAGCGCGGCTCGACGCGCATCTGGAACATCCCGGCGAAGACCTGCTTCGGCCGCGCGGCGGCGCAGGCGATGAGGCGCTCGGCGTCGGCCTTGTGGGCGGAGATCGGCTTCTCGACCATCACGTGCAGGCCGTTCTGGAGCGCATCAATGCCCAGCGACGTGTGCAGGAAGTGGGGGGTGGCGATGACCAGGGCATCGATCTCGCCGGAGCGGATCATCTCCTCGGCGCTGGTGAAGGTCTTGAGGCCCGGCCGGCCCTTGAACGCCTCAAGGCTGGGGGCGAAGGCGTCGCTCACGGCCGTCAGGGTGCAGCGGGAAACCTTGTTCTCGAGCAGGTAGCCGGTGTGGAACCGCCCGATGTTGCCCAGACCGACGATGCCGAGACGTACGTTTTTCATGGGAGGAAAAGGAACCCGGACTATCCGCGGAGGGAAATTGCCGCGGCAACCACATTCTCGGGCCGCGCGCCGGCGCGGGCCACTCGGCCCCGGTGCTGGAATCCTCAGCCCGAGGTCGCGTCAGTCCCGGAATTGGGAACGAAGTTGAGATGCCCGCGCATCTCCCGGTCGGCGACGGCAGGATCGCGGGTCAGAATCGCCCGCACCAGCCTTTCGTGGAAGTCGGCGGGGTGCGGGATTTTCTGGTTCTTGATCCAGCGCGTCGTGAGCAGCACCCGGGTGCTTGACCGCTGAAGGGTCGCCTCCAAGGAACGGAAGCCGGTCGCGCGAGCCAGACTGAGATGGAACTCCAGGTG
Organism: Opitutaceae bacterium; assembly: GCA_049428505.1. Classification (GTDB taxonomy): domain Bacteria; phylum Verrucomicrobiota; class Verrucomicrobiia; order Opitutales; family Opitutaceae; genus ER46. The sequence goes on along the minus strand of JBMTAG010000205.1, from coordinate 1,195 downwards.
GAGCGTCTGGCCGCGGTCCTCATCGTCGCCTTCTTCCGCGAGCCAGCGGTCCACGCCGCGCGCGCGGGTCAGCAAATTTTCGAGCACGTCGGCCGGCGCGTGCTCCGCCAGCATCCGAACCACCTGCCGCTCGATCGCCTCCCGCAGCACGGCCTCCTCGCGCAGCATTTCCGCGCTCAGGGCGATCACCCGGGTGCCGTACATCTCCTTGGTCTCCACGAGCCCGTCGCCGCCGAGCCGCGCGAGCGCCTCGTTGACGATGGAAAGGCTGACTCCGAACCGCTTGACCAGCTCGCGCCGCACCAGATGCATGCCCGGCCGGTAGGTACCCGAGGTGATGTCTTGCTTGATCAGCGCGTAGATCTGCGAGGACTTCGTGTGGAAGGTATCGGTCTGGAGCATCGGGCGGATTCCGGGAAGCCGCGAACGGGCCCGGGACTGCAGGGCATAGCACCGCGGTGCGCGAAGGCCAGAGCAGACTGGGTCGGGCCGCGCCGGCGGCCACGGCAATCCCCGGCTCCCTAGAAGCGCAGGGGCACGGAGAGGAAAATGCGGCGCAGCGCGTACTGGGAGTTACCCGAGATGAAAACGAAGTTGTTCGTGAGGTTGTTGCACCGGACCCGCACGGAGTAACGGCCATTGCCCCAGGAGTAGTTCACCCCGGCGTCGAGCAGGTTTTGGTCGCCGGGGAACGCCTCGTAGGTGCCGGGTGCCATGACCCAGCCCTTGAACATGAGCTTGCCGCCGCCGGTGACCTCCCAGCCGTTGCGGCTCGCGTCGCGCAGGTCGAACCGGCCGTTGACCATCGCGGAATTGATCATCGCTTCGATCGGCACGATCCGGCCGTCGGAAGCCCGCTTGTCGCCGCTGATGCCGTTGACGCCGGCCAGCAACGTGAGGCGCTTCGTGATCCGGCCGTTCAGTTCGAACTCGAATCCGCGCGCGTTCTCGCCGTCGGCGATGTAATTGCGGTTGAACGAGACCACCCCGACCCCGTTGCGGCTGGGCTCGGTCCGGAAATCATTCAGGATAAATCCATTCCGGAGGATCTTGAAGAGCGCGAAGGACGCCGTGACCTGATTCTCGAGGAAGCTGCCCTTCACGCCGAGCTCGTCCATTTCCGCGACCACCTGCGAGGTGATCCGCTCCTGCAGCCGGGGGTCATTCGGATCCCAGCCCACGGCGCCGCCGCTGG
>JBMTAG010000204.1:0-3146 GCA_049428505.1 Opitutaceae bacterium | reverse complement strand
ACCCACGTCGGCCCCAACGGGCCCTCGCTGAAGGATTTCGTCGGCAAGTTCATCCAGCAGACGCTCGACGTCCACCTGCACAAGAACCGCGAGACGGCCGAGGCCCTGCGGGCGAAGATCGAGTCCAGCGAGCGCGAGCGCAAGGAGCTGGCCGGCATCCGCAACCTCGCGCGGGAGCGGGCGAAGAAGGCCTCCCTGCACAACCGCAAGCTCCGCGACTGCCGGCTCCACCTCGGGGACCGCAACGAGCGGGCCGAGCAGAGCACGCTCTTCATCGTGGAGGGCGACTCCGCCGCCGGCTCGCTCACCGCCACCCGCGACGTGCAGACCCAGGCGGTCTTCGCCCTCAAGGGGAAGCCGCTCAACACCTACGGGCTCTCGAAGAAGGTGATCTACGAGAACGAGGAGTTCCACCTGCTGCAGTCCGCGCTGAACATCGAGGAGGGGCTCGAGGGCCTGCGCTACGGCCGGGTGGTGATCGCGACCGACGCGGACGTCGACGGGATGCACATCCGCCTGCTGCTGATCTCGTTCTTCCTGCAGTTCTTCCCCGACCTGATCCGCAACGGCCGGCTCCACCTGCTGGAGACGCCCCTGTTCCGGGTGCGCAACAAGCGGCGCACGATCTACTGCTACAACGAGGCCGAGCGCGCCGCCGCGGTCGCGGAGCTCGGGGCCGGCCACGAGATCACCCGCTTCAAGGGCCTGGGCGAGATCTCGGCGGGCGAATTCAAGGACTTCATCGGCGAGAACATCCGCCTGGAACCGGTCTCGCTGAACCACCTCCACAACAGCGACGAGCTGCTCTCGTTCTTCATGGGCAAGAACACGCCCGAGCGGCAGGACTTCATCATCGGGAACCTCAGGGTGGAGAAGGACCTCGTGGCCGTCTGAGCCGCGGATCGCCGCGGGGCCCGGACCACGGGCCCGGCGCCTTGACCTCGCCGCGCCGCGCGTGGCACCGTCCGCCTTTCCCTCCTGCATGCCGAAGAAGCCGTCCGCCAAATCCGCCCCGGACCAGCCGGAATTGCCCCTGGGCAACACCCCCGCGGCCGCCCAACCCCCTTCCGCCGCGCCCGCCGCTCCGGCCGCGCCGGTGCCGGCGCCCGATGCCCCCGCCGCGGAGTCCGCCCCCGTCCCGGCCGGTCCGCCCCCCCGCCGTGGCGGGGATTCCGTGCAGACCGAGGATTCCCCCCTCGCCAACAGTTACCGGGGCTGGTTCCTCGACTACGCCAGCTATGTGATCCTTGACCGCGCGGTGCCCCACCTGGATGACGGGCTCAAGCCCGTCCAGCGCCGGATCCTCCACACGCTCTGGGACATGGACGACGGCCGCTTCCACAAGGTGGCAAACGTCGTCGGCCGCACGATGTCGCTCCACCCCCACGGCGACGCCTCCATCGGCGCGGCGCTCGTCGGCATCGGGCAACGGGCCTTCCTGATCGAACCGCAGGGGAACTTCGGCAACGTCCTCACCGGCGACGACGCGGCCGCCCCCCGCTACATCGAGGCGCGGCTCACGCCCTTCGCGCGGGACGTGCTCTTCAACCCGAAGACGACCACCTGGCAGCTCAGCTACGATGGCCGGGCCAAGGAACCGGTGACCCTGCCGGCCAAGTTTCCGCTCGCCCTGCTCGAGGGCGCGGAGGGCATCGCCGTCGGCCTTTCCACCCGCATCCTGCCGCACAACTTCAACGATCTCTGCCGCGCCGCGATCAATCACCTGCAGGGCAAGACCTTCCGCATCTTCCCCGATTTTCCCTCCGGCGGCCTCGCGGACTTCGCCGACTACAACGACGGCGAGCGGGGCGGGCGGGTGAAGGTGCGCGCGCGCATCGAGCAGCGCTCCAAGTACCTCCTCGCCATCACCGAGCTGCCCTACGGCACCACGACCGAGACCCTGATCGAGTCGATCCTCTCGGCCAACGCCAAGGGCAAGATCAAGATCAAGCACGTCGACGACAACACGGCCGACAAGGTGGAAATTCTGGTGCACCTGCCCCAGGGCTCCGACCCGGAACAGGTCACCCAACAGCTCTACGTGTTCACGGGCTGCCAGCAGAACCTCGCGCCCGCGGCCTGCGTCATCGTCACCGACCCCAAGACCGGCCTCGACCGGCCCGAATTCCTCGGTTGCCGCGAGCTGCTGCGGCGTTCCGTCGAGCGCACCCGCGAACTGCTGAAACGGGAACTGGAGATCAAGCTCGGTGAACTGGAGCAGCAGTGGCACTGGGACTCGCTCGAGCGCATCTTCATCGAGGAGCGCATCTACCGCCGCATCGAGAAGTCCCGCACCTGGGAAAGCGTGTTGGCCGAGATCCGCGAGGGCCTCGCCCCGTTCCTCCCGCAGCTCCGCCGCGAGGTCACGGAGGACGACATCACCCGTCTCACCGAGATCCGCATCAAGCGCATCTCCGCCTACAACCGGTTCCAGGCGGACGAGCAGCTGAAGCGCATCGAGGAGGGCATCCGCGAGACGAAGGGGCACCTCCGCAACCTCACCGGGTACACCATCGCCTGGTTCGAGATGCTGCAGGAAAAGTACGGCAAGGGCCTCAAGCGCCGCACCGCGTACGACGAGATCGAGCAGATCGACGCGGCTGCCGTGATCTCCGCCAACCAGCGCCTCTACGTCAACCGCGAGGACGGCTTCATCGGCCTCAACTGGCGCCAGCACGAGTTCGTCCAGGACTGCACCATCCTCGACAGTGTCCTGACGATCATGCGCGACGGCTCCCTGAAGGTGGCGAAGGTCGCCGACAAGGTGTTCATGGGACGGGATATCCTCCATTGCGCCGTGTTCCCGAAGGACGGCGATCCCCACTTCTACACGATGGTCTATCAGGACAAGGAGTCGGGGAAGGCCTACGCGAAGCGCTTCCAGATCGGGGGCCTTTCGCGCGACAAGCTGTACCCGCTGGTGGCGAGCGAGGGCTCCAAGGTGATCTATCTCGACGTCGCCCGGACCGAGGCGGAAATGCCGCGCAAGCTCAAGGTGTTCATCGACGGTCGCAGCGGCGCGCGCGTGCGGGAATTTGACTTCGATGCCGGGGCGCTGCCCGTCAGCAGCCGCGGCGCGAAGGGGCAGATCGTGTCGAAGTGGCCCGTCAAGGACGTCCGCCGCGCCGATCTGAAGCTGGGCTGAG
>JBMTAG010000203.1:0-3187 GCA_049428505.1 Opitutaceae bacterium | reverse complement strand
ACCCGCTGGAGTTCGTCGAGAACCTCGGCGTGCTGCCCCGCCAGCACCTGCTGGTGTTCCGGCGGCCGGGCCCTTAGCCGCCGCTCGGCGCCCCAGCGCGCCTCGTTGCTTGCCAAGTCGGCCGGTTTGGCTTCGGGTCTGCTCACCCCCTCCGCGCTCCGCCCGCTCCCCAGGCAGTGCCGGGAAATTCATCACCCCAATGTCCGTGCCACTCCGCCTCCATCGCGGGTCGAGCAGGGCGTGCCCGCTGCTGGCGGTGCTGCTTGCCGCCCTCCTGCCGTTCGCCGCTGCCCAGTCCGAAGGGGCCGGCGCGATCCGCGGGGTCATCAGCAACGGCGCCACCGGCCAGAATCTCGAGGGTGCCGAGGTCACGCTCACCCCCGGGGCCAGAAGCACCCTCGCCCGGCGCGATGGCCGCTTCGAGTTCACGGGCGTTCCGCCGGGCGCCTACGTGCTCACGGCGACCTATGCCGGGCTCGAGGCGGCGAAGGCCGAGGTGCGGGTGACCGCCGGCGCGACGTCCGACCGGGACCTCGCGCTCACCGCCGCGATCTACCGCCTGGAGAAGTTCGTGGTCGAGGGGGAGCGCGAGGGCAACGCCCTCGCCATCACCGAGCGGCGCAACGCCGGCAACGTGAAGGACGTGATCTCGTCCGACGCCTTCGGCAACGTCGCCGACCTCAACCTCGGCAATTTCCTCCAGCGCATGCCCGGCATCAGCAAGGAGGAGTCCGAGGGGGAGATCTACCTCATCCGGATCCGCGGCGTGGACTCCAACCTCAACGCCGTCAGCATCGACGGCACGCGGGGCGCCAACGGCTCCACCCGGAGCCTGAACCGCGGCTTCGAGATCGACAAGGTGCCGGCGGATTTCATCGAGACCATCGAGGTCACCAAGGCGGCGACCCCCGACATGGATGCCGACTCGATCGGCGGCAGCGTGAACCTCCGCACCAAGAGCGCGCTGGATCGCCGGGGGCGGCGGGCGACCTACAACGTCGGCCATTCGTACAACATGGACCAGAAGTCCTTCCGCCCCCTGTTCAGCACGAGTTACTCCGACGTGGTGGGCGGGAAGTTCGGGGTACTGCTCACCGCCAGCTACAACGAGAGCCACAAGCCCCGCGACCGCAGCAACCTCCTTTACGAGCAGACCACCGCGACCGACCGCCCGGTCTTCTTCACCGCCGCCAACTGGGGCCAGGACCAGCTCAAGCACAAGCGCCAGGGCCTCGGGGCCCGCGTCGACTACCAGCTCAGCGACGCGACGCGGCTCTACGTCAACGCGACGTATTCCTACTACGTCGACCAGCTCAACCGCCGGCAGCCCACCGTCAGCACCGCCACCGCGGCCAACATCGTGGCGGTGACCAACACCGTGACCGAGACCCGGAACCAGACCTTCACGTTCAACCAGAACCGGCGGGAACGGGACGTGGAGACGTTCAACTTCACCGTCGGCGGCGAAAGCGCGCGCTTCGCCGGCGGCCGCCTGGATTTCACCGCCAACTTCTCCCCGTCCTCCGGCGAGGAACAGCGCTTCATCCCGGCGCGGGCCGTCGCCGGGGTCGGCTTCCGCTTCGATCGCGCGCAGTCCCGCCGGCACTTCACCGTCCAGCAGGTCAGCGGCCCCGACATCTACGACCCGCGCAACTCCACCATGACCTCGGTGGACCTGCCGGAGATCTACAGTCGCGACCAGATCCTGGGGGCGCAGGTGAACTACCGGCGCGCCTTCCCCATCGCGCTGCCCGTCACGCTCAAGACCGGCTTGCGGCTCCGGGATCAGGTCCGGCGTCGCAACCAGGAGCGCAACCTCTACAGTTATGTGGGTCCCAACGGCGTCGCCGGCCCGGTCGGGGCCGCCAACGACGACGATCTCGGGCGCTTCTTCGACCCGGGTTACACCCACGTCGCCTTCAATTACCCCCGCGGCCTGCAGTTCCTGAAGCTGCCCGAACTGCGGGACACCCTGCGCCAGCAGCCGCAGCTCTTCCGCCGCAACGTCGCGACCAGCGTCCAGGATTCCATCCGCCTCGACTCACGCGCCGAGGAGACGGTCACGGGCGCGTACGTGCAGGCGGAGACGCGCTGGGGCCGGCTCGGCGTCGTGACGGGAGTGCGGATGGAAAACACCCGCTTCAGCGGGCAGGGTTTCAAGCAGGAGCTCACGACCGCGGAGCGGGCCCGCCGCGCGGCCTGGGTTGGCACGGTGACGGATGAGGAGCAGGCCCGGCGCAGCCTGGCCGAGTACGGCAACCGCACCCGGGCGGGAGGCGATTACCGGAACTACTTCCCGAGCCTGCACCTGAAGTACAGCGCGTCCCGCAACCTGATCGGGCGGCTGAGCTACTCGACCGGGATCGGACGGCCCAACTTCGGGCAGATCGTGCCCGACATGAACGTCAACAATGAGAACCTCACGATCACGTCGAACAACCCCGACCTGCGGCCGCAGCGGGCGCGGAACCTCGACGCCTCGCTGGAATACTACTTCGAGCCGGCCGGCCTTCTCTCCCTCGGCGCGTTCGACAAGCGGCTGACCGATTTCATCTACCGCGCGGGCGTGGGCCGCGTGGACGCGACGAATAACATCTTCGGCCAGGAGTACGAGGGCTACCTGCTGACCACGGATCGCAACGGGGGCTCTGCCCGCATCCGCGGGCTCGAGTTCGCGTACAGCCAGCAGTTCAGCTTCCTGCCCGGCTTCTGGCGCGGCTTCGGCGCCTTTGCCAACTTCACCTGGCTGCGCTCGGAGGGCGATTACGGCACGCCGGGCGCCACCCGCACCGGCGCCACGCTCCCCCTCTTCACGCCCCGGACGGGCAATGTCGGCGTCTCCTACCTCGCCCACGGCTGGACGGTCCGGGTGAAGGTCAACCACATGTCCGACCGCCTGGAGACCTACAACGCGAACCCCTCGCGCCGGGTCTACGACAAGGGCAGCACGCCGGTGGACGTGAACCTGGCCTATGCCTTCAGCCGCCGGCTCAGCGTCTACGCGGACGTGATCAACGTCTTCAATGTCGGCACAAACCACCAGTACACGTACGTCCGCGAGCGCGCGACGCGCAACGACCTCTACACCACGGTCATCAAGTTCGGCCTGAGCGGGAACTTCTGAGGCCCGCCGCGCGGTGATCAGGCCCGCGCGCGGCGGGCGGCGAGCAGGTTGTCCGCCGTGTAC
>JBMTAG010000202.1:0-3255 GCA_049428505.1 Opitutaceae bacterium | reverse complement strand
CGGCGGGACGCAAGGGATTCCCCGGACCGAGGCAAGCGGATCCGCCGCGGGCGGTTCGGTCTTGAGCTCGCGTCCGCGATCGGCCTTCTTCCCCGTTTCCGGGCGCTGAGCCGCCCGGCCACCCCTTCCTCCCATGCCCCCGTTCCGCGCCGGCCTCGGCCGCATCGGCCTACTCCTGTGCCTGTCCCTCGCGCTTGGCTCCGCCGCCGCGCTCCGCGCCCAAGCCCTGGGGTCCATCGAGGGCCGCGTGCTGCAGGGCCGCTCGGGGGAGTACCTCGAGGGCGTCCGCCTCACCGTGGAGGGCACGGCGCTGGAGACGTTCACCGACGCCACCGGCCAGTACCGCCTCAGCGGCGTGCCCGCCGGCGCGGCCCGCGTGCGGGCCTTTTACACCGGCCTGCCGCCCGTCACGGAAGCCGTGACCGTGCCCCCAGGCGGGAGCGTCACGCGCGATCTGACCCTCGCCCCGCCCGGCGAGACCGTGCGCCTGGAGGCCTTCGTGGTCGGGGACTCGCGGGAGATGGCGGCCTCGGCCCTCGCGATCAACGAGCAGCGCTTCGCCTCGAACATCAAGAACGTGCTCTCGACCGATGAGTTCGGCTTCGTCGCGGAGGGCAACGCGGCCGATTTCCTCAAATTCCTCCCCGGAATCACGATCGAGAGCGGCGGCGGCAACGCGCGCGACGTCTCCATCAACGGCGTGCCGGCGGCCAACGTGCCCATCACGCTCGACGGGTTCAGCGTGGCCAGCGCGGGCGTCGGCGACACCAACACCGGCCGTGGCGTCGCGATGGACATGATGTCGGTCAACAACCTCTCCCGTGTGGAGGTGGAGTACTCCCCCACCCCGGAGTCCCCCGGCGCGGCCCTCGCCGGCCTCGTGAACCTCGTCCCCCGCAGCGCCTTCGAGCGGGTGCGGCCCGTCTTCAACGCCACCGCCTTCGTGGTGATGCGCAGCACCGAGCACGACCTGCAGCGCACCCCGGGCCCCCGCCTCCAGCCCTCGCGCAAGGTGGATCCCGGCTTTGACTTCAGCTACGTGGCACCGCTCTCCCGCCGCTTCGGCCTCGCCCTCTCCGGCGGCACCTCGACCAACTTCTCGCCGGAGCCCCTCACGCAGACCACCTGGCGCGGCACCAGCGCGGCCACCAACGGGACCACCTTCCCCCACACCACCCCGGACGTTCCCTACCTGACGTCCTACCTGTACCGCGACGGCACCAAGGTCACCACCCGCAACGCGCTAGGGGTGACGCTCGACTTCCGCCTCTCGCGCAACGACCGCCTCTCCGTCGGCTACCAGTTCTCCTACTTCCACCTTTACGCCTCCAACCAGGGCCTCACGTTCGCCCTCAACCGCGTCCTCCCGGGCGAGTTCTCCGTGGCCACCACCCGCAGCGCCCCCGGCCAGGGCCAGCTGCAGCTCACCAACCTGATCCGCGACCGCCACAACCGCACCTCCACGCCCACGATCGTCTGGCGCCACGACGGCCCCGTCTGGCGCGGCGATGCGGGCCTCGGCCTCTCGCTCTCCACGAACCGCAACCGCGACATCGACAAGGGCCTCTTCAACAACACCACCGGTTTCCGCCGCAACCTGACGATCGCCTTCGCCGGGATGCTCCCGGACCGGCCCGAGCGCATCACCGTGCTGGACGCCGCCGGCGCCCCCGTCGACCCCTTCGCCATCACCGGCAAGACCTACAACACCGCCACCGCGATCCAGAACGACACGAGCGACACCCAGCGCACCTTCTACGCCAACGCCGGCCGCGAACTCCCCGGCCGCCTGCCCCTGCGCGTGAAGGCCGGCGTCCACGTGCGCCAGTCCCGGCGCGACAACCGCAACCGCAACTCCGGCTGGACCTTCCTGGGGCCCGACGGCAACGCGGCCACCGACGAGAGCGCGGCCCCGTTCCTCGACCCCATTTACGCCGCCCGCGGCGCCTACGGGCTGCCCGCGATCCAGGGCATCAGCAACGCCCTCGCCTGGGAACACTACCAGGCGAACCCGAACCAGTACTCCCTCAACCTCAACAACGACTACCGCTCCGTCGTCTCCTCCTCCAAGTGGGCCGAGGAACTGGTCTCGTCCGCCTACCTCCGCGGCGACGCCAGCCTGCTCGACCGGCGCCTGCGCCTGACCGGGGGCGTGCGCGCCGAGCAGACCAACATCGAGGCCCAGGGCCCGCTGACGGATCCGACGCGCAACTACCAGCGCGACGCGGCCGGCCGCGTGCTGCGCGGCGCCAACGGCCAGCCCCTCCTCCTCGTCCCGGCGAGCAACGCCCTCGGCGTCTCGCAGCTCACCTTCCTCGAGCGCGCCGCCCGCGCCGAGAAGGAGTACCTGCGCCTCTTCCCGAGCCTGAACGTCAGCTACCAGCTCCGCGAGAACCTCATCGCCCGCGCCGCCGTCTACCGCTCGGTGGGGCGGCCCGACTTCAACCAGTACGCCGGCGGGGTCACGCTGCCCGACGCCGAGAGCATCCCCAGCGCCGCGAACCGGATCGTGGTGAACAACGTCGGCATCAAGGCTTGGAGCGCCGACACCCTGAACCTGCGGCTCGAGTACTACTTCAGCGGCGTCGGCCAGCTCTCGTTCAACGCCTTCCGCCGCGACTTCACCAATTTCTTCGGCGCGATCCGCGCCCCGGCCACGCCCGAGTTCCTCGACCTCTACGACCTCGATCCCACGGTCTACGGACCCTTCGACGTCGAGACCCAGTACAACGTGCCGGGCACGGTCCGGATGGAGGGCTCAAGCCTGAACTACAAGCAGGCCCTCACCTTCCTGCCGGGCTGGGCGCGCGGGATCCAGGTGTTCGCCAACGCCACGTCGCAGCGGCGCACCGGCCAACCCGTGGGCAACTCAGGGTTCAACTTCTTCCCCCGCAGCGCCAGCTGGGGCGTCAGCCTCACGCGACCCCAGTACTCCGTCCGCGCGAACTGGAACTACCGGGGCGAGCGCCGCGGCGCCCTCGCGACCGGCGCGAGCATCGGCCCCGCCACCTACACCTGGATCCCGTCGCGCGTGACCCTCGACGCCCAGGCGGAATGGGTCTTCTCGCGCCGCCTCGCCGTGTTCGGGAGCCTCCGCAACCTGACCAACGTCACCGACGACCAGTTGATCTACGGCCCGCAGACCCCCGGCCCCGCCCGGTTCCGCAACCGCATCGACTACGGCTCGCTGTGGACCTTCGGGGTGCGCGGCACCTTCTGAGCCGCGCCGGTTGCGGCGGAGCGCGGCCCGCGTTG
>JBMTAG010000201.1:0-3305 GCA_049428505.1 Opitutaceae bacterium | reverse complement strand
GTCGAGGGACAGCATGTCCTGAGCTTGTCGAAGGAGCCGCCAACTTGACCACTTGTCTTGTTCGCACCACGCTCCGGGCATGTCCACCACGCTCACCATCGGGGAGTTCAAGGCCCGGTTGCCGGAGGCGCTCGCCTTGGTCGGCCAAGGCCATTCCGTGGTCGTCACCTACGGACGCGCCAAACGGCCCGTGGCCGTCCTCGGCCCGCCGCCGGCCTTGCCGAAACGAAAACTTGGGCTGCTGGCCGGCAAGGCCACGGCGCGCATCAGCAAGGACTTCAAGCTGAACCCGGAAGAGCTGCTCGGGGCGTGAATCTGCTGCTCGACACCTGCTCTTTCCTGTGGGCGCTCCACTCCCCGGAAAAGCTCTCGGCGCCAGCACGCAAGGCGCTCCTTTCGCCGGCACATGCCGTGCGGGTGAGCGTGGTGACGTTCTGGGAAATCAGCCTCAAGTCCGGATTGGGCAAGCTGACGCTGCGGGGCATCGATCCAGAGGATTATCCCGCGCGGGCCGTGGAAGCCGGGTGGAGCGTTCACCCCCTCGATCCCGATCTGGCTGCGAGCGCGGGCCGGTTGCCCCGGCTCGAGGGGCATCGGGACCCATTCGACCGCCTGCTGATCTGGACCGCGATTCAGGAGGGCTCCAGCCTCGTGTCGGGCGACCAGGCATTCGCTGGCTACGTACCCCACGGGTTAAAACTCTGCTGGTGACGCCTTCTTCGGTTTAAGATCGAAAGCGATTCGCCCACCCGTTGCCGGGCTTCACTGCCGCGCCTTTCGTCCGGCCCCCGGGGCCTCTTGCCCCGTTCCACCCCGACGCCAGCCCGCATGGGCGCAGCCCCTTTGGACCGCCCCGCCGAGCCCGTCGAAGGGCCGGTCGAAGGGCCGGTCGCATAGGCGCTTTCTCCTCGCCGCCGCGGCGCACTCCCGCATCCTCCGCCTTACCCCTTCGGCCTTTCGCCGCCACCCCTTTCAGGAGCCCCCGTGATGCCCCCGCGCCCCGTGCCCCGCCGCCTCCGGCCCGCCAGGTTCCTCGCGCTCCTCTCCGCCCTCGCGGCCGCCAGCGCTCCCGCCGCCGCCCCCCCGGATGCCTCCCTCGCCGGCTTCCTCGGCGCCTACTGCCTCGACTGCCACAGCAGCGACCTGAAGAAAGGCCGGCTGGACCTCGAGGCCGTCGATCTCCGCGACCCCGCCGCCAGCCCCGACCTTTGGGAAAGGGTGCTCCGCAAATTGGACCACCGCCAGATGCCTCCCCTCGGTGAGGCCCGGCCCGACGAGGCCGCCTACCAGCGGATCGTCGCCACGCTCTCCGCGGAACTCGACGCCGCCGCCCGCGCCCGCCCCGACCCCGGCCGCACCGCCACGTTCCGCCGCCTTAACCGCACGGAATACCAGCAGGCCATCCGCGACCTGCTCGCGGTCGAGATCGACGCCACCGACCTCCTCCCCAACGACGAACCCAGCCACGGGTTCGACAACGTCGCCGTCGGCAACCTCTCCCCCACGCTCCTCGACCGCTACGTCTCCGCCGCCCAGAAGATCGCCCGCCTCGCCGTCGGCCGCAGCGCCAAGGCCCCCATGGGTGACACGTTCCGCGTCCGGCCCGACGTCACCCAGGAGGACCACGTGCCCGGCCTGCCGCTCGGCACCCGCGGCGGCCTCCTCATTCCCTACCTGTTCCCGCAGGATGGGGAGTACGAGGTGCAGGTCCGCCTCCAACGCGACCGCAACGAGCAGGTCGAGGGCCTCCGCCGCCCGCAGGAGATCGAGGTGCTCCTCGACCGTGCCCGGGTCGCCCTCGCGACGGTCAAGCCGCCTGGTGCCGACAAGAACGCCGAGGCCGTGGACCAACATCTCCGCTTCCGTTTCCCCGTCGCCGCCGGCCGACGCGAACTCGCCGTCACCTTTCCCCGCACCGCCGCCCCCGTGCTTGAGACCGAGCGCGCCCCGCTCGCCTCCCGCTTCAACATGCACCGCCACCCGCGCACGGCGCCCGCGGTGTTTCAGGTGACGGTCACCGGGCCCTTCGACCCCCGCCCCGGCGCCGACACCCCCAGCCGCCGCCGGATCTTCGGCCCCGAGGGCGAAGGCCCGGACGCCTCCCCCGCCGCCGCCGCGGAACGGGCCCGCGCAATCCTCACCCGCCTCGCCCGCACCGCCTACCGCCAGCCCGTCACCGAAGAGGACCTCCGCCGCCCGCTGCAGTTTTTCCATGCGGACAGCGCGGGCGCCGGCGGCTTCGCGGCCGGGATCGAGTCCGCCCTCGCCGCCCTGCTGGTCAACCCCCGCTTCCTCTTCCGCCTCGAGGCCGATCCCCCGGACCTGCCGCCCGGCACCGCGTACCCGGTCGATGGCCTCGCGCTGGCCTCGCGGCTCTCATTCTTCCTCTGGGGCAGCCTCCCCGACGAGCCGCTGCTCGCCGCCGCCGAACGCGGGGAACTCGCGCCCCCCGAAGGCCTCGCCGCCCAGGTCCGGCGGATGCTCGCCGACCCGCGCGCCGCAAATCTCGTGTCGAATTTCGCCACGCAGTGGCTCCACCTCCGCGCGCTCGCCGCCATCACCCCCGACGCCCGGCGCTTCATCGATTTCGACGACAACCTGCGCCAGTCGATGCGCCGCGAGACCGAACTCTTCCTCGAGAGCCTGCTGCGCGAGGACCGCCCCGTCACCGACCTCCTCGCGGCCGACTACACGTTCCTCGATGAACGCCTCGCCCGGCACTACGGGATCCCACACGTCCTCGGCAGCCACTTCCGGCGCGTCAGCTTCGCCGGCGATCCCGCCCGGCAGCGCGGCGGCCTGCTGCGCCACGGCAGCATCCTCACGGTCACGTCCTACGCCACCCGCACTTCCCCCGTGATCCGGGGCCACTGGATCCTCGCCAATCTTGCCGGTTCCCCCCCGCCCCCGCCGCCCCCGGACGTACCCTCACTCGACAACCAGGTCGTCGCCGCCACCCTGCCCATCCGCGAACGCCTCGCGCAACACCGGGCCAACCCCGCCTGCGCCAGCTGCCATGACGTGATGGACCCGGTCGGCTTCGCGCTCGAAAACTTCGATGCCGTCGGCCGCTGGCGGGCCGCGGAGAATCATCTTCCGGTCGACGCCCGTGGCGCCTTCGGCGGCGGTCCGGCCTTCACCGGCGTGGCCGGCCTCGAACGGGCCCTCCTCGCGCGCCCGGACCTGCTGACCGCCACCCTCGCGGAAAAACTGCTCACGTTCGCGCTCGGCCGCGGCCTCGGCCCGGCCGACGCCCCCGCCGTCCGCGCCATCGTGCGCCCGGCCCCGGCCGACGGGGACCGTTT
>JBMTAG010000200.1:0-3470 GCA_049428505.1 Opitutaceae bacterium | reverse complement strand
GTCTGCACGACGTTGCGCCCGCTCGTCAGCCCCCACCGCTGCGCCAGCCGGTGGATGTGGGTGTCCACCGGGAACGCCGGGACGCCAAAGGCCTGCGCCATCACCACGCTCGCCGTCTTGTGCCCCACTCCGGGCAACGCCTCGAGCTCGGCAAAGGTCCGTGGCACCTGGCCTCCGTGCTGCTCGGCCAAAATCCGCGACAGCTCGGCGATGGCGCGCGCCTTCTGCGGGGAGAGACCGCAGGGGCGGATGATCTCCCGGATCTCCTCCACCGGCACCCGCATCATCGCCGCCGGGGTGTCCGCGCGGGCGAAAAGCGCCGGAGTAACCGTGTTCACGCGGCGGTCGGTGCACTGCGCGGAGAGCAGCACCGCGAGCAGCAGCGTGTAGGCGTCGCGGTGGTCCAGCGGCACCGGGGTTTCCGGGTAGCGCTCGGCCAAGCGGCGGTCGATCAGCGCGGCGCGTTCGGCGCGGGTCATGGGACCAAGACACCCCGGAACCGCCGGAAAACAAGGGCGTAATCCCGGCTCCGCGCCGCGGCGAGAACGCGGTTGCGAGCCGGCCCCGCTCCCCTACGGTCCGCGACACCATGGCCCTGCTGCGTGACCCACTCGCCCCGACCGACACCTTTGCCCGCCGTCACCACGGCGAGGACGAGGCCGACACCCGGGCGATGCTCGACCTGCTGGGCCAGCCTTCGCTGGAAGCGCTGGCGGACGCGGCGGTCCCGGCGGCCATCCGCCGCGGGCCCCTGCAGCTGCCGGACCCGCTCGGGGAATCCGCCGCGCTGGCCGAACTCCGCAGCCTCGCCGACGAGAACCGCGTGTACCGCAGCCTGATCGGCCTCGGCTACCACGGCACGCACACGCCGGGCGTGATCCAGCGCAACATCCTGGAGAACCCGGGCTGGTACACCGCCTACACCCCCTACCAGGCGGAGATTTCCCAGGGCCGCCTCGAGGCGCTGCTGAACTTCCAGACGATGGTCTGCGACCTCACCGGCCTCGAGATCGCCAACGCGTCGATGCTCGACGAGGGCACCGCCGCCGCCGAGGCGATGATGATGTGCCACCGGCTGAAGGAGGGCGACGGGGCCGCGCACCGGCGGTTCTTCGTGTCCTCCGGTTGCCACCCGCAGACCATCGAGCTCGTCCGCACCCGGGCCCAGCCCCTCGGCGTCGAGGTCGTGGTCGGCGACCACCGCACCTTCACCTGCGACGCGACCTGCTTCGGCGTGCTCGTGCAGTACCCGGACACCACCGGCTCGATCCACGACTTCGCGGCCTTCTTCGCGGCGGCCCACGCGGCGGGCGCCTGCACCATCGTGGCGACGGACCTGCTCGCGCTGACCCTGCTGCGCCCGCCGGGCGAATTCGGGGCGGACGTGGCCGTGGGCTCGGCGCAGCGCTTCGGCGTGCCCCCGGGCTTCGGCGGGCCGCACGCCGGGTTCCTCGCCACCAAGGACGCCTTCAAGCGCCAGATGCCCGGCCGCCTCGTCGGCGTCTCGCGGGACGCGCACGGCGACCCGGCGCTGCGGCTGGCGCTCGGCACCCGCGAGCAGCACATCCGGCGGGACAAGGCGACGTCCAACATCTGCACCGCGCAGGTGCTGCTGGCGGTGATGGCCTCGATGTACGCCGTGTACCACGGTCCCGAGGGCCTGCGGCGGATCGCGCGGCGCGTCCGGGGCCTGACCGACCTGCTCGCGGCGGGCCTGCGGGCGGCGGGGGCCAAGGTGAACGCGGAGCCGACCTTCGACGCCCTCACGGTGAGCGGCGTCGCGGCCGCGCGGGTGCACGCGGCGGCGGTCGCCCGGCGTTACAACCTGCGCCCGGTCGACGACTACACCGTGGGCATCACGCTCGACGAGACCTCGACGCTCGAGGAGGTGGCGCTGGTGCTGGGGTTCTTCGCCGAATCGGCCCGTCCGCCCGGCGAACTGGCGGCGGCGGATTACCCGGCGCCGCACGCGCGGACCTCGGGCTTCCTCACCCACCCGACGTTCCAGCGGTACCACACGGAGCACGAGATGCTGCGCTACCTGCGGCGGCTGGAGGCGAAGGACCTCTCGCTCTGCCACGCGATGATCCCGCTGGGCTCGTGCACGATGAAGCTGAACGCCACCAGCGAGATGTTCCCCGTCTCCTGGCCCGCCTTCGCGCAGTTGCACCCGTTCGCCCCGGCCGAGCAGACGCGCGGGTACCAGCGCCTGTTCCGCGACCTGGAGGCGTGGTTGGCGGAATGCACGGGCTTCGCGGCGGTGTCGCTGCAGCCCAACGCCGGCTCACAGGGCGAATATGCGGGCCTGCTCGTGATCCGGGCCTACCATCAGGCGCGGGGCGAAGGGCACCGCCACATCTGCCTGATCCCGACGAGCGCGCACGGCACCAACCCGGCCAGCGCCGTGATGTGCGGCTTCCGGGTGGTGCCGGTGGCCTGCGATGCCCAGGGCAACATCGACCTCGCGGACCTCAACGCGAAGGTGGCCCAGCACAGCCACGAGCTGGCCGCGCTGATGGTCACGTACCCGTCGACCCACGGGGTGTTCGAGACGGCGATCCGCGACATCTGCGCCCTGATCCACGCGCATGGCGGCCAGGTCTACATGGACGGGGCCAACATGAACGCGCAGGTGGGCCTCACCTCGCCGGGCCACATCGGGGCGGACGTCTGCCACCTGAACCTGCACAAGACCTTTTGCATCCCGCACGGCGGCGGCGGGCCGGGGATGGGACCGATCGGCGTGGCCGCGCACCTCGCGCCCTTCCTCCCGGGCCACCCTCTGGCTCCGGCGGCGGCGGGCGACGAGCGGAGGATCGGCCCCGTGTCGGCGGCGCCCTGCGGCAGCGCGAGCATCCTCGTCATCTCGTGGATGTACATCCGGATGATGGGCGGGGCCGGCCTGACCACGGCGACCCGGCGGGCGATCCTCAACGCCAACTACATCGCCCGCCGGCTCGAGGGCCGGTTCCCGGTGCTCTACCGGGGCGCGGGAGGCCTCGTCGCCCACGAGTGCATCATCGACCTGCGCGGCTGGAAGAAGCACGGCCTCGAGGTCGAGGACGCCGCGAAGCGGCTGATGGATTACGGGTACCACGCGCCGACGATGTCGTTCCCGGTCCCGGGCACCCTGATGATCGAGCCGACCGAGAGCGAATCGAAGGCGGAGCTGGACCGTTTCTGCGACGCCCTGATCGCGATCCACGGGGAGATGCAGGCGGTGGCCGAGGGCCGCGCGGATCCGGCGGACAACCCGCTGAAGCACGCCCCGCACACCGCGCGGGTGGTGTGCGCGGACGCGTGGACCCGGTCGTATTCGCGGGAGGTGGCGGCCTTCCCGGACCGGCACACGCGCGCGGCCAAGTTCTGGCCGGCGGTCGGCCGGGTGGACAACGTCTACGGCGACCGGAACCTCGTCTGCTCCTGCGTGGGCATGGCCGCGTACGCCGAGGCCTGAGCGGGGCCGCCGA
>JBMTAG010000199.1:0-3475 GCA_049428505.1 Opitutaceae bacterium | reverse complement strand
CGGAGGCGTACGTGCGGTGCCTGTTCCAGCCCGACGCGCGGGAGGGCCTGGCCGCATTCGCCGCCCACCGCCGCCCCCGCTTCACGCAGCGCTGAAGGGGGGCCTCAAAGCACCGCGACAAACTCGCCCAGAACCCGAAAGTCCGCGGTGGGATCGGGGGAAAGCTCGATCGGCTCGAAGCAGGGATCGGTGGACTGGGGCCGCAGGATGATCCGCGTGTGCCGCCACGAATCCTCGCCCTCGCTCACCTTGCGACTCTCATAACGCTTCACCGTGCAGGCGCCGCCGTCGGGATCCTGCAGGTCGCGGTGCTGCACGAGCACGATCCGGCCCTCGCGCGAACCTTCCGGCGGGCGCCGGAAGAGACACCACGAACCGGAGGGAATCCGACGGTTCATCGATTCTCCGATGACGCGGACGATGAAATGGCCCGGCTGGGGCGCGAGGCCCGCAGGGAGGCGCACCCAGCGGGCGTCCTCCGCGGCTGGCTCGCGACGCAGCGCGCCGGCGGCCACTTTGATCGAGGGATAACAAGGCACCGCATTGACGAAGGGAACGAGCTCGGCGCCGGGAACCTCCTCGAACGGGGGCGCTTCCAGCGAATCCCCGAGCGGGGCCTCGCTCACCGGCGTTGCGCCCTCCGCGGCCCGCCGCAGGTACGCGTTGGTCTCGGGATCGACGGAAAAGAGGAAGCAGCCCCGGGTGCCCCGCGTCATCAAGGTCCGGTAGGTGTTCCGGATGATTGCGCGGATCTGCCTTTCCGCCGCCACCCGATCCTCGAGCAGGAGCTTGGCATAGCCGCGGATCGTCTTGTCGTGCCGATCCCGGCGGTTCGGAAACTCCACCCAACGGTCGCCCCGCCAAACCAAATCCGGCCCCAGGATCACCCCGATGTAATCCAGCTCGAGCCCCTGGCAGGTGTGGATGCACCCGACCTGCTCGACGGAGGAGGGATTGAGAATCCACAGGTTCCCGTACGTCGTGAGGTTCCATTGGGCGGCGAAGCCTTCCTCCGGCAGCTCGATGTCCATCGCGCCGGCGACCTTCTTGCTCCGCCAGGGCCAGCAATAGCCCGCGACCATCCGCGCCCGCGCCGTGCCGTCATTTCGCGATCGGACCAGATTTCGCAGCTCGGTGGCCGAGTCACACACCCGCACCTCGTAACTGATCCCCGCGAGGGTCGGATGGGCGGTTTCCCGGATTCCCAGCGTGTGATCGACCCAACCCAGATACCCGTCGGAACCCCCGCAGCGGAATTGAGATGCCAACTGAAGCCGGGTCACGGTGGAGCGCTGCCTCACCGCCCACTCCTCGATCGCCGCCACGCTGCCGATGTCCTTCAGCGTGACCCGCTGCGCGTCGTCCACGAAAAAGACCGAGAGTCGCGCGGACCGGATCAGCTCGAGGATCTGGTTCTCGCCGACGTTGCCATAGAGCCCGCCCTTTTCGTTAAGCCGGTGCGCCTCATCGACCACGAGCGCATCGAAGGTGTTCGGCGGGCAGGCGTGGAAGGCACCGGAGCCCCGGAAGAGGTTGCTGATGCGGGAGCGGCGGACGTGGCCGACGAGCTTCGCCTCGTAGACGGCGCGGGGCGCCGCGTTCCGCGTCACATACTGCACGTTCCGCTCCCGCTGGATCAGTTCGACCAGCAGGTTGATCGCAACCACGGATTTGCCTGTCCCCGGACCACCCTCGACAATCAGCGTCTGCTTGCGACCGGCCGCAGCCTCGTCGGCCAGCGCGAGGGCGGTTTCGTAAACCACCTTCTGGTCGTCGATCATCACGAATTCCCGCCGGCCCGCGAGGAGCGCCGCGAGGCTGTCGGCGAGGTTGCGGGAAGGGCGGATCCGGCCGTGGGCGATCTCGTAGAGCGTCTCCCCGCGGTCCCCGTGGCGCACGTGCTCCCGGATGAAGGCGCGAAGCCGCGCGGCATCATCGCGCAGGAAGACGGGCGCGCGACCAAGGTGCTCCGCGTAGAACGGGTGGCGGAGGTCGTCCCCCTCGGCGCAGTTGTGCAGGTAGGCACAGGGCGCGAGCCGGATCGGGACGTCGCGCACCGCCGTGTTGAAGTCCTCGAGCAGGGCCGCGTAGGACCAGGCCTGGTAGGAAGGGTGGCTCGTTTCGCGGAGGCCACCGCCCAACCGGGTTTCCACGACGCCATCCTTCGCGGTGCGGCGCGCGCTCTCCCACTGCTTCAGTTCGACGATCACCGCGACCTTACGCCGCTCGGCATTCAGGCCCGTGAGCACGAAGTCCATCCGCTTGGAGCTCTGTGGCACCTGCATCTCGATCGCGACGGAGGCATCATCCGGGATGTCCGCCGGTTCCACGATCCGGTCCATGAACCCCAGCGAGTTGCGCCACGCGTTCACCTCGGCGGCGGCCACCCCGTGATGATGGCGGGCCCGGAAGGCGGTGAGAATCCGCTCCTCGATCCGGTTGGAGAAGACATCCGCCCGGAAATCCCGCTTGGAGGCTTGGTAGACGATCATCGCTTACGTCCGACCACAGGAACCCCAACCTGGCGCCCGGGCGAACCCAAAGACGCGGTCACCCCCACCCTCGGCGCCCACCCCGCGAATCCGGGCCTGCCGGCTCTGGCCGCGGACCGCGCCCGCGCGTGGGCTCGTGGCATGCACTCGCCGACCAGCCCTGCCGCCACCTTCCCTCCGCCGGCGAGAACTGCAGTTTCCCTCCCTGAACCCTGCGCCCACCCCGCCACGTCCAGCTCCGACTCGCCATCCGGCGAAAACTCGGCTCGCCTGCCGGACATGAAGACGCCGATCACGTACTGGAAGGAAGCGGACGGGAAGTACCTCGGCTACCTGAACTCCCATCCGGACCACTGGACGCAGGGCAGCGATCTGGAGGACCTGAAGGCACACCTGCGGGACCTCCACGCGCTGTTCACCGCCGAGGAAGTCCCCGGCATCCGCCGCGTGGTGGAATTGGAAGTTGGATGAAACGTCGGGAGCTGATCGCGGCCCTCGAACGGATGGGCGGCGAGCGGTTACGGCACGGGGCCAAGCACGACATTTACCGGCAGCCCAAAACCGGCCGTTCCGAACCCGTCCCCCGCCATCGCGAGATCAATGAGTTTCTCGCGCGGCGAATCCTGCGTTCACTCGCGCCACCTTCAGAGAGCGGACGCTGAACAAGGCGGCCACCACCACCCCGCGAATCCGGGCCTGCGGGGGCTGGCCGCCGACCGCTCCCGGGCGCTGGCTCGAGCGGTGCCAGCCTCAACCCATCCCCCTCCCCACCACCACCCGACCGCGGATGCTTGCGCCCTCCGGGGCCGGCCCTACGGTCCGCCCGTGAATTTCACCGTGACCCTCGCGCGCGACGAGACCGGAACCTGGGTCGCGGAATGTCCGGTGATTCCCGGGTGCGTGAGCCAAGGCCGGACCAAACCCGAGGCGGTCCGGAATGTGCGGGAGGCGATCGCCCTCTGCCTCGCCGTGCGCGCCGAGCG
>JBMTAG010000198.1:0-3517 GCA_049428505.1 Opitutaceae bacterium | reverse complement strand
TTCGTCGCAGTGACGCGAGCCCGCTTCCCGCGAACTGCGCTGCTTCAGCTCTGGCCGTAGGACGAGCCTGCGGCTTGGATGAAATCGACCAGCGCGTCGGCGAGGCCGGGTGCGCGGTGCCAGCCGTCGTCGATGCCCTGCCAGTTTGAGCCACCGAAGCCGCGCTGATGCATGAAAAGCCGCAGAGCATAGCCGTTGTCGACTTGGCCGTTGGCGATAGCGTCGCTCAATGCGCGCACGTGGTCCGACGCGGGCCCGCTGTTCGGCATGACGTCTTTGCCAGTGAGGATGTCAGCGAGGTAGTTCGTGTACCGCTGGGGCGTCGCGGTGTCGTAGGCGTGGTAGTCGAGGTTGAACTGTGCGAAGCCGAGCATGCGGTTGCCAGTGCCGCCGAGGCGCGTGAAGAAGTCGGTGCCCGTGGTGTGCTGCCCGTAGACCTCTGTGCCGCCGATGGCGAGGGCGAGCGCGAGGGCGCTGCGGCCGTCGCGTGTGCTCGCGTTAAAGCGACCGTCACGCGACGTGAGTTCTTGGGCGAGCTTCTCGAGGCTGCCGTAGCCGCTGGGCAAGTTGAGCGCGGACACGACGTTCACCCCGCCCGCATCAACCTTTTGGTCGAGGGCGACGAGAGTGGTGGGCCCGAGCACGCCGGTCTGCGAGATGTAGTGGTCGCGCTGGAAATCCTGTAGCGCGGCGGTGGTGGCTGGCCCAAACTTGCCGTCCACCTCGACGTCGTAGCCTGCGACGGTCAGAAGGCGCTGCAGGGTCTCTACCTCGATGCCTCGGGCGCCGGGCCCGAGGTGGCGCCCGGGGCCTACGCTCGGGAACAGCTTCGAGATGGCGATGTCGGGGCGCATGGCCTCTTTGACGCGCAGGCTGAGCAGCGTCGTCGGTCCGATCTTGCCGGTAGGCGAAATGCCGTTGTGCCGTTGGAACTCTTGCACCTTCGACTCGGTGTAGGGTCCGAAGTTACCGTCGGGGGTCATGCTGTAGCCGAGGGTCCGCAGGCGGCTCTGCACATCGCGTACGGCATCCCCTTGGTCGCCGCGCTCGATGATGTCCCCGGCGGCTACGGCCTCTTCCGCGGTGTCGGCGTTGGTGCTGAGCAGCGAGGGCGCCATGAAGGATGGCGAGGTGAAGGCCGGGGCCGAATCGCTGGCGGGTGCGCGGCGCAGCTCGGCGGCTCGGGCAGGACGCAGGACGGGCGGTGGGGGAGTGTTGACCGGCATGTGGGATGTATCGGTACCCGGGTGGGATCGTCCCGGACTTTCGTGTGGTCCTTTTGACCGATACCCTTGATTTCAGAACGGAAATTCTGTCTTTCGCGCCGGATGGCAGGGGCAGCGGACAGGCGACAGGCGACAGGACTCCATGGGCGCGACGCAGCGCAGCCCGGCCAACGAGAGCTGACGCTGGCGCGGGCGGAAGCGATTTTGGCGGTGAAGGTCAGGACTGGATGGCGCCGCCTGGGACGAGCACCACGACGCTCTGGGTATTGGGGTAGACCATGCCCCCCATGTCCGCGAAGTTGAAGGTGGTGCGGCCGCCGTTGCGGGCGATGCCCATGTCGTAGCCGCGTGAGCCTGGCGAGGTGCCGTTCCAGGAGGCGTGGCGGGTCTGGAAGACCACGGCGCCGCTGGGGATCTTTCCCTCTTGGACGAGCTGCTGATACTGCGACGCGGGGATGACGTTGGCCGACACGGTGCCGTAGGGGCTCTGGATGGTCTGCGGCTGCCCGAGGCCGGGCACACTCTTCCAGCCATAGTCTTTGATCATCTGCACCATGGCGCCTCTGGGGTTGTTGCCGTGGTCTGAGCCGGTGGCCGCGGGCTGGGGCACCCCGTTGCGCTGCATATTGTCGAGGGTCGCGGTGACGCACAGGCCCGCCCGCGCGCCCACCATGGGGCCCGTGGCGAGGGCCCGCAGGTGCGGGTGGTTTTGGTTGACGTTGCCCACCGCAGGGGCGCCCTCGGTCCCCACGAAGCGCCCCGTGGCCGGCAGGCCGTGGCTGTTCTGCAGCACGCCCTGGGCGCGGGCGTGGTACTGGTCGCGATCGGCCTTGCCGTTGTACCCGCCGTTGATGCGCCGGGTGATGCCATCGAAGTCTCCGCGATCGGCGAGGCTGTTGAGTCCGCGGCTGTTCCAGTACCAGGCGGCGACGCGGGCGGCGTTCTCGGGCCGGGCGGCGAGCTCGGGCTGGTTGACGAGATCGAGCCCCAGGGCCTTGCCGGCAGCAGCGTAGTTCGCGCGACCGGTCAGCTGGATGTAGCCCCGGCCCTTGAATCGCTCCCCGTCACCGGGCTGGGTGTTGCCGAGGTCGCTGCGGCCCTCGTAGGCGCGGCCTGACGCGATCTCCTCGTTGTAGCGGAAACCACCCGACTCGTGGGCCACCTGGGCGATGAAGGCCGCCTTGCGCGCAGGGTTGTCCATGCCGCCTTCGGCCATGGCGCGGTTCAGGTGAGGCGCCACCTCAGCGGCCTTCGCGGCGCTGATGCCGGGGACAATCTGTTGGATCTGCTGGGGCGTGACGTCACCCGCGCCCGGCTTCCAGTTGGAAACGTCCACGGGGGCGGTCTGCATGGGGCTGCGAGAGAGGTCGGAGACCCCGCCTTGCGCCCCCCCGCTCGGGTAGCCCATTCCAGTGGCGCGCGCCCCGGCCCCGAGGGAGCCGTGGGGGGAGCCCGCGCTCGCCGAGCGGCGATCGCGGTTGATCATGGACTCGATGAGCGACAGCAGCGTGTCGAGGTCGAGGTTGCCCGTGGCGGGAAGGCCTGCGTCGGCCTGGAACTGCCGCAGGGCCTTCGCGAGGTTATCGCCCCCGTAGCCGAGGAGCTGCAGCAGGTCCTTGAGGTCGGCAGAGGTGAGGCCGAACTGCCCGAGCAGCTGCTCCATCGCCTGGAGATCTTGCACGTTGGCCTGGGGGGCAGTGAGCCCGGAAGAGCGGACCGGTTGGGCGGCGGCGCGGGTCGATTCGTTCTGAGCGAGCATCTCGCCGCGACCCACGGCGCGCGACCCGAGGAGGGTGCGGGCGGCAGCTTGGTCAGCGCCGGCGGCTGCGGCGCGGGCGGCGGCCGAGCGAGCGGGATCAGCCGGCGAGCGGGCCTCTGGGATTGGGGCGGGGGCAGCGGGCGCCTCCGCGGGGGGTGGCACGACATCCGTGCCGGCACGTGCGGGCTGCTCGTCGACGGGGAGACGAGAACCGGTGAGGTTGCCAGGAAAAACGCGTGTGGTGGGGGTCATGCTCGCTCCGAAAAGGTGCACGGAGAGTGTCGGCGGGGCCGCAACGCTGTCGCCGGAGAGTGGCTCCGGCATCTGTCCGATGGGATGGGCTCCTCGCGGCGCTGTCGCGTAGAGGATATCGCGGCTAGGCCCGACAAGGGGAGAGGGGGGCCCCATGGGGCAAGTCGGGGGCACGAGCGACAGAAGCGTCCCGAAGCACCCTATCGGCCAGGTGCCCCAGCACCCCAGGAGCGTTGCGTCCGATACACAGGGGGCACAAGGGAAGGAGCCCCCATGCCGC
>JBMTAG010000197.1:0-3591 GCA_049428505.1 Opitutaceae bacterium | reverse complement strand
AGCGGGGGGCGGTCTACGTGCTGGCGTGCCGGGCCTGAGGGCGCGGGGGACGGTGGGCGGTGAAGCGGTGGGCTTCCGGACGGTACGGTTTCAGGACATGGTAACCCTACGGAGTTTCAGGACATGGTATCCACCTGATCGAAACGCCGCTAGGCGGGCGGGGTCAGGCCGCAAAGGACAACGAGCCTCCGGCGTGTTGCCCGTGCGGGTGCGGGTTTCGGAATGACCGCACTCCCGTCCGTCCGCCTCAGTTCACGCCCGGCTCGGCGAAGGAAGCCATCAGGAGGCGGCCGCGGTCGGTGGGCTTCAGGTGCTTGCGGATGACCTCCAGGCCGCGGGCGTACTGCTCGCGGAAGCGGTCCAGCGCGGCGCCCAGCCCGAGTTCGGGATGGGCCGCATGGAGGCGCGAATGCACGCGCACGTTGCGGGCGAGGACGAACGTTCCGTGCAGGATCTGGAACATCGGCCGCGGGTCGGGCCGGATCGGCGCCTGGTTGATCTCGGCCGGATTGGTGAGGAGCGAATCGAGCGCGAAGAGGGCGTTGAGTTGGAGGTGCGAGCATTCGTGCACCAGATGCTCAAAGAACCAGCCCAGCGCCTGGTCCGGCTCCGGCAACCGCAGCCAGATCGCGCCAAAGGCCTTCGGGGTGCTCAGGCCCTCCATCCCCCGGCCGGCAAAGAGCTTCACCTGGGAGACCAGCGCCGTGATCTCCGCCGCCATGTCGGGGTCCACCTCGGCGATCAGTTCCAAGGCCCGTTGGATCGCCGCGCGGCTGGGTCCGAGATCAAACCCCTGGGTGGGGAAGAACTCCAAGGTTCCCGCCGACTCGATCTTGGTCCCACGCACCTCCTGCAGGATCGGCCCTTCCCACTCGTGCACCGCGATGGATTCGACGATCAGCGCGTCGTCGTACCAGGTTTCGGGCGCATCGCCCCACCAGGCCTGCAGGGAGTCCAGGGCCGCGTAGCCATCGCGCCGGGTGACGGCGTCCATCAGCCGCGTCAGGCGGCCGCTCAGCCGCGGGGAGAGGCGGCGGCCGAGGTCGATCGCCTGCACGCGGCCGATCAGTCCGGAAAGGTCGCTGCCGAGCCCGGAGGCGGCCGCCTGCATCGCATCGACCGTGGTATCGCGCCAGAAGGCGCGCGCGGAGGCGGCGACCCCGGCCACCGTCTCGCGGCAGGGCGGCACGCTGAACCAGCGGTCGGGAATCGAGGAATCGGCCCGGTTGGAACCGGAGGGCAACGCGGCGGAGAGGTTGGACATCGAGGCGGAGGTGCGAACGACGGACGGGCCGTCCCCGGAATGGTTGCGGGCATTCGCGCGTGCGGAGGAGGGGCACTTCTACGCACCGGGGCAGCCGGCGGCGCGGGGCTTGGTGTAGCCGGGGTATCCTGCCCCGGACGGCAGGAACGGAATGCCTGCTGCCCGGGGAAGGAGGAAAGGCGGTTTCGGCCTGCGCCGACCGGGGAACGATTCCCCGGCTACACCGAACCGCGGCAAGCCAATGGCACGTACGCCCCGGCCGCCCGCTCAGGCCAGGCAGGCCTTGAAGGCTTCGGTCAGCTTCGCCCGCTCCAGATTCTTGCCAATGAACACCAGGGTGTTGGTGCGGGCCTCGCCGGGCTGCCATTCACGGTCGAAGGTCGCGTCGAACAGCATATGGACCCCCTGGAACACCAGTCGCTTCGGGGTGCCCTTCACGGCCAGCACCCCCTTCATCCGGTAAATGTCGCCGCCCTTCACGCGCAGCAGCTCGCTGATCCAATCATTGAGGCGCTTGCCGTCGAGGTCGCCCGGCAGGCTGATCCCCACGGAAGACACGGCCGCGTTGTGGGTGTGGGCCGCGTGGAAGTCCTGCTGCCAGGCCGGCTTCACGGTCGCGCCATCGACCCGGATATGCAGGGGATGGTGACCGCAGGATTCGAAGACGAGGTGCAGGCCGGTCGCGCCGACGACCAGCGGGTAACGGCCATCGCCGCCCTGCAACTGCAGCCGGTGCAGGGTCGCGCCCGGCTGCACGGGCTCCCCCTCGCGGACCCGGTTCTCCCAATCGGCGAAGGCGAGGTCGGCCGCAGCCACCGCGGCGGCGGTCGCCGGATGCGCGGTCGCGGGTTCGCCGGCGGGCGGCACGCCAGTGACCGGCATGATCACGACATCCAGCTCGTCCGCATTTCCCGGATGGGCGTGGACGTGGCCGGGCTCGTGGGCGTGATCGCAATGGCCAATCTCCAGGGTGTGGGTGCCGGCGGGCAGGGGATAGGCGCCCGCCCATTCGAACGGGTGCTCCGCTTCCAGGAACTTCGGGTCGAGGTCCACGGCGCGCTGCAGGTTGAAGCCGCCGACATCCAGGACGTGATCGAGGTTCACGGCGCACTGGACGGTGCGGTGGATCCGGGCGACCGCGTTGATGCGCCGCAGCCGCGCCTCCAAGGCCGCCAGCTCCTCCGGGGCCGCGAGGTCGGTCTTGTTCAGCAGAATGACGTCCGCGAAGCCCACCTGCTTCACCGACTCATCATCCGCGTCCAGATGCCGGCCCGCATGGCGCGCATCGACCACGGTGACGATCGCATCGAGCCGGAACGAGCGCTTCATCTCGTCGTCCGTGAAGAAGGTCTGGGCCACCGGGGCCGGATTGGCGAGGCCGGTGGTCTCGATGAGGATGCCGTCCAGCTTGTCCTTCCGCTTCAGCAGCCGCCCCAGGATCCGGATGAGGTCGCCGCGCACGCTGCAGCAGATGCAGCCGTTGTTCATCTCAAACAGTTCCTCGTCGCTGCGGACCACGAGCTGGTGGTCGATGCCGACCTCGCCGAACTCATTTTCGATCACCGCCAGCTTCCGGCCGTGGTGCTCGGTGAGGATGCGGTTGAGGAGGGTGGTCTTGCCGGCGCCGAGGAAGCCGGTGAGGACGGTGACGGGAATCATCAGGGTTCAGGGAGCGGGCAACGTCCGGGGGATTCAACCGCAAAGGCGGTCAGCGGTCGGCCGGCCGCGGGAGCAGGCCGTGGCCTTCGAGCTCATAGATGCCGTGGAGGTAACCCTCCTCCCAGCGCGGCTTGACCGTGAGGCGCCCGGCGAGGAACACCGGCACGTCCTGCACCGGCGGCAAACCCTCGCCGCGCATCCGCACCAGCATCCACTCGTTCACCTCAGGCACGGTGCCGTAACAGCACAGGGTGGGGCTGCGGAGAAAGAAGAACTCCACGGCGAGGCCCTGCTCCAACCGCAGGGGCAGCAGGTAGCCGGTGAGGACAACCTTGCGGCCGTCGAAGCGGCGGATCGCGGCGGGGACCTGCGCCAAAACCTCGGGCGCGGGCGCCCCTGCGGGCACGGGCTGCGGCGGCGGGCGGAACTTGAAGCCGGCCAGCTGGGCGAACGACAAGTGACTGTAGCCGGAAACGGTCGGGACGCCGCGGGCGAGGGCCGCCAAGGGATCCTCGGGGGACGGCGGAGCCGGTTCCGCCGCCCGCGCCGTCAGGACCCCCGCGAGCAACCACCAAGCCAGGCCGAGCCGCCAGCGGCGGGCCTCACTTGGCCGCCGCGGGGAAGGTGGCCTTGATGTCTTTGAAGCTGGAGCCGCGGATCTCAAGGGA
>JBMTAG010000196.1:0-3613 GCA_049428505.1 Opitutaceae bacterium | reverse complement strand
GGCCGGTCGCGCCGCAATCTCAGCCTTCCGCGGAAGACACCCCTACAGGCAGGGCCCGAGAAAGCCGGGCGGACCGGGCGGGGCAAGCGCCAAGTATCCGCCGGCGCGGGAAACAAAAAATCCCCGCCGGGAGGGCGGGGAGGGCAGGCTTCGCGACGCGGATGCCGCGGGAGGGGTCCTCAGCGGCGGCGCCGCAGGGCGACGAAGCCTAGGAGCGCCGAGGAGAAACCGACCAGCGGGAGCGAGGAGGAGGTCTCGGGGACCGTGACCTGGCCGGCGAGGAAGTAGCCGATGCCCGGCGCCTGAAGTCCACCGGACCAGGTGGAGCCGCCATCGGTTGAAAGCAGGGCGCCGTACGTGTTGTAGGCACTGTAGGCCGGCCCAAGTGGGAAATTGCCGCCGGTGTCTGGGTTCGGTGTGCCATTATTAACGAAAACACCGATCTCGATGGCCCCTGGGGCGGCATTGGAACTGCTCCCGACGATCCAGTAGTAGGTCGAGGGCAACAGGTCCACACTGAGGCCGCTCAGCGTGAAGGGGCGCATCCCATCGGAGGCCTGCAGGCCGTTCAGGGAGATGCTGCCCAGGGAGGCGACCAGCGCGTCGGGCGTGTTGGTGCCGCCATGGTTGGTGTACAAGGAGAGATCCAAGGAGACGCCCGAAAGCGGATTGGAGCCCGGATTAGCAGCCGCCCAGTTACCGTCGACGCGCACATACCACGTCACGGAGGAGAGGGCCGCGCCCGAAGCGTCCGACTGGAAGCTGCCCGCAGCGCGATCCGTGGGGTTTTGGAAGTTATGTCCGTAAACGATGGACGACCCGGGAAGGTCGTAAACGACAACGGAAGCCGAAGCCGGAGTGGCCCAAGCGAGCAGGGCGAGGAGGCTGAGGGGAGCGAAACGCATAGGGCGACCCCCTACGCAATTCCCGTGCCCGCGGGCAGTTAAAGCCTTATCTCTTTGTATATGATAAGATTAAAAACCTTTGCCCGCCAAACGTGGCCAGTGCGGATGGCTGATGTCGGAGGCGGACTGCACTTTTCCCGACCCCCTTGCGCTGGCGACCCCTGCCAGAATGCCCACGGGAGATTCCTAACTCTATAATTGAAAGAGTTCTAGGTATTTTTTTCCGGACCCAGACACCCGCACGATTCCCCGACACCGCATTCGACAATGGTTGCCAAAACGGATGCTGGACCGGGTGAAATCACCTAACCGGGAGAGCCAGGCAAGAGGGTTACAAATGGGATCAGGGTTCGTTTACAACGGTCATTTATGTAACTTTTTCCGTCATTTGGCTTTATTTAACAAATATTGAAATGCCTATGGTTGTTAGGTTTGTGTAATTTTCTTAACTTCATCCGGACGATTCCAATGGTGCACCTCATCTGTGAATCCCTTGCTCGTAGTTTTCCGCCGGCACTCCACTGGCGGACGGGGCTGGCCCCGGTTCGCAAGCGTCCTTGCGGCGAGTTGGGCCACCGCTGCGGAGCCGAGCCCATTGCGCCTCGATTCCGTGGTGGTGTCGCCCAGCACGTTTGCCTCCGTCGAGGCCGTGGCCGGCTCGACCCACGCCCTCGATCTGGACCGGCTGCAGGCGCTGCCGAACACGGGGGACGACCTGTTCCGCGGCTTGGCCCGGCTGCCGGGACTCGCGGCAGATGACATCTCGGCGCAGTTCTGGGTCCGGGGCGCGCCACACTCCGAAGTGCGCACCCGCCTCGACGGCGTCGACCTGATCGAGCCGTTCCACCTGAAGGACGCGCAGGGGGCCTTGGCGATCGTCGATCCGGGCGCGATCGCGTGGCTGGAGCTGGCGACCGGGGGCTTCGCGGCCGACCATGGCGACCGGCTGGCGGGCGTGCTGACCATGGAGACGCGGAGCGACCCGCGGCGCCGCACGGCGCTGAACCTGAGCCTGACGGGCAGCGGGACGTCGGCGCAGGGGACGCTCGGGGAGCACCGCGGACGCTGGCTGGGGACGGCCCGGCGGGGGTTCCCGGAACTCGCCCTACGGGCTTCCGGTCAGGATGACCACGCCTTTCCCGCGTACCACGACGCGATGGCCAAGGTGGAATGGGAAACCGCCCCCGGCGAGGTGCTCTCCGCGCACCTCCTGACCGCCGGCGACCGCCTCCGCTACACGCATCCGGACTCCCCTGCCCTCAGCAGCCGCTACGGGAGCCATTACGCGTGGCTCCGGTGGCGCCGCGGCCTCACCTCGGCGCAACGGAGCGAGACCGTGGTGTCCTGGTCCGAACTGGACTGGAGCCGCCGCGGCGAAGGTCGCTCGGACGGGTTCCCGTTCCGGTTGAGCGACGAGCGCCGGCTGCGCACGCTGGCGGCGCGGACGGAGTGGGCCCGGCCAATGGGGGAACGGCTCCACCTGCGGGCGGGAGCCGAAGGCAGCTTGGGGTGGGCGCGCTACGCCTACGCGCTGGCGCGGCAGCGGCATCGATTCGAGGGCGGTCGCCTGGTCGCGGTGGCGGGCAACGTCGACGCGCAACTCGAGCCAGAGCGGCGGACGGCGGGCGCATTCTCGGCGGCGAAGTTCCGCGCCGGGGACAACCTGGCAGTGGAGCCCAGCCTGCGCTTCGACCGCCTGCGGCCGGGGGAGCCCGGAACCTGGAACCCGAGGCTCAATGCCGCCTGGATTCGCGGCGGCACCCTCTTCCGGGCCGCTTGGGGCCGATACGCGCAGGCGCAGGGCCTCCACGAGCTGGCCGTGGCGGACGGTGAAACCACCTTCGGCCGGGCCGACCTTGCGGAGCATCAGGTCCTCGGGCTGGAGCGTTCCCTCGGATCCGGGATCAGCCTCCGGGTGGAGGCTTTTCAACGCCGCTCGCTCCGGATCCGTCCCCGCTGGGAAAACCTGGAGAACGCCTACGACATCTTTCCCGAGGCCCAGTTGGACCGTTTCCGCCTCGCGCCCAGCGGCGGTCGGGCCCGGGGCATCGAGGCCATGCTCCACGGCCGGGGCCACCGCTCCGTGGCTTGGCACGCCAGTTACTCCCTTGCCCGCTCGGAGGATCGGGTGGATGGCCGCTGGATGCCGCGCGCGCGGGACCAGCGCCACGCGTTTTACGCGGACCTGACCTACACCCCCAACCGGCGCTGGCAGGTCAGCGTGGCGTGGAACTTCCACTCGGGCTGGCCGACCACCGAATCCGGGTTCCGCCTCGCACCGGGCGTCGGCGGCCGGCCGGTGGTCGTGCCCTTCGTCGGACCCGCCTACGGGCAGCGCCTGCCGGACTACCATCGCCTGGACCTCCGGGTGTCGCGTCGCATCCCCACCGTGCGGGGCGAACTGCGGCTGCACCTCGACGTCTTCAACGCCTACGATCGCGAAAATCTCCTCGGCTACGCGCCCCGCCCGCTCTGGCGCGACGGCCAGCTGGAGGTGGTGCGCGAGCCCCGGGCGCAGCTGCCCCTGCTGCCCAGCGTCGGCGCCACCTGGGAATTCTGAGCGGGACTCGGCAGGACTGCCCCCGTTGCGACGCGGGCTTCCCCTGCGGCCGGGAATCCGCTCATCCTCCGGTTCTGCCCATGCAGACCCGCCTCCTCGGCCGCACCGGCCTCCGCCTCCCCGTCCTCAGCTTCGGCGCCTCCTCCCT
>JBMTAG010000195.1:0-3683 GCA_049428505.1 Opitutaceae bacterium | reverse complement strand
CGCGCCGCGTCCGCTCCGGCGGCCGCGGCGGGGACGAGCCGGCCGCAAGGCCGGCGCGAGAGAAATGACGACCGAAGCGCCGTCAGGCGTGGAACAGAATCCGGCTTACCGGCCCCAAAGCCTCCATTTTCCCCCGTCCCAATTTCCCTGCCCATGCCACTCGCCGCCCTTCGCCACGGACTCGCTTTCGTTGTCGCGTCCTCGTTCCTGG
Organism: Opitutaceae bacterium; assembly: GCA_049428505.1. GTDB lineage: Bacteria > Verrucomicrobiota > Verrucomicrobiia > Opitutales > Opitutaceae > ER46. Next base: position 3,472 of record JBMTAG010000195.1, on the reverse strand, counting down.
TCGCCGCGGCCCCGGATGAAACCCGGTTCCAGCGCTTCCAGCGCCAGTCCCGCGAGGCGGAACAGCGCGGGTTGGCGGAGCCTTTCCGGGGCATCACGGCCGCCGGCCGCCCCGAGGCGGACCTCTTCCCCCGGCGGTCGACCGGGGTTTCGACCGAGCCGGTACGCCGCGCGGCGGCAGAGTTCCTCGCCGCCCTCACGCCTGCGCAGCGGGACCGCACCCGCTTCCCGGTTGACGACCCGGAGTGGCGCAAGTGGATGAACCAGCATTTCTACGTCCGCCAGGGCGTGTCCTTCGCCGAGATGGAGGAACCGCAGCGCGCGGCCGCCTTCGCCCTCCTGCGGGCCGCGCTCAGCGCCGAGGGGCTGCAGCTGTCCCGCGACATCATGCGCCTCAACCATACCCTCGGGGAGCTCAATGGCGGCAACTTCACCGAATACGGCGAGTGGCTCTACTGGATCACCGTGATGGGCGAGCCTTCCCCGGATCGGCCGTGGGGCTGGCAGCTCGACGGCCATCACCTGATCCTCAATTACTTCGTCCTGGGCGATCAGGTCGTGATGACGCCCGTCTTCGTGGGCTCGGAGCCGGTGGTCGCCCCGTCCGGTCGCCATCAGGGCGTGGCCATCCTGCAGGCGGAGCAGGACGAGGGCCTCGCCTTCCGGCGGTCGCTTTCCCCGGCGCAGGGCGCGCGCGCCGTGCTGCGGCCGGACAAGACCGGCAACGATAACCTCACCGAGGCCTTCAAGGACAACGTCGTGATCCCCTACGCGGGCCTGCCCGGCACGGAGCTCTCGGCCGCGCAGCGCCAGGCCCTGCTGGCCTTGATCGGGCGCTACGTGGGCCAGCAGGCGCCTGGCCACGCCCGCGTGCGGTTGGCGGAGGTGGAGGCGCACCTGGATCGGACGTACTTTGCCTGGATTGGCGGGGCGGAGGACGGCGGCGTGTTCTACTACCGGATCCACAGCCCCGTGATTCTGATCGAGTTCGACCACCAACGGCCGGCGAACCTCCGGCACCTCGCGGCCGACCCGCAGCGGCCGGACCGCCAGCATATCCACGTCGTCGTGCGCACGCCCAACGGGAACGACTACGGCCGGGACCTGCTGCGGCAGCATCTGGCGGCGCACCCGCACTGAGCCGGTGCGCCGGCCGCCGCCGGCGGGACCTCAGATGTCGTCGAGGTCGTCGCGGTAGGGCTCGCGCTCGCTCACGGTGGTGAGCTCGTTCCACGACGTGAGGCGATAGGGCGCGGCGGTGGTGAGCTTGGCCAGCGACTCATCCTGGTGGAACTTGATGTTGCCGCTGAAGGTGATGTCGTTCGCGACGATCGAGCCAAGGATGTCGCGGTCGCTGGAGCCGCCGCCGGTGATCGTGACGCTGGCGTTGGGCGCGTAGATGGCGCCGGAGAGGGCCGCGTTGCCGGCGATCGAGATCTGCTGCTTGGTCGCGGTGGCGGTGCTCTGGCCGTAGAGCTGGAAGTTGGCGGGATTACCGGCCGTGGTGCCGGTGTCGCCCGCATTCAAGATGCCATTGCCGGCGATGTTCACATTCCCGACCGTGTACAGGGTGAGCCGCGCTCCCGGCGCCACCGCGATGCCGCCGGTCCCGGTGATGCTGAGGGTGGTCACGCCGGCGAGGCCGTCGAGGTAGAGTTCCACGGTGCCGGCGATGTTGAGGACGGTGGAGTTCAGGTTGAGGGTGGTCAGGCGATACTTGCCCGTGTTCCCCAGGCTGGAGATCGGCTGGCCGGCCATCGAGGTGTAGCGCTGGACGATCTTCTGCGAGAACCCGGCCTCGAAGTTGGCGAAGAAGTGGGTCGAGACGCGGTTCATGTCGATGAAGCCGTTGGCGCTGCCGAAGGGCCCGATGGAACCCTGGGGGCCCACCTGCGGCAGGGCGCCGCCGGTGGCCGCGTATCCCCAGATCCGGGCGTTCTGCACGGCGACCGAGTCCACCCCGACGGAGACGCTGCCGATCGACGCCTGGTCCCGGGCGCGGGTCGAGTTGTAGGTCAGGATGCCACCGGAGTCGGGCTGCGAGATCCAGCTGTCGACCGTGGCGCTGGCGCCGTTGAACCGGATGAACTCCCGGGCGACGAGGCCGTTGGCGAACTTGGTGGCGCGGCGGGTGCGGATCAGCACCCATTTCTCAACATTTGGAGCGCCGCTGCCGGCGGGTGGGCGGACCATCCCGCGGGCCACGACCACCGGGGAGCTCTCGCCGGTGTAATTGTAGACGAAGACGCGGATCTCGCCGCTGGCGGCGCCGTCCACCGGAATGTTGGTCCACTTCCGCCAGGCGTCGCCGTCGTCGGTCCCCCAGCCCGCGTTGCGCCAGGAATAGGCGGGGTCGGAGACGCGGCGGTTCAGGGAGTACATCGCTTCCTCGAGGCCGTTCTCGGCGAGGTTCATCGCCGCGTTGGCCCAGAGTGCCCGTTGGGAAAGCTGCAGGCTGGTGCGCGAGAGGTTGATGTAGCTCACCAGGGACACCGCGAGGATCGCCGCCAGCATCATCCCCACCAGCAGCACGGAGCCGCGGCGGGCGGGGAAGGCGGGGGATGGGCGGGGGGGAGGACGCACGGGGTGGAAGTTCAGGCGGTGACCCGTTTGTTGCGGAGGATGTAGCGGGCGGAGAGCACCTTGTGGGTGGCGGTCGCGGTGTCCCCGGGCGAGCGGGAGGACTGGAGCGAGATCTGCAGCTGCTTGGTCCAGGCAGCCGCTTTCTCGAGCGAGGTGGCGTCGCCGATCGAGGGTAGTTCCGTGCCCGTGATATTGTAGCCCTTGAAGGCGAACTGGGTGATGCCGGTGATCAGCACCTTCGCCCCCGCCTGGTCGGTGCGGGTGAAGGACCCGGCGGCGTGGGTGTAGGTGATCGGACGGGAGTCCACGATGAGCGTCACCGATTGCGCGCTGTTCCAAGTGATCGCGCTGGCCTCGCGGGTGTCGCGGGCGAAGAGCTCCAGCGCGGACCGGGCCTGGCGCTCCATATCGTTGTACAGCTCCACCCGCAGACCGGTGCGGGTAAGGAAGATGAAGGAGGTGAGGATGGCCCCGAGCACGAGCGCGGAGAGCCCGAGGGCCACAAGGATCTCGGTCAGCGTGAAGCCGCGGCGGCGTTTACGAACGGGCCAGCGTGTAGAAGTAGTCATACATCCCTTCGCGGGCGTAGGTGGCGCGGAAGCTGCGGACGTGCGGCTTGCCGTCGGTGGTGGTCCAGCGGACGGTCACCGTGATGAGGCGGATGTCGTCGGGGCGGGCGGCGTCGGGCGTGACGTTCCGGGTGAGGGTGAAACGCTCGGCGAGCGCGGAGTCGGTCGCGAAGGCGTTGCTGAGCGGCACCGCGGTCTCGGCGGGGAGCGCGATGATGCTGCTCCACCCCATCATCCGGAGGCGCTCGATCTCGCTCTGCAGGATTTGGGCGGCGAGGGTGGTGCCGCGGGCGAGGTCGAGGTGCCGGAGGCCCCATTGGA
>JBMTAG010000194.1:0-3714 GCA_049428505.1 Opitutaceae bacterium | reverse complement strand
CCGTCAGAATGTGCCCGCGCGGAATGGATTTATCTCGACCGCGGCCCGGGCACAGGACGCCCTAACCCTGCCCAACTCAGCCCAACGCATATGCCCAAGTACAAACTGGAATACATCTGGCTCGACGGCTACACCCCGCTGGCCAACCTCCGCAGCAAGACCCAGATCAAGGACTTCGCGAGCTTCCCGAAGCTGGCCGAATTGCCCGACTGGGGCTTCGACGGCAGCTCGACCCGCCAAGCCGAGGGCAAGAGCTCCGATATCATCCTGAAGCCCGTCGCGGTCTTCCCGGACTCCACCCGCAAGAACGGCGTGCTGGTGATGTGCGAGACTTACCTCCACACCGGCGCGGCCCACCCCTCGAATTCCCGCGCCACGATCCCGGATGATCCGGACACCTGGTTCGGCTTCGAGCAGGAATACTTCTTCTTCGAGGACGGCGCTCCCCTCGGGTTCCCCCCGGGCGGCTTCCCCGAGCCTCAGGGCCCCTACTACACCGGCGTCGGCTACAAGAATGTCGGCTCGGTGGCCCGCAAGATCGTCGAGGAGCACATCGATCTCTGCCTCGACGCCGGGATCAACCTCGAGGGCATCAACGCCGAGGTCGCCAAGGGCCAGTGGGAATTCCAGATCTTCGGCAAGGGCTCCAAGAGCGCCGCCGACCAGATGTGGGTCGCCCGCTACATCATGTCCCGCCTCTGCGAGCAGTACGGCATCGACGTCGAATGGCGCTGCAAGCCGATCCGTGGGCCCTTCGATTCGCCGCTCGACTGGAACGGCTCCGGGATGCACTCGAACTTCTCCACCAAGCACATGCGCGAAGTGGGGGGCAAGGCGTACTTCGAAGCGCTCATGGCCGCCTTCGCCAAGCATGTCGACGAGCACATCGCCGTCTACGGGCCGGAAAACCACCTCCGCCTCACCGGCCTGCACGAGACGCAGTCGATCGACAAGTTCAGCTACGGCGTCGCCGACCGCGGCGCGTCGATCCGCGTCCCGCACAGCTTCGTCAACAACGGCTACAAGGGTTACCTCGAGGATCGCCGCCCGAACTCCGCCGCCGACCCGTACCTGGTGGCCGGCCGGATCCTGCGCACGATTCAGACCGTCCCGACGAAGTAAGATTGCTCACGCCAGAGACGAGGACCGGGCTGACCGCCCGGTCCTTTTTTTTTGGGGCCGCCGCAGCCTTGTCCGCGGGGAGCAAACCTGCCACGACCCTCCCACCCCGATGCGTCCCCTCCCCTTGCTCGTACTCTTTTGCGCGGCCGTGGCCGGCCCCGCGTTCACCGCCGCCCCCACCCGGCCGAACATCGTCTACATCATGGCCGACGAACTGGGCTACTTTGAGCCCGGCTACGCCGGCAACCCGCACCTGCTCACCCCGCATATCGACCGCCTCGCGGCCGAGGGCGTGCGCTTCACGCAGGGACTGGCCGGGTCCGCGGTCTGCGCCCCGACCCGCGCCTGCGTCCTCACCGGCAAGCACAGCGGTCACACCTCCGTGCGCCTCAACGGCGGCGGCACCCCACTGCGCCCGGGCGAAGCCACCATCGCCTCGATCCTGAAGCCCCTGGGCTATGCGACCGGTGGCTTCGGCAAATGGGGCGTGGGGGGCCGCGGCTCCACCGGCGTGCCGGAGCAGCACGGGTTCGATGTGTTCTTCGGCTATTACGACCAGGTCCACGCCCACACCTATTACCCGCCCTACCTGATCCGGAACAGCGCCGAAGTCCCGTTACCGGGTAATCGGGGCAAGAGCGAAGGCACGACTTATGCCCAGTACGTGATCTTCGAGGAGGCGGTGAAGTTCATGCGCGCGAACCGCGACCGGCCCTTCCTCGCCTACCTGCCCTTCACCCCGCCGCACGGCAACTTCGACATTCCGGATAGCGACCCGTCGTGGGCCCTCTTCCGGGACCGGCCCTGGCCCGAGCCCGCCCGCCGCTACGCCGCGATGGTCCACCTGCTCGACCGTCAGGTCGGCCAGATCCTCGCCCTGCTCCGGGAACTCGGCGTCGAACAGAACACGCTGGTCCTCTTCAGCGGGGACAACGGCGGGGCGGACTACTTTGTGACGCCGGAATTTCCGCGCGGGGTCCATTCGGCCAACCGGGATCCGCGCACCGGCACCGAGTTCCGCGGCAAGAAGGGACAACTGTACGAGGGCGGCCTGCGCGTCCCGGTCGCCGCCCGCTGGCCGGGCCGCATCGCCCCGGGGCGCGTGAGCCAGCACCTGTGGTACTTCCCTGACATTCTGCCGACCATCGCCGAACTGTGCGGGGCGGCGCTGCCGGCCGATATCGATGGATTGAGTCTGGTTCCTGAGCTCCTGGGCGAGCCAGCCGCGGGGCGCCCGCAGGCCAAGCATCAGTACCTCTATTGGGAATTCGTGGGTCAGGTGGCGGTGCGCGAGGGCGACTGGAAGGCAATCCAACCCAAGGCTGGCGCCCCCTGGGAGTTGTATGACCTCGCGCGGGACGTCAGCGAGCGCCAGGACTTGGCGGCGCGGCATCCGGACGTGCTTGCCCGGCTCCAGGGGCATGCGCGGGCGGCGCACACCCCGGTGGTGGAAGGCACCTTCGCCTCCACGGACCTGCACGAGCGCGACCGCGCCGCCAAGTTCGGGGGCAATCCCCCGCCTCCGGCGAAGGCCAAGGCGCGCAAGAAGGGGCCGTAGGGCGGGGACTCGGTGGTCGGTTTTCGGTGGGCAGTTGCCGTTGGACAGCGGTTTGATGCAAGCTGGGATCCAAGTCCCGGGCCATAGGGGGGTGCCATCCGGCGACCCATGCCCCGTTGCGAACGGGAGATGCTTGCGGCTTGCGGGAGCATGGCCGCGCCCTTTCGCTGAATCACCCCCATGAAGGTGCCCCGCTCCCTCCGCGCGACCGCCGTTTTCGCCTGCGCCGCCCTCAGCCTGCTGCCGGGTTTCCCGCTGGCCGCCGCCACCCCGCCCGCCCCGCGCCCGAACCACGTCACCGGCCGCGTTACCCTGGCCGACGGTCAGCCCATCCGGGGCGACGTGCGCGACGTCACCGTGGCGATTCAAGGCATCACGGAGGCCGGGCAGAACGTCACCCTGACCCCGGGGGTGAAGGACGACGGGAGCTACGTCCAGCGCGTGACCAAGGGCCTGTACGCCTTCAGCGGCGGCGAGGTGAAGCTCGGGTACAATGGCGTCGAATTCGTGCTGCCCCTCGAACCGGTCGGCCGTTTCTGGCAGAAGCGCCGCGAGGCCGACGAGGGCATCGTGCAGGATTTCGTGCTGCGGTACACGGGGCCGACCCCGGCCGGCCAAGCCACGGGCCTGGATCCCCAGAACGCGACCCATTGGTACGGCGTCTCGTTCGGGCTGCAGTGGCAGAGCTACCGGCAGGACACCAAGCGGGTGACCAAGGCGCCGGTGGGCGTGAGCACGTTGGTCTTCACCTGCCGGGCAACGGGACCGGGCCTGGACGGGGCGCCCGTGGCGCCGATCACCCGGGAGCTGCGCTGGGATCCGGGCCAGTTCTCGCGCGACTTCGCCCTGCACGACCTGCCGCCGGCGAACTACGAGCTCTCGGGGGTGGCGACCCTGCCGGACGGGACGCGCAAGCCGCTGCTGCTCCTGATCTCGGGGGAGAGCCAGAACTTTGCGCCGGTCCTGAAAGCCACGTTGCGGCCCGACCGGCGGCCGTTCCGCTTCCAGAAGGCGATCGTGGGCTTCGTGATCGA
>JBMTAG010000193.1:0-3760 GCA_049428505.1 Opitutaceae bacterium | reverse complement strand
GCCTCGCCGGCGCCGAGGTTTCCGGGGAGGGGACCGGCCGCTCGGTCACCACCGAGCGGCAGGGGCGCTATGAACTCACCCTCCCGGCCGGGCCGGCCACGCTGGTCGTGCGCTACACCGGCCTCGAGGCGCAGCGGGTGACGGTCGACGTGCGCCCGGGCGCCCGCGTCATCCAGAACATCGAGCTCAACGCCGGGGTCTACCAGCTCGAGGCCTTCACGGTGGCCGGCTACCGCGAGGGCAGCGCCGCGGCCATCACCGCCCAGCGCGAGGCCCCGAACGTGAAGAACGTCGTCGCCTCGGACAGCTTCGGCAACATCGCGGACGGCAACATCGGCGACTTCCTCCAGCAGATGCCCGGCATCACCGCCGTCTACGTGGGGGCTGACGTCCGTTCCGTCCAAATTCGCGGCATCGACGGGGCCCTCAATGCGGTGACGATGGACGGCGACCGCGTGGCCAGCTCCCAGTCGGCCGGCGCCGGCCGGACCTTTGAGTTCGAACAGGCCTCCCTGAACAACATCGAGACGATCGAAGTGACCAAGGCACCGACCCCGGACATGGACGCGGACTCGATCGGGGGGAACGTCAACATCGTGTCGAAGAGCGCCTTCGACCGCAATCAGCCCCGCTCCTTCAACTACTCCATCGGCGGCGTCTGGCGGCCCAAATACTACACCCGGAGCGACAACTGGCTGCGGGAACCGATCAAGAACCTCGGGCCCTCGTTGAACTTCTCCTACGCGGACCTGCTGGGGGCGAACAAGCGGATCGGCATCTCGCTGACCGGCACCTACCATTCCCAGCCCGGTGGCGACACGGCGGCGCTGGCCACCTACCAGAACGTCCTGACCGAGCCCTACTACGTGCAGAACATCACCGTGCCCCGTCCCGCCGGCGCGCCCCGCACCCGCCTCGCGACCGGGGCCAAGATCGAGTACAAATGGAGCGAGTCGACGACCCTTTCGCTCAATACCGCCTACAACTGGTTCCATGAGACCAATGACACGCGTGCGATGGTGCTCGGCACCTCCGCCAACGTGGCGAACTTCCGGCCCGGGTACACCAGCTTCCTGCAGGAGGTGCTGCCCAATGCGAACTCGGCCAGTTCCATCACGCTGAGCACCGACGACAAGTCCGGGCGCACCTACCAGTTCGTCCCGACCGTCCGCCACCGGTTCCCGGGCCTGGAGATCGACTACGGCGCCAGCTTCTCCAATTCCCGGACTTATTACGACTATCGCCCGGACGGCCGTAGCTTCCAATCCCGTCCCAAGGCCACCATCACGTACCGCCTGGGCGGCATTGGTTTCATCATCGACCGGCGCCAGAACCCCAAGTGGCCGCAGTACGCCCAGACCGCCGGTCCCAATCTGTTCGATCTGAACAACTACAACACCCTGCTCGTGACCCAGCCGGACCGGAACGGCCAGGACGAGATCCTGACGGCGAAGGTCAACGTCAAGAAGACCTTCAACCTGCCGGCCCCGACGTTCGTGAAGGCCGGGGCGGTGATCCGCCAGCAGGACCGGGCACTGCAGAACTTCTCGCGGCGGTACAATTTCGCCGGCCCGGATGGCATCCTCAATTCCGGCGACGAGAGCCTGGGGCAGTTCCTCGACACCACCCCGAAGTGGAGTGATTCCAACGCCGGCTACCGGCAGCCGCCATGGGCCAATCCCTTCGCGGTGGCGCGTCACCAGGCCCTCTACCCGCGGATGTGGGTGGAGGACGCCCCGTTCACCTTGACCTCCCGCCTCAATGGCGCCCGGAACATCACCGAGACGGTCACCGCCGCCTACGTGATGGGCCACACCAGGCTGAACAGCCTATCGATCCTCGCCGGCCTGCGGATGGAGAAGACCGAGACGGACGCGGAAGGCCCCGTCACCGTCGGCAACGTTCGGAGCCGGCTCCGGCGGGAAGGGGAGTACACGGACCTCTTTCCGGGCGTGCATTTCCGGTACGCGCCCTCGCGCAACCTGATTTCGCGCCTCAGCTACTCCTCCGGCATCGGTCGGCCGTCGTTCGAGCAACTGATGCCGGCCGACACGGTGAACGAGGTCGCGCAGACCGTGAACATCCGCAACTCGGCGCTGAAGCCCCAGTACTCGCAGAATTTCGACGCCACGGCCGAGTACTACTTCGAGCCGGTGGGCATGGTCTCAATCAGCGCCTTCCTGAAGGAAATCTCGGACTTCCAGTTCACGGACAGCAGTCAGTTCGTGGGCCCGGGGGCCAACAACGGCTTCGATGGCCTCTATGAGGGCTACCGCATCACGACCGCGCGCAACGGCGGCAGCGCCCGGTATCGCGGCGTGGAGCTGGCCTACCAGCAGCAGTTCACCTTCCTGCCGGGCTTCTGGCGCGGGTTTGGCTTCAGCGCCAACTACACCCAGCTCAGCACCAAGGGGGATTATGGCGGCACGACCGTCACCACCCGGGTGGCGGGCTTTGTGCCGAAGACCGGCAACGTGGCCCTGACCTACCTGGGCTTCGGCTGGAATCTCCGCCTCAATGCGGTCTGGCGCGACACCTACCTCGTGACCAACTCCACCAACCCCGCGCTGGTGGTTTATCAGGAGCCCAAGATGCAGGTGAACCTGAAGAGCCGCTACACCGTTTCGCGCAAGCTATCGGTCTTCTGCGACATCGAGAACCTGAACCAGTCGCCGATCACCGAGACCTACGCCGGCACCAAGGATCGCCCGACGCAGACGCGCATCGTCGTCGCGAAGGTGGTCGCGGGGGTGACCGGACGTTTCTGACGCGCGATCGAACCCAGTGCCCCGGCCCGGAAGGGGCCGGAGCGAGGACAGGGGCCGCGCTGGGGTTAACGTCGCCGCGGACGCGGGCGGGAGCCCCCGCGGGGTGCTCCGGGCGTTCAATTCACTACACGGCGCCTTTACAAATCCGTCGGGCCTCCTTTGGTGAGGGTTTCGCTGGGCGGTACCCGCCCGACGCATCCCTTCACCGTTACCTGATCCCTTATGGAAAATCATCCCGCGTCCACCGGGGGCAAGTGCCCCTTCCCGCATCTGCACGGCTCGATGGCCAAGCCCGCCCCGACCAGCCAAGGGGGGCGTTCGAACCGGGACTGGTGGCCGAACCAGCTGAACCTGCGCATCCTGCACCAGAACTCGGCGCTATCCGACCCGACGGATCCGGGCTTCGATTATGCCGCTGCGTTCCGCTCGCTCGATCTGGCGGCCGTCAAGCGTGACCTCCACGCGCTGATGACGGATTCGCAAGACTGGTGGCCGGCGGATTTCGGCCACTATGGCCCGTTCTTCATCCGGATGGCCTGGCACAGCGCCGGCACCTACCGGACGGGTGACGGTCGCGGGGGCGCGGGCGCCGGGCAGCAGCGGTTCGCCCCGCTGAACAGCTGGCCGGACAACACGAATCTGGACAAGGCCCGCCGCCTCCTGTGGCCAATCAAGCAGAAGTACGGCGCGAGCCTCTCGTGGGCGGACCTGATGATCCTCGCGGGCAATTGCGCCCTCGAATCGATGGGCTTCCAGACCTTCGGCTTCGGCGGCGGACGCGCCGACGTGTGGGAGCCCGAGGAGGATGTCTACTGGGGCAACGAGGACACCTGGCTGGGCGACAAGCGCTACGCCGGGGACCGCGAGCTGGAGAACCCGCTGGCGGCCGTGCAGATGGGCCTCATCTACGTCAACCCGGAGGGTCCCAACGGGAACCCGGACCCGGTGGCCTCGGCGCGCGACATCCGGGAGACCTTCGGCCGGATGGCGAT
>JBMTAG010000192.1:0-3779 GCA_049428505.1 Opitutaceae bacterium | reverse complement strand
CAGCGGATCGGTCCACGGGGCGGTGGTGGCCAGGGCGGGGCCGGGTAGAAAACGATGACCGGCCTCCGTCGCGGCCGCGGTGGCGCCGAACAGGGTGAATGGATCCGCGGCGGGCCAGGGCGGCGGAAGGGACGCGGCGGCGGCGGGTGGGGCCCCGAGGAACAGGTGGGGGGCGGCGAGGAGGCCGTGGCGGCCGGACCAGAGCCGGGCGTGCAGGAGCACCGCTTCATGGGCCCGCTGGAAGTGTTCGCCAAGCGCGTCCGGCACCGGGAGCACGCGGGCCACCCCCGTGGCCGTGCCGGCGGAGCGAACGAAGCGGGTGCAAGGGCCGGGCCAGAGCACGCCGGCCTCCCCCCGGCGCATCCGGTCCACCTGGGGGGCGAGGGCCGCCGGGGTGGTCAGGGGCAACCGGCGCCGGAAGGTGGCGTAATCGATGCCCGGCTCAAGGCCGGCCGCCGCCCAGTGAGAGGCGCGGGCGAGGGCGGGGACCAGTTCCGCGAAGGCCCGGTCCTGGCGGGCCGGGGCGTTCTCGTCCCGATGGAGGCGGCGCGCGCCGGCGGCCTCCCGGAGGGCGAGGCGGAGCGGGCGGAGGCGGCGCAGCCAGGCGGGCATCGGGTGGGTGCGGGGCTCAGCCTTCGCGCAGGCAGTACAGGTGCCGGTGGCCGCGCAGGTAGAGGTCGCGTCCGAGCATCACGGGCGAGGCGTCGAAGCGGTCATCCAGCACGTTCGACGACACCACCTCGTACCGCACGTCGTCCCGGATGACGAGCGTCGTACCCTCGCGGCCCACCAGGAACACGTGCCCGCGCGCCGCGACGGGCGAGGCGTACAACCCGCGGACGCCCTCGAGCCGCTGATCCTGGTAGTGGATTTCCCCGGTGAGCGCGTTGAGGCAGGAAAGGAAGGCGTCATTGCTTTTGCTGACGTACAGGCGCTGGCCCGAGAGCACCGGGGAGGGCACGTAGGGGGCGCTCTTGCGCGCGCTCCAGACCACGGCGGGTGTATCCGTGACGTCGCCGCGGGCCGTCAGCTTCACCGCCTGGATCGCGTTCCCGCGAAAGCCGCTCGCGAGGTAGACCATGCCGTGGCCGATCACCGGCGTGGGGATCACGTTCTCGGTCAAACCGGCGGCTTCCCAGATCACCTCGCCGGTCGCGGGGTCGTAGCTGCGGGTGCGGCCGGCGGCGGCCACGATCGCCTGGCGACGGCCCTCGACCGTGACGACGACGGGGGTGGACCAGGAGGAGCGTTCGTCGCGGGGCTGGCGCCAGCGTTCCGCCCCGGTGCGGGCATCGAGCCCGACGATGAATGATTTCTCCTCATGGTCCCAGGTGACCAGGAGCGTGTCTCCGGCCAGGGCGGGGGAGGCGCCTTCGCCAAAGGTGCCGCGGGTGCGCATGTCGCCGAGGTCCTTTTCCCAGACCTTGTTCCCCTGGAGGTCGTAGCAGTAAATCCCGCGGGAGCCGAACGAGGCGTAGAGGCGGGTGCCGTCGGTGACGGGGGAGGCGGAGGCGAAGCTGTTGGTGGCGTGCTTGCCCTCGTGGGGGACTTCGCGGCGGGCGGTGCGTTGCCAGACCGTGGCGCCGGTGGCGCGGTCCAGGGCGAGGATCAGGAACTCATGGAAACGGGTGGGGTTGGGGCCGCCGCCGAAGCCGGGGGGGCCGCCCCGCTTGCCTTTGCCGTCGCGGCCGGGGCCCTTGCCCGGGGGCGGCGGAGTGGGTTCAGCGGCGGCGGGGCGGGCGGGGCCCTCCTCGGTCGTCTCGACCGCCGAGAGGAGATAGATGCGGTCGCCCCAGACGATGGGGGTGGAGAACCCGAGTCCGGCCACGGGGACCTTCCAGGCGACGTTGCGGGATTCACTCCAGGCGAGGGGCGGGGTGGCGCCGGGGGCGGTGCCGTCATTGGCGGGGCCGCGCCAGATGGGCCAGTGGGGGGTGGCGGCGGCGAGGATGGGGGCTAAGCTGGCGAGGGCGAGCAGGCAGGAGGTGGGGCGCATTGGCGGAGGTGGCTTGGGCGGGAGCGTGGGGTGCCGGGGGCTGGGGTCAAATCCGGCGGCGGGAATCGTGGGGGAAAGCCGTTTCCCCGCTTGAGTGGGGCCGGGGTTGTCCGCAGCCTGCGGCGCCCTATGAACCCCAGCGCCTCCGCCCCCAGCCCGCTGAACCGCACCGCGTGGCTCATCTGCGTCATCGCCGCGATCGGCTTTGCCTTCGACATCTACGAGCTGCTGATGCTGCCGCTGATCATCAAGCCGGCGATGGCCTCGCTGAGTGCGCCGCTGGTGGAGCAACTCGTGACCGGAGGGATGGAGCGGGCGCGGGCCGCGGCGCTGTGGTCGCCCGGCGGCGAGGAGTACGTGAAGTGGGCGCGCACGCTGTTTTTCGTCCCGGCGATCGCCGGCGGCGTGTTCGGCCTGCTGGGCGGTTACCTCACGGACCTGCTCGGGCGGCGGCGGGTGCTGACCTTCAGCATCCTGCTGTATGCCTTCGCGGCGTTTGCGGCTGGTTTCGCCACGTCGCTGGAGCAGCTGCTGTTCTACCGCTGCCTCGTCTTCATCGGGGTGTGCGTGGAGTTCGTGGCGGCGGTGGCGTGGCTGGCGGAACTGTTCACCGATCCGGTGCAGCGCGAGAAGGTGCTGGGCTACACCCAGGCGTTCTCCTCGTTCGGCGGCCTGCTGGTGGCGGGGGCGAACATCATCGCCGCGAAGTGGGCCGCGGACCTGCCCGCGATCCACGGCGGCCATGAGGCGTGGCGTTACACCCTGATCTCGGGCGTCTTCCCGGCGCTGCCCCTGATCCTGATCCGCCCCTTCCTGCCGGAGTCGCCCATCTGGCAGCGCAAGCGCGAGACCGGCACGCTGCGCCGGCCAAGCATCGCCGCGCTCTTCTCGCCCGAGCTGCGCAAGACGACGATCCTCACCACGCTGGTGTTCGCCTCGAGCTACGGCATCGCCTTCGGGGCGATCCAGCAGCTCCCGCAGATCCTCGGCGCCCAGCGGCTTGGCACCCCGGCGGAGGCCGGGCATGCCGCGGTGGTCGCGGCGGCGAAGGAAAAGGGTGGCGCCGCCCTCGCGGCGGCCAAGGCCGCGGGCAAACCCGACCCGGTCGCGCAGCGTGAGCAGCGCCAGGCCGCCGGCAACGCCAGCGACCAGCTGGTGGCCGGCGTCACGCTCTGGCAGGAGATCGGCGGCCTCGCCGGCCGCTTCGCCCTCGCGATGCTCGCCGTCGCGATCGTCTCCCGGCGCACGTTGCTCCGTCTCTTCCAGATCCCGGCCCTCCTGTTCGTGCCGCTTTATTTCTGGTGGGTCTCCACGCAACTCGGGGATCCGGGCAGCCTGACGCCGATCAAGCTGGGCATCTTCATCGCCGGCTTCCTCACGGTGGCACAGTTCAGCTTCTGGGGGAATTACATCCCCCTGGTGTTCCCGGTGCACCTGCGCGGCACCGGCGAGAGCTTCGCGGCCAACATCGGCGGCCGGGTCATCGGCACCGCCGCCGCCTGGATCACGCTCACGCTCTCCGCCTCCGCCAAGCCTGACCCGGCGCGGGTCGCGATCGTGGGCGCCTGCGTCGCCGGGGTCTACGTGCTCGCCGGGGCGCTGCTCACCCAGTTCCTGCCGGAGCCGAAGCCGGAGGCGGAAAAGGAATAGGCCTCCGCCCCGCGATGGCGCTCCGCTGCGTCGGCCTCGGGGAGGTGCTCTGGGACCTGTTGCCCTCAGGCCGGCAACTCGGGGGCGCCCCCGCGAACTTCGCCTACCACGCGGCGGGGGGGGGGGGGGGGGG
>JBMTAG010000191.1:0-3853 GCA_049428505.1 Opitutaceae bacterium | reverse complement strand
AGTCCAGCGGCTGGGGCTCGAAGTCGGTCGGGCTGACCCAGCCGGCCTGCAGCTTCTCGCCGCGCCGGTAACGCTCGTAAAAGCCCACGTGCGCCGCGTTGGAGTGCAGGTAGCGGTCGAAGACCTCCCCTTGGCCGAACATCCGCGGATCCCCCTGCGCGCGGAGCCGCTCATGCATTTCCCGCTGGAGCGCCGTGCGGCTCGCGGCCCGGGCGGGATCGGCGGCGAGGTTGCGTACGCAGTCGGGGTCCGCGCGCAGGTCGTAGAGCTCCACCGGCGGGCGCTTCCCGAAGCAGAGGTCCCAGAAGGGATCGCGGCCCGCGCGCCGGCGCGCCTCCAAGATGAAGGTCTTGGTCGGGCTCGCGTCGACGTTCAGGTAACCGGTCTCCGGGTTGCCCGCCGGCCATCGGGTCGGCTCGAAATTCTCCAGGTAGAGCAGCCCCGCCTTCACCAGCCCGCGGATCGGGTAGCCGACGTCGTTCGGCCGGCCGATGTCGTGGCGCTCCATCCCGACCAGCGCGAAATCCCGGCCCGGGATGACCTGCCCCGAGCGGTCGCTGCGGAAGATCGGGGTGAGGCTGACGCCCGCGAACTCCGCCATGCCGGCGCGCTCGCGGCTCAGGCCCGCCACCTCGAGGAAGGTCGGCGCGAGGTCCACGAAGCTCACGTGGTCGTCGATCACGCGCCCGCGCCCCGCGATGCCGGCCGGCCAGCGGATCGCCAGCGGGACGTGGTTCGAGAAGGCGTAGGCGGTGCCCTTGCCGCGCGGGAACGGCATCCCGTGGTCGGAGGTGACGACGACGAGGGTGTTTTCCAGCAGGCCGCGGGCGGCGAGGGTTTCCAGCATCCGGCCGAGGTGGCGGTCGAAGTGCTCCACCTCGTAGGCGTAATCGAGGATGTCGTGGCGGACGGTCTCGTTGTCCGGCCAAAAGGCGGGGACGCGGTCGACGTCCTCGAGGCGGCGGCCGCCCTTCTTGACGCCGGAGCCGAACTCGTAGCCCCGATGGGGCTCGATCGCGCCGTACCAGAAGGCCCAGGGCTGGCCCGCGGGCGCGGCGGCGAGGAAGTCCGCGAAGTTCGCCGCGTAATCCGCGTTGCCGATGCCGCTGGCGGGCGGCGCGGCCTTGCGGGCGTTGAAGGCCTGGCCGGTCATCTGCCGCGGCCGGCCGGCGGCGTCGCGCGCGACCCCGGGACCCCAGCCCTTGGTGGTGTGGCCGACGAACCAGCCGTTCTCGGCGAGGGCCTCGCCCCAGCCCTTGAACTCCGGCGGGAAGAAGCAGAGGTGGTTCGCGGCCTCCTTCAGCTGCCACGAGTTGCGGCCCGTGAGGATCGCGGCGCGCGACGGGGCGCACTTGGCGTTCGGGGTGTAGGCGTGGCGGAAGAGGAGGCCCTCGCGCGCGACGCGGTCGAAGTGCGGCGTGCGGACCCAGGGCGTGCCGTAGGCGCCGGCGTGCGCGCCCCAGTCGTCGGCGATCGCGAACAAGATGTTGGGCGGCGTCGCGGGTGCGGCGCTCCGGAGAAGGGAGGCCAGCGCGAGGAACACGAGGGGCAGCAGCAGGGTGGGGCGCATCCCCGCACCGTGGCGCGCCGGCGCGACGTTGTGAACCGAAATTCCCCGTCGCCGTCGCGGCCGCCGGCGGGGCGTGGCGCGTCCGACATCGGCCTTGCGTTCGCGAGTGCCGGCGTTGGCGTCGCAGCATGTTCCGCTGCCTTCTCCTTCTGGCCCTCGGGATTGCCTCGCTCCTGTCCGCGCAACCGGTGCCGCCGGCGCAGACTTATGTCGCGGACCTGACCGAGACGCCGTTCCGCGCCCCGGCGGACGCGGCCTTCAACCTGGGGGCCAGCTACACGCTGGAGGGTTGGTTTCACCTGACCGGGAGCACCCCCTACGCCTGGTTGTTGGGCAAAGGTCTCGAGGCTTCCGGCGTTGACCCCTTCGTCGGGTACGCGCTGCAATTGAACCGGGCGGGCACCCACCTGATTTTTGCGGCGTCCACCGGCGTGGCGGGCAGCTACCGCGAACTGGAGGCACCGGCTGCGTTTCCCCTGCGCCGCTGGGTGCACGTGGCGGTCGTGGTCGAACAGGGGAACGTGAGCCTGTTCCAGGACGGCCGGCTGGTTGCATCCGGGCGCACGGCGGGACCGCCGGCGGCGCAGACCGCGGTCACCTTCGGCGTCGGCCAGGCGTTCCTCGCCAACGGCGTGTTCAACTACTCCCGCCTGCCCGGCTTCGCGCGGCAGGTCCGCGTCTGGAACGTCGCCCGCACGGCCGCGCAGCTCCAGGCCGCTGCCGGCCAGACGCTGCCCGCCGAGCGCGCGGGGCTGGTGGCGCTCTGGCCGCTCGATGACCAGGGGGGAGCCACCGCCCGCGACCTTTCCGGCGCCGGGCGTGCGCTCTCGGCGGTGGACAGCCCCCGCTTTGCCCGCCGGACCAACGTCCTGGACAGCGGTCCGTACTTCACTTCCCGCGTCACCGAGGTGCTCGACCGCTCGCTCGACGCGGTCAGCGAACCCCATGCGATCGACTTCGACGGCGACGGCGATCTGGACCTCGTGATCGACCAACTGGCATGGCCGCCCACCGTTCCGGAGACCCGCACCCGGCTCCGGGCTTTCCGCAACGACGGCGGCACGTTCGTCGACGCCACCGATGCCGTGCTCGGCACGGTCACGATGGTGCACCCGCGCGATGCGGCGGTCGCCGATTTCGACGGCGACGGGCGACCGGACCTGCTGATCATCGGGCACGGCACCGACACCGCGCCCTATCCGGGTGAGCAGTCGAAGCTCCTGATGCGTCGCGACGGCGGCCGGCTCGTCGATGAGACCGCCGCGCGGCTGCCGGCGCGCAGATCGTTCACCCACAGCGTCGGCGTCGGGGACATCGATGGGGACGGCGACCTCGACCTCTACTTTGCCAACGTCAACGGCGGCGATGTCGGGCCGCGCTTCCTGCTCAATGATGGCCGTGGTTTCTTCAGCGAGGCGACGGACCGTGTGCCGCGGGAGATCGCGAACCGCGAGCGGGGTCTGAACTACACGGCGGCGTCCCTCGTCGACGTGGACGCCGACGGTTTTCCGGATCTCGTGCTCGGCACGGGAGGGCGATACGAGAATCTCCTCCTGCTGAACGACCGCCGGGGATACTTCCGGGCGGTGGAGGGGTTTGCGTTGCCGCCGAAGATCATCGGCCCGGAGAGCACGACCGTGGGGATCACCGGCGTGGATTTGAACGGCGACGGTGCCGTCGACCTCGTGTTCTGCACCACCGGCGGCTCCATCCGGATGCCGGACGGAAATCTCGTCGAAGGCTACAGCATCGCCGGGCTCCAAATCCTGCTGAACCGGGGCGACGGCACGTTCCACGATGCGACGGCGGGCTCCGGCATCACGTTCCGGCCGGAGGATGCGTGGGTCCTCTGGGCCCGGCCCCGGGATTTCGACGGCGACGGGCGGGTGGATCTCTTCCTGAACCTGTTCACCCACGACAGCCCGGGTCGCCGTTCCCGGATCTTCCTCAACCGGGGCGCCGCGCGTTTCGTGGAGGCCACCGAGAGTTTCGTTTCCCCGCTGGGCGGAGGGGTCAACGCCCTGACCGCCGACTTCAATCGCGACGGGAGGATCGACATCGCCGAGGTCAGTGGTGGACGGGTTGCGCTATCACTGGGCGTCAAGCCCCTCGATCGCGCGCTCTTCCTCACCACCCCCGACGAGCCCGGCCGGCTGGCCAACCTGAGCGTCCGCACGCGGGCGGGCACGGGCGACCAGACGCTGATCACCGGCTTCGCGCTGGGCGGTGGCGCGGAGGCGAAGCCGCTGCTGGTGCGGGTGGTCGGTCCGACCCTAACCGCCT
>JBMTAG010000190.1:0-3879 GCA_049428505.1 Opitutaceae bacterium | reverse complement strand
GTCGTCGAGTGACAGGAGGGCCGCGCGCCGGCCGAGGCGGCGGCGCAGGGCCTGCGCGAGCCAGGTCTTGCCGGAACCGCTGCCGCCGGCGATCGCCACGAGCACCACGTCGGAGGCGCGGCCGGAAGGGGAGGGGGAGCGGACGGAACGCATCGGGAAAAACCGGGCGCGAGCGTGCGGGCCGCGGGCGGGTTGTCGAATCCGCGTTGGCGCCTGCGGGATTGCGGTTCGCGTTCCGGCGGGCAGCGTCGGGGCGCGGCGCGCGCCGCGGTTGCGGCCGCGCTCCCTTTCTCCCGATGCGCTTCCCCTCCCTTCCGCGTGCCCTGCTGTTCCTGGCCGTCCTGGCCTGCACCCCGCTGCCGGCGGCCGAGAAATCCCCCGCGGATGCCTCCTTCGAGGCGGCCCGCGCCGCCATCGTGACGTCGAGTCCCGCCGCGGAAACCGCCCTGGAGGCCGGCTTCACCTTCCTGCTCGGCTTCCCGGAAGACCCGCGCACGCGCGGGCTGCTCCCGGCGCTGGAGGCCTTGGCGGACCGCCTGCCGGAGGCGGCGCGCGCCGGTTACCGCGAGGCCTACGCGCGCCGCATCGCCGCCGCCCTCGCGCGGCCGGACCTGCCCGCGCCGGCCCGCGAGGGCATCCTCTCCGGGATCGCCTCCGCTGCGTTGAGCCGCGAGCTGGAGGCCGAGCAGCCGGATCCGGCCGCGCTCGCGGGTCCCCTGCGGGCCCTCGCGGAACAGTTCCCGCAGTCCCGCGCCCTGCCTGCCCTGCGCCTCGGTGAAGCGCGGCTCCTCATGGCCCGCGACCCCGCGGCCGGCCTCGCCCGCCTGCGCGCCCTCGCCGCGGATCCCGATCCCGAGCTCGCCCGCCAGGCGGCCGCGGAGGTGCGCGTGGCCCAGCTCCGGACCGAGCCCCTCGAGCTCAAGTTCACCGCCGCCGACGGGCGCGAGGTGGATGTGGCGCGGCTCCGCGGCAAGGTCGTCCTCATCGACTTCTGGGCCACCTGGTGCGGCCCCTGCATCGCCGAGCTGCCGAACCTGCTCCGCGTCTACGAGCAGTACCACCCGCAGGGCTTCGAGATCGTCGGCATCTCGTTCGAGAACTCCGGCGTCATCGACGAGGAGACCCGCCGCAACCCGCGCAACGCCGGCCGCCCCCTCGACACCCCCGAGCAGGCCGCGGCCAAGCTCGCGGCCGCGCGCACCAAGCTCCTCGATTTCACGCGCGACCGGAAGATGCCGTGGCCGCAGCATTTCGACGGCCGCTACTGGGACAACGAGTTCGGCCGGCAATTCAACATCCGGAGCATCCCCGCGATGTTCCTCCTCGACCGCGAGGGCCGCGTGGTCGACACCAACGCGCGCGGCGCGAAACTCGAGCCGCAGGTGCGCCGGCTGCTCGGGCTCCAGCCGTGAGCGATCCCGCGCAGACCCGGCGGGAATTCCTGCGCCTCGGCCTCGCCGGCATCGGCGCGGTGCCGTGGCTGACCTCGGGGTGCGCCGGTCCCGGCGGCGGCGAGCTGGGGCTGGCGTCCGCCGGGGGACCCACGGCCTTCGTGATCCTCTCGGGCGGGGGTACGCCGCTGACCAACAATTACTCGCAATACCTGCAGGCGCGCGCGTGGGCCGGCTGGCTGGCGCGGACGCGGCCGTCCGTCCCGCGGTGGTGTTTCTTTGGCGTGGGCAACCGCGAGGGCACCCCGCCGGTGCTGGCGGACACCTACCGCGAGGTGGAGCGCGACGGCGGTTACGAGCCAGAGTGGCTCCCGGGCTTCCTGCCGGACAACCGGCCCGCCACCCGGGAGTCCCTGTTCCGCGCCCTGCGGGAGGAGATTTTGCCCGTGGTGCGTAACGGCGGGACCCTGTTTTTCCTCGTGGGTGACCACGGCGAACTGGCGGGTCGCGACGCGGCGCAGGAGAGCGCCATCACGCTGTGGCAACTCAAGCGCGGCGGCCGCCAAGGGTGGCGCACGGATGGCACCGAGGTCCTGGGGGTCGCCGAACTGCGGCGCGAGCTTGCGGCGGGAATCGGCCGGGGCCGCGTGGTGTTCGGGATGACGCAGTGTCATTCCGGCGGGTTCCACGAACTGGCGGTGCCGCGCGGGTTGGTCCCGCCGCGGGCGTGGTTCACCCGCGTTCCCGACGGGCTCGCGGGCCGACCGGCGCGGCTGCAGTTGGCGGCGGCGGGGTTCACGGCCACGGACCAGGCCTCGCCGGCGGCGGGTTGCGAACCCGACCCGGAGCCGGACCGCTGGGCGGGTTACGAGCGGTTTTTCCCGGAGGCGCTCCTCGGGGCGGACCTGATGACGGGTGCCGTCCGCGGGGCGCCGGCGCCATCCCTCGACGCGGCGCACGAGGCGGCGGTGCTCGTCGATCACACCATCGACAAGCCACGCTCCACCTCCGAGCACTACCTCGAGGCGTGGGCGCGCGTGGTGGAGGAGCGGTTGGCGACGACCCTGGCGGTCACGGAGCCGGTCCAGCGCGCCGTGGCGGCCTTCCAGCGGGCGGTGGACACGGGGGACGGGGAAGTGGCGGACCCGGGCTGGACGGCGTTGCGGGAACGTTACCGGCGGTTTCAGGCCGCGCTGATCGCGCGGCTGCCCGCGGGTCGGGCGTTGCTCCAACTCGGGGATCGCCGGCGCCTCACCGCGGCGCTGCGCCCGGTGGCGGAGCGGGCGCGCGCCGAAGGGGCCCGGCGCCGCAACGCCCTCACCGCCGCGCGGCGGTCGTGGAGCGCCACCTTGCGGCCGGCGTGGAAGGCGGCGGTGGAGGCGGATCGCGTGCCGGGCCTGGGCGGGCCCGCGCGGGACTTTGAACGGCACCTGCTGCGGCTGGAGGACGAGGGCCGCAGCCTCCTGCTGGGCCGGCGCGATGGGGAGGCGCTGCTGCAGGAGATTTACTGGCGTTCGGGTTACGCCGAGCCGGGGAAGGTGGCGCCGGAGGCCGCGCGGGCGGTGGCGCGCTGGGGGGTGGCGCGGCGGGAGCGGATCGCGGAGTGGGGTCGCACCGCGGCGGAGCCGGCGGTGCGGGCGGCCGCCGCGCAGCTTGCGGCGCTCCCGCCGCCCCCGGCGCCGTCGGGCCCGCGGGTGACCCTGGCGACGGCGGCGGAGCGGGTGTTGTTCCAGCGACGGGTGCTCGCGGCCTGGCGTTTCCTCCTCGAGGTGGGCCACGCGCCGGCCCTCGCGGAGCTGGCGCAGCTGCGGGCGTGGGAAGTCACCCCGCTGCCTCCGGAGGTGGCGGCCGCCCCGGCGGGGTGAGGTACGGGAAGGCGTTGGCGCCTCCGGTCCGGTTTGACAGCAGGATAGGTGTGAGACAGGTCTGTCTCACCATGCCGCCCACCGCGACCATCCGCGATCTTCGCAATCATTTCCCCAAGGTCAGGAAGCTGTTGGAGCGGGAAGGCGAGGTCGTCCTCACGGAGAGCGGCCAGGCGCGCTACCGTCTGATCCCTTACGCGCCGCCGAGGAAAAAAGCGGCGCCGCGGGTGGACTACTGGGCGCGGCTCACGGAGCACCAACCCGGGCCGCTGACCGCGGTTCAGGCAAGGCAACTTCACGAGGACAACCGTGGCGACCGCTGACCGGATCTACGCGGACCCCAGCGTGCTGCGGAAGCTCTACCTGCACGAGCCGGAGTCGCGGGTGACGGCCGCTTGGCGCGCCGCGATCCCGGGGTCCCTGGGGGTCACGGCCCACGGTCGGGTTGAGATGGCCAACGGCATCGAGTTGGCGGTCCACCGTGGGTTGATCAGCGCCGGAGTAGGCACCGCGGCGCTGGCGGCTCTCGAGGACGATTTCGCGCAAGGCCGCTACGTGGAGTGGGAACTACCCTGGCGGGCGGTGTTCCGCCGCGCGGCCGCGCTGAGCCGGGAGCACAGCCG
>JBMTAG010000189.1:0-3951 GCA_049428505.1 Opitutaceae bacterium | reverse complement strand
CTCGTCGACGACATGGGCTGGATGGACAGCGGGGCGTACGGCTCCCGGTATTACGAGACGCCCCACCTCGATCGGTTCGCGGCCCGTGCGATGCGGTTCACCGATGCCTATGCGCAGCCGCTGTGCTCCCCGACCCGCGCCAGCCTGCTGACCGGCAAGTATCCGGCGCGCCACGGCATCACCACCGCTTCGGGACACCAGCCGCCGCAGCCGCCCGGCCACGTCTTCCGGCCCGCCGCCGCTCCGGCCACGCGGCCGCTGCTGGCGCCCGAGAGCCGGAACTATCTGGAGCCTTCCGAGTACACCCTGGCCGAGGCGCTGCGCGACGCGGGTTACCGCACGGGGCACTTTGGCAAATGGCACCTGGGACTCACGGAGCCGCATTGGCCGGAGCAGCAGGGATTCGACGTGGCCTGGCACTGCCACCCCGACCCGGGCCCGCCGGGCGGCTACTTCTCGCCTTACGGCGTCGTGGCCGCCGGCGCCCCGCGCGGCCAGCAGCGGGTGGGGACGATCACCGACGGCCCGCCGGGCGAATACATCGTCGACCGCCTGACCGACGAGGCCATCCGGTTCCTGGAGGCGAACCGCGGGCGGCCCTTCTTCCTGAACGTCTGGCAGTACGGCGTGCACGGGCCGTGGGGACACAAGGAGGCCTACACGCGGGCGCTGGCCGGGCGGAAGGATCCCACCGGCCGGCAGGGCAATCCGATCATGGCCTCGATGCTCCGGAGCGTGGACGAAAGCTTCGGTCGCATCCTGGCCGCCCTCGACCGCCTGGGACTCGCGGAGCGCACCATCGTGGTGTTCAACTCCGACAACGGGGGCAACGTGCACAGCAATGTGCCGGAAACCGCCAAGACGGCGAAGGCCGAGAAGGCGAAGTCAGGTCCGTTGGCCGATTGGCGCCGCTGGGCGGGCAACCTGCCTCCGACCAACAACGCCCCGCTGCGCGATGGCAAGGGCACGCTGTATGAGGGGGGCACGCGGGTGCCGCTGCTCTGGGGCTGGGCCGGCCGGATTCCGGCTGGCACCACGAATGACGCGGTGGTGGGCCACATCGACCTGTACCCGACGCTGCTCGACCTGCTGGGACTGGCGTCACCGGCGCATCAGGTGATGGACGGCCGCAGCTACGCGGCCACGCTGACGGGCGGCGCCCGGTTCGAGCGTCCGGCGTTCTTCAATTACTTTCCCCACGGGCGCAATGGCGGTGGCGTTTGGGTGCGGGCTGGCGCGTGGAAGCTGATCCGCTGGTTTGAACCCGGCCGGCCGCGCGAGCTCTACCAGTTGCAGGACGATCTCGGCGAGACGACCAACCTCGCGGCGGCGCAGCCCGCGCGCGTGGCGGAGCTCGATGCGCTGATCGATGGTTTTCTGCGCGAGACGGGTGCCCTCGCGCCGATCCCCAACCCCGCCTACTCGCGTACGGCGGCGCCGGCCGGCCGTGAACCGGGCCGGCCGCCGGCTTCCGTCGCGGCGCTTCTGGGCTGGGTGCCCAAGGGCCTGCAGGTCAGTGCCGCCGAAGGGGCCATCCGCGTCGAAGGAGAGGGGAGGAATTCGTTCCTCGCCGTGACCCGGCTGGATCACGCGGGGCCCGTGACCCTGCGGCTGCGCATTCGCTCGGCAGGGGGGGCGGCGCGCGTCCAATGGCGGCTGTCCTCGCAGGGGGAGTTTCCGGCCGGAGGCCAGACGGCGGAGTTCGCCCTGCCGGTCCAGGGGGAATGGGCGGAAGCGAGCGTGGTCCTGCCGGTGGACGGAGTGGTGCAGCACCTGCGCCTGTACCTGCCGGTGCAGAAAAGCCCGGCGGAGATCGATTGGATCGAGCTGGTCCCCGGGGCGGGTGCTCCGCGCCGCTGGGATTTTTAAAGAGGGGGCCGTTCGACCCTGCGCGTGGGGAATCAAGCGGACACGCGCGCCGGCTGGCCCCGTGCCCGTTCCAAACGACCTAGCTCCGTGGAGAATGGCTGAGGGAAGTCACCAAGGAAGCTCATAGACCTCGACCAGAACCGTCCCGGTTGAATCGCGCGTCTCCACCCTGACCGTGTAGTTACCAACCGGCAGCGAGGCCAGCAACGCAGCATCACGAGAGTTCGGATTAAGACCGAATGCGCCGGCTTGGGAAAAGGCCGTCAAAAGCTCCACTCCACCTCCCCAATCGTCGTTGGCACCAATCTGCCTTTCCCCCGCGTATAGTGTGAGTCGGGGGTCTGCGGCGGTGATGCCCCCGGCGAAATCCTTCAGCAGGGAGACATTGAGCAGCCTGGGTGTCGTCGAAGTCACACTCGCCGCAGGGGTGGCATCGTAAACTTAAGCGAGCACAAGGCCGGTGGCACCGCCTACCCCGGATATGCGGATCGAGTGGTCCCCTTTGTCCAATCCTAAGTAAGCCGCCGCATCCCGGGAGGATGCCCCGCTCAGGGCGAAAGCTCCCACCGCTGACATGTAGTTCGAAAGGTTCGTGGAACCACCCCAGTTGTCGTTTTCACCGGTCTTGGTCTGTCCCTCAAAGCGTTCCATTTTCGGGTCCGCGATCGCCCCGCTGACTCCAAGTGGTGCCAGTGAGGGTCCCACGGCGCGGGCCACCAGATTTTTTCCGCCGGCCGTTCCGGATCCGCCAATCACGTAGCCGAGGGTAAACGAATCTCCGGGGGTGGCGATGGGGGCCAGTACAGACAGGTTCGTCAGCCAACTGAATGCTACGCTAAGTTTCGCTTTCGTACTGACCACCGTCCCGGCGGAATTGGCGACGGCCACGGAATAATCCGCGGCGTCGGAGGGTTGCAGCCTTGAGAGGGTCAGCGCCGCACCCGTCGCGCCCGGGACTGCCCCACCATCCTTGTACCATTGGTAAGTCAATGGGGCAGGGCCTGAAGCCCGGACGGAAAGAGTGACCGCATCGCCAGCGAATCTCTGCTGGCTGGTCGGAGGAGATTCAATTCCCGGTAAATCCCTCGTGAGGTCGCTCAAAGCGGACATTCTGACCCGCACTACGCCGCGCCCCCAAGTAGAGGCGTAGAGATAGCCGGAGTCCCAAGCCATCTGCGTGAACCACTGCGCTTGAACATCGCCGCTGATATCGAACCACCGTTTTCCCGGAACACGCAGGAAAGCTCCGCGCAAAGTGGCCAGCGCGACATGGCCATTCAACGGTGCTCCGGGAGCTGCCTCGATTGACCACGAGAAGGGTCGGGTTGGGTTACCGGCCGAAAGGTAGCGCTTTTCCGATTCGGAGAAATCGCCAATTCCCGCCATTGCGTCCGCAAAAAACGTGCGACCCCCGTCGGTGCTTCTCACCACCAAGCCATCTCCGCCGGTCGGCTTGTTGCCAGACCCGGCTGGTCGGCTTAGAACTGCGAAAATCGAGTTGGCGTCATTGGGATCAACGGTAACCGACATGATATGGTTTCCTTCGTCCAGTGCCAAGGAAGGGGGCATTTGCGCTCTGGACCAACTCGCGCCCTGATCAGCGCTCGAGTAAATCTGAGACACATCGTTTTGCGGGCGGGTTCCCACGAAGATGCGCCCGGTCGCGTCCACAGATACGAAGTGGGGTTCCGTGATGGGCCAATTTTGGCGCTGAAACGAAAATCCCCAGTCGGAGCTGCGATAAACTCCGTCCGAAGCGGCAAGATAGACGATGTTGGGCGACCGCGGATCCGCGGCAAAGGTCTTGTCGGAAACGCCCCACCCTCCGTTGCCATTGAAACCAATCGTCGGAGGAGCGAACTCCGGAGATCGAGATGAAACGTCCTCCAGCCGGCGGAGCCTATGGGGTCAGGGCGTTCGATGTTTTCCCGGCGTTGAAAGCGTCGGGCTTCGAACAACGAACGCCCCGACCCCGTTCATGCGCCGCCCTGAGCTGGGCGAGGAACGCGTCACGCCGATCCCGGGCCACGGCGAGGTCCTTGGTGCCGAGGGAGGCGGCGCGGCGGACGTCAGCCTTGAGGA
>JBMTAG010000188.1:0-4048 GCA_049428505.1 Opitutaceae bacterium | reverse complement strand
CGCCGAGGCGCGGGTCTTTGGCACCCGGGCGACCGGCTCCGCCCGGCGCGCCTCGGATCTCGACCTCGCCGTCTCCGCGCCCACCGCGGACCGCCGCCAATGGGCCGACCTCTGTACCGCCCTCGAGGAGGCCCCGCTCATCTACGAACTGGATGTTGTCCGCGTGGAGCGCGCCGCCAGCCCCCGTCTGCAGGAGAAAATCGCCCGGGACGGCGTCCGCGTCTTTCCCGCGGACGAGCCCGCGCCGGCCGCCTGAGCCGCCCGACTCGCCGGGTCCGCGCCGGGCTTCCTGCCTCACCCCTCGCTGCTGCCCTCGCTCCCGGGAGCGTCATCCTTTTGGCCGGAAGTCCGATCGTCAGGAGTCGGGGTGGGAAGGGTTGACGAAAGGACTTGAGGCCAAAGAACCATCCAGAATCGCGCTTGCCGGCCAGATAAAAGCCGACCAATCGTATGGCATGAAAATGACCTTGGATATTGACCAGCAGAAGGTCGAGGAAGCAATGGCCGCCTATGGGGTGACCACCAAGACCGCAGTGATCGATCTGGCGCTGAAGGAATTGCTGCGCAGGAAGGCGGTCGCGCGGGTGCTGGCGGCGGGCGGCAAACTCCCGACGCTGCCCACCAACGAGGAACTCGAAGGAAGTCACGAGCAGAACCATGTCCTCCACCCTCCTCGTCGATAGTTCAGCGTGGATCGCGCACTACCGGGAGGAGCTGAAACCGGACTTGCGGCGCGTCTTCACGCAGGCGCTGCACGACGGCCAGGTGATGCTCGCGCCGCCGATCTGGCTCGAGTTGGTGGTGGGGTTTCGCAGCCCCGCGGAAAGGGAACACCTCGAGAACATTCGCCTGGCCGTGGGGTGGCTCGACTTGCCCGCAGGCCTGTGGGCCAAGGCCGAGCAAAACGCCGGCCGGCTCCACGCGGCCGGGGTCGTGCTGCGGATGCCCGACCTGCTCATTTTGACGCTGGCGGATGCCGCCGACCTCAAACTCCTGCACTGTGACCAGGATTTCGACCGCGCGCTCAAGCTGCGGGACTTCGCCCGGGTGCGCCTCTAGGCGGGTCCGGAACCCGTCCCGCCATCCGGCTCCCTGATCCGCGCCGCGCCCCTCCCTCGCCCGTCGCTTCTGCCCTCGGTCTTGGAACTTGAATCCTTCGGTCATCCTTCGGTTATCCTTCGGTATTCTCCTCTGAGCCTTAACCAGTCTACCTCTAAAAAACCGAAGACTGACCGAAGGATTACCGAAGGATGCCTATAGGATAACCGAGGGATCAGGCCGGGGATCCGGTCGCACCGCCGGAGCTGGATGCTGGGGGGCTCGCCCCCGTGGCTGGCTCGCTTAAGCCGCCATCCAGCCGAGGCCCAGTGCCGCGGTCAGGCCCAACACGAGGGCCACGCGCCGCCGCAGGCCGGGCGAGCCGAGCGTGAGGGCCAGGCCACCCTTCAGCAGGGTGTTCGCCACGGCCGCCAGCACGACCGCCACGGTCGCCAGTTCCGGCCGCGCGCCCGCCACGCCGGGATCCCGCGCGACCGACAACGCGATCGCATCGAGGTCCGTCAGGCCCGACACAAAGCTCAAGGGCAGCAACCCCTCGGTCCAACCTTGCTCGCGCAGCACCCGCACGAGGAGGGAGATCAGCGCGTAGAGGACGGCGAACTTCACCGCGGTCCGCAGGCTCAGCGGGTTGCCCAGCGCGGGGGTGTCTCCCGGGACGTGGCCGGGCTGCGCCCGCCGCCAGACCCACGCCATGTACGCCACGCCCGGGAGCGCCATCAGGCCGAAGGGTAGCAGCAGGGTCCGCGCGAAGGCCGGATTGATCACGGTCAGCGCCGCGAGCACGCGCGGGAGCATCACGGTGCAGGCGGCGGCCACCGCGAGGGCGTAGTGGGCATCGAGGCCCGGTTCCTCGCGGCTGCGCCGGCTGAAGGCCAGCGTCGAGGCGGTGCTGGAGGCGAGTCCGCCGAAGATGCCGGTGAGGAGTATGCCCGCGCGCGCCCCGAAGAGCCGGATGGCCGCGTACCCGGCGAAGCCCAGGCCCGAGATGAGGACCACCATCAGCCAGGTGGTGTACGGGTTGAAGGCGCCGTACGGGCCCAGCGGGCGGTCCGGCACCAGCGGCAAAATCACCCCGGAGATCGCCGCGAACTGCAGGGTGGCGCGCACGTCCTGCGCGGTCAGCGCCCGCGCCCACGCGTGGATCGGCTGCTTCGAGCCGAGCAGGACCATCGTCAGGGCCGCGATCACGACCGCGACCCGCGTTTCCCCGCCCTGGACCAGGACGCCGCAGAGCACGGTCAGGAGCGCGCCGGCGAAGGAGGTGCTGCCGGGCGGTTCGGCCGCCCCGGGACGGAACGTGCGCGCCACAAGGTGTGCCGGCACGGCGACCAGCACCACCGCGAGGGCGTAGGGGAAGGTCGCGTTGAGGTGCGCCGCGAGGCACCCGAGGACCGCCCAGAGGGTGTGCGTGCGCACGCCGGCAAACTCCCCGGGCTCCGCTCCCTGCTGGTCGCCCCACTGCCGGATCAGCCCGATCAGCGCGCCGAGGCACGCGCTGACCAGAATGGCGGTGAGCAGGGCGGTCATCGGGTGAGCCGGCCCGGGCCGGGGGCGGAGCCTAGGGTGCGGGCAGCTGGCCCCGGCGCGGACCGGTGCCGAGCATCTGGCCGAGATTGTACCGCTTGCCGTTGATCTCGAGCTCGAGATTTTCGGCCACGCTGGCTTCCACGAACAGGGCGCCGGGCCGCGGCACGGAACGGGATTCGCCCGCGGCGAGGAACCCGGTGTAGACCAGCTCACCCTCCGAGTCGTCCGCGTTCTTGCGCCGCAGGGTCACCTGCACCGCTCCGGTGGCCACGAGGCCCAGCTGGGGGCCCTTGGGCGCGGCCGGCGCGGGTGCGGGACGCTTCACGGGTTCGGGTGCGCTGCTGAAGAAGATGCCCTTGATCAGGAACAGGACGATCAGCGAGGCGACGCTGATCGCACCCCACTTGGCATAGAGAAACACCTTCGCCGGATCGGGACCGGTCGGCAACGAGCTGCCGGGACGCGGGCGCGGGGGCGTGGGGCGGGCGGGCACCTGCTCCTCCGCCTCGCCCTCCTCGGCGGAAGTCCGCGCGGCGGGCGATTCGAAGGGCGGCGTCGACACGTCGAGCCGGCCGTAGATCTCGCGCGCGGAGGGCCGGGGCCGCGCTTCCCCGCGCCCCAGCGCCGCATAGTCGGCCAGGATCCGGTCCGCGGGCACTTTCAGGAAGTGGGCATAGGTCCGCAGGAAGCCGCGCACATAGATCTCGGTGAGACCGATGTCGAAGTGGTTGCTTTCGAATTTCTGCAGGTAATCCCCGCGGATCTTCGTCACCTCGGCCGCCTCGCGGAGCGAAATCCCCTTCTTCTTGCGCGCTTCCTCGAGTCGTTCGCCGATGGTCTGCATGCGGGGGAGTTAGGGGATGGCCCGGGGCAAGTCACCTCGAAACACTTCGGGGTGTGCCGGATGCCCGGGCCGTTCAGAGGCTGTCGAGGTCCACGAGGATCTCGCGCGGGCTGGAACCGTTCTCCGGCCCCACGATGCCCTTTTCCTCCATGATCTCCATGATGCGGGCGGCGCGGTTGTAGCCGATCTTGAGCTTGCGCTGCAGCATCGAGGTGCTCGCCCGCCGCGTCGCCTTCAGCACTTCCATCGCCTCGTGGTACAACTCATCGTCGTCCCCCAGGTCCCCGTCCTCGCCCTCCCCGTCCTCGTCCTCCCGCGCGGCGCGGTCGATCTGCTGCTGCACGGATTGCGCGTACTGGGGCGGGCCGTTGCGCTTCAGGTGCTCGACCATCGCCTGCACTTCCTCGTCGGAAACGAACGCACCCTGCGCCCGCACCAACCGGGAGGAACCCGGGGGCGAGAACAGCATGTCGCCGCGGCCGATCAGGGTATCGGCGCCCTTGGTGTCGAGGATGGTTCGCGAGTCGACCTGCGAGGCCACCTGGAACGCGATGCGCGAGGGCAGGTTGGCCTTGATGACGCCGGTGATGACGTTCACGGAGGGCCGCTGGGTGGCGA
>JBMTAG010000187.1:0-4091 GCA_049428505.1 Opitutaceae bacterium | reverse complement strand
GGCTACCGGGGCTTATCGCGAAATGGAGCGGGCGAAGAGACTCGAACTCTCGACGTCCACCTTGGCAAGGTGGTGCTCTACCAACTGAGCTACGCCCGCGAGGGACTGAGAGGGGTAAAGGCCTCCCCGTCCGCGTCAACTGCTATTTTGCCGCCCCACCTCACCGCGCCGCTCCCTCCGGCTCCCACGGCACCACCCACTTGTACACGGTGTGGTTCCCATCCTCGTCCACGAAGAAATCCCCGTCCCCGCCCGGCTCCACGGTCACGTGCCGCACCTCCACGGGCTTCGCCCCGCGCATGTCGAAGTTGTGCGACAGGATCCGCGACCCCGGCCGCAACCGCGCCAACTGCGGCATCAACCGCACGTTCAACTGCGGCAGCAGGTACAGGGTGATCACCGTCGCCCCGGTCAGGTCCAGGGTGAAGACATCCGCCTGCTCGATCCGCACCAGATGCTCCACGCCCGCCGCCCGCACGTTCGCCCGGGCCTCCTTCACCCGCTCCGGATCAATGTCATACCCGATCGCCCGCACGCCCAGCAGCTGCGCCGCCGCGATCACGATCCGCCCATCCCCGCACCCGAGGTCGTACACGACATCGTCCGGTTTCAGTTCCGCCATCCGCAGCATCTCGTCCACCACTCTCCGCGGGGTCGGCACATAGATGACATCCGGCGTCCGCTTCGGCGCGGCGGACGCCGCGGCCGGGGCGGCCGCGGTTGCGGGGGCGGGGCCGGGCGCAGGCGTCGGCGGGACGGCCGCCGGCAGGAGCGCGGCCGCGAGGGATAACAGCAGGAGTGGCGTGCGCATCGGCTCAGAAGGAATAGGTGGTGGTGAACCGGTATTCCCGCGGGGACACCAGATCGTAACGACTCAGCGCCGTACCCCGGCCTCCCGGCAAGCTGAAGCCGTCCCGCGCGGCAGTTCCGGTCGCCAGCCGCACCGGGATGATCTCGTCCTGATCGAACAGGTTCGCGACGTTGACCTGG
The DNA here is from genome assembly GCA_049428505.1 of Opitutaceae bacterium. Classification (GTDB taxonomy): domain Bacteria; phylum Verrucomicrobiota; class Verrucomicrobiia; order Opitutales; family Opitutaceae; genus ER46. The sequence continues at coordinate 3,101 of JBMTAG010000187.1, read as the reverse complement.
AACCGGAACCGCCCCGGCAACCGGCCCAGCCGCGTATTGTACCCCAGCATCGCGTCCGCCGCCGCGATCTCCTTGCCGGTGATCTCGCGGCCCTGCGCATCGGAGCCGATGACGTTCGCACTCCGCCAGCGCCAGCCACCGCCGACGGTGAAGCCCTTCAGACGGCCCTCCCGGAAATCATACGCGGTGAAGAAACTGATCTTGTGCGGCCGCACGCCCCACCGCTTCTCCTGCAGCTCCTTCTCGTCGTTCAGCGCCCGCGTGAGGTCGTAGATCTCCTGCGCCACGGTGGTGCCGGTGGTGTTGGTGACGAGGGTCGAGGGATTGGCCGCCGGATTCAGGCCGCCCAACTCCAGCCACTTGGCGATGGCTCCCGTGGCCGTGAACGCCGCCGGATCCGCCACGTAGCGGCCCAGGGCATCCTGCGTCACCCCCTGCCGCACCAGCACGCCCTCCGCCGGGCGCAGGCCGTACCAGTCGGCCATCTCATTCGCGAGGTTGGTCCGCCCGGAATCGGTGTAGGAATAGTTCAAGACCAGCCGCCATCCCGGCCGCAGGTTGGTGGTCAGGCGGAACTCATAGCCTTCGGACACGAAGTCCGAGGAAATCGCGTTCGCCGGCGGGGTATAGGCCCGGTACAGGTCGGCCCATTGTGCCGCGCTGAAGGGCCGGCCGGGACCCACGAGCACGGTCGCATAGGCGTCCAGCACCCGCTGGTTGCGTCCCGGCGCGCCGCCGAGGCCCGCGCTGGTGATGCGCCCCTTCTCCTCCGCGGTGAAGTACACCAGCCGCGCGCTCACGCGCCCACCGAGCAGGTCGAGGCCGATCCCGTAGTCCGCCCCCTTGCCCCGCGAGAGCGGCGCCAACTGGCCCAGCGGGAAGACGGTGCGCGCCAGCGGGGGCACGCCCGTGTTCGAGGAGCGATTCGCGATCAACGACAGCCACTCGGTGGCGTGGAACACGAGGCCGGTCGACTCGGTTCGCGCCGTCACGCGAGTCACGGTCGCCTTGGCGGGATCCCGGTCCGGCCGGTCGCCCACGGCCGGGTCCCGATAGTACCCGAACTGGGTCACGGCCACCTCGTCCTCCCGGTAACCGAGGGTGGTCACGAGCCGCTCGCGCCAGAAGGAACTCTGGGCCACGCCGAGCAGGGAACGGTTGTCCTGCTGCATCCCGCTGTTGTTGGCCCCCGCCGCATCATTGGCGAAGACGAGGCCGTAGTCGCGGCCCCCGAAGGTGAACTTGGCCGGCAGCGCCCGCCAGTCGCCCGCCCGATAGGTGCCGACGTCCCCCTCGGTGAAATAATGCCGGGCCGCGACGCGATTGTTCGCGTTGCTGGGCAGCGCATTGAAGGGACTGCCCGCCAGCGAGAGCCACGAAAGCTCGTTGATATCGGTCTGGCGGGACTTCGCCCACGCGCCGGCCAGGCGGTGGCGGCCGAGCCAGGTCCAGCGCGGGTTCAGGGCATAGGTCGCGGAGACGCGCGTCTCGCGGAAATCCCCCTCGTGCAGGTTGCCGCGCCAATTGCCGTCGACGTAAAGCCGCCCCGCGTAGGGGTTGGCCGGGCCATTGAGGCCGAGGGTGCGGTTTGGCTCCCCGCGGATCACCGGATCATTGCCCACCAGGGTGCGCGTGGTGAGCAACGTCCACTGGGCATGCTGGGCCACGTTCACGGTGAGGGCGCGGTTCACCTGCCAATCGGCGATCAGGGTGTAATTGTGGAGATCCTGCACGCGCCGGGAACCTCCGCCGGTCGCATTGGCCCAGCGCGGATAGAATTTCGGGTCATTGATCACCAGCGACGAACTGGCGACGCCCGGGGTGCCGTCCGGCGCCCGTACGCCCGCGAGGTTGTAGCTGCCGGAAAGGTAGGTCCCGATCGCATCGAAAATCGTCCCGTTGTTCTCGATGAAGGTCGCCCGGCGGTTCAGCCCGCCGGCGGTGCCGTTGCGGGTGGCGATGCCATTCGCGATCATCGCCGCGGTCGGCGCCGCGTTGGTCGGGGCCACCGTCACCGCGTCCACACCCCGCGCCACCCGGTTGTCGTACCAGGCGAGGAACTCGTCCATCGGCGGCATCGTCTTCTGCACGCCGCCGGAGTCGCGGCCCTTCTCGCCCATCGCCTGGAGCGTCAGGCTGCGGACCGGACGGACGAGGACCGCCGCGAAGACCCGGTCCTTGTCCTGGAAATCGAACTGGCGCCAGCCGCCGTTCTCCTGGTGCACCGCGGCCACCGACAGGGCGACGCGGTCACGGACCAGCACGCGATTGAGGTCGAACTCGGTGCGGCTGCGGCTCCACGAGCCCGCGCCGTGCCGCAGGGTGCCGGAGTGGCGGGCGAGGGAGGCGGTCTTGGACGTTTGGTTGAGCAGGCCGCCGGGCGCGCCGACGCCGAAGAGGATGCTGTTGGGCCCGCGGGTGTCCTCGAACCGGCCCACGCGGTAGGGGTCCATGTTCGTGATGCTCATGAAGTAGTCCATCCCTTGGCTGGCGGCGAGGCCGCGGACGGACGTGCGGGTGAGCAGGTTTTCCCCGCTGATGGTCGGGTTCTGGCCGTTGCCCGCCTGCCAGGCATTGGTGTCCAACTCCGAGTTCATCGTGTAATCGAGGACGCCCTGCAGGTCGGTGATGGCGAGGTCGTCGAGAAACTCCTTGGTGAACACCGACACGGAGCCGGCGGTGTCCCGCAGGCGGGCGTTCAGGCGGCTGCCCGCGAGGGTATTCTCGGCCGCGTAGCCGACATCGCGGCTGGTGTTGACCTCGAAGGGGCTGAGTTCGACGACGGCCGGGGCGGGTTCGCGAGGCGGGGCGCCGGGGGCGACTTGGGCGGGCAGGGACGCCGCGGCGAGGAGGGCGAGGGCGAGGGCGAACGCGCGCGGAGCGCGGCCGGCGGGGTGAGGGGTCGGCATGGGGTGCAGATACAAGGGCTGTGGGCGGGCAACAAGGAGGATCCCGCGGAGCGGAGGCGAAAGGCAGGGGCGTCAGGCGATCGCGGGATCGAAGGGGCCCGCCGTCCGTTGGAGGGGGAGCGAAGCCGCTGCGGCCGGCTACTCGATCACGAAGCCCACGATCGCCTTCTGGAAGCGGAACGGCCGCCGGTC
>JBMTAG010000186.1:0-4280 GCA_049428505.1 Opitutaceae bacterium | reverse complement strand
TTCCAAAACTTCTGGTACAACCAAACCCGCCCCCCCCTGTAAAAAAAACAAAAAAACAAATCACCCCTCATCGCCTCCTCCGCCTCGCCTCCGCCACCGCGGCCTGCACCTCGGCCGCCGCCTCCCCGGGCGCCTCGGCCCGGCGCGCGCGCCTCGGCGACCTCCTCACGCCCGAGCAGCGTATCGCCGCCGTCGGTCCTTTGGACCGGCCCATCGCGGGCCTGGCGGCCGATGCCCGCCACGTGGTGGCGGGCAGCATCTTCTTTGACGTTACGCCTGCCGGTGCCGCGCGCTCCGGGCTCGACGAGGCGGTGGCCCGCGGCGCCGTGGCGGTGGTCGGCTCCTGCCGGCCCCGGGTCGCCCTCGGCCGCGGCCTGACCGTCGTTCAGGTGCTCGATCCGCTCCGGGCGCTGGCGGGCGTGGCGCGCCGTTTCTTCCGGCACCCGGAAGCCGCCCTGCGCCTCCACGCGGTCGAGGGGGATCACGGCAAGACCACCGTTGCCCACCTGTTGCGGGGCCTGCTGGGCGCGCCCGCGGAACTCGGTCTGCTGAGCTCCGTCCAACACGACCTCGGTTCCCGTGTTCTGCCCGCGGCGATTCCGGGCCCGCTCGAATTCCACGCGCTGCTGGCGCAGATGCGGGACGCCGGATGCTCCGGCGCGGTGATCGAACTCCCGGCCGGCCACGCCGAGATGGGTTGGATGGCGGACGTTCCCTGGGCCTCCCGGCTCGATCTCCGGCTTGCGGCTGCGGAGGGTGCGGCGCCGCGTCCGGCGCCCGGCGGGAACCTGAGCTTCGCTTGGGCGGGCGGAGTCTTCGCGGCGCCGCTTCCGCATCGCCTCCGCGGCGTGGGCGCCTACGTCGAACTGGCCGTCCGGGCCGCGCTCGCGCGGAGCGTGGCGCCGGAGTTGATCGCCGAGCGTCTCCGCGAACTGCCGCCAGTGCCCGGGCGGGGGGAGCCCGTCGCGGTGCCCGGCGGTTTTGACGTTTGGGTCGACGCGGCGGACCGGCCGGAAAGGCTGGCGTACACACTTCGTCTCGTGCGGGGGATCACCTCCGGTCGGGTGGCACTGGTGCTGGGCTGCCCCGGCGAATGCGATCCGTCGCCCCGTCCGTGGATCACCCGGACCGCCGAGCAGGGTGCGGACCTGGTCGTGCTCACGGCGGGCGATTCCCGGGGCGAACCGCTGGAGCGGATCCTGCGCGATATGCTCCAGGGCGCCGTGGTCCCCGGGGCCATCCGCTGCGTGCCGGATCGGCGGACCGCCGTGGCCGTGGCGTTGGCGTGGGCCCGCCCGGGCGACGCCGTGGTGATCGCGGGTCGCGGGGCGGAGGCATTCCAGCGGATCGAGAACGTGGCGGTGCCGTGCGATGATCGCCGCTTGGTGCGCGACTGGGTGGATGGGAGGTTCGGGCGGTGAGCGGCGGGTTCAACCCCCCGGACTTGGCGGCTTGGACGGGTGGTCGCTGGACGCGGCCGCCGTCGGGACCCTTGAGGGACTTTCACTTCGATTCCCGGCGCCTGGGTCCGGGCAGCGTCTTTGTGGCGCTGCCGGGGGCGCAGCGGGACGGGCATGATTACCTCCCGGCGGCGGCCGCGGCGGGGGCCGTGGCGGCGCTGGTCGCCCGGCCACAGCCGGGGGTGGAACTCGCCCAGCTCGTGGTGGGGGATCCCCTGCGGGCCTGGCAGGCGATCGCGCGGGAGCACCGGCGGCGGTTTGCCGGTGCCGTCGTGGGAATTTCCGGGAGTGCGGGCAAGACCTCCACCAAGGACCTGCTCGCCCTCCTCCTCGGTGCCGCGGCGCGCGGCGTCGCCGCCACCGAGGGTAATTTCAACAATGAGCTCGGCGTGCCCCTCACGCTGACTCGGCTCGACCCGGCCCGCGACCGCATCGCCGTGATCGAGGCGGGGATCAGCGTGCCCGGGGAGATGGAGCGCCTGGCCGCGATGATCGCGCCGGACGTCGCCATCATCACCTTCGTCGGACCAGCTCACCTGCAGGACCTGGGCGGTCTCGAGGGAGTGGCCCGGGAAAAATCGCGCCTGCCGGCCGGGGTCCGGCCCGGCGGCCTGATGGTTTTTCCGGAGGAGGTCGCGGCCTGGCCCGTCTTCGCCGCCTTGCCGGGGCGCCGCATCGTGGTGGCCGCCGGGGGCGAGCCCGGCCCGGAGCGGGTGGTCTGCGCGGTCGGTGCCGCGGAGGGAGGCACGGTGCTGCGACTCGCCGGAGGCGGGAACGCGGCGGCTGAATTCCGCTGTCGGGCGGTGACCCCGGGACTTGCCCGCAACGCGGCCCTGGCGCTCACCGTGGCCCGCCGGCTTGGCGTGTCGGATGCGGAGCTGGCCGCCCGGTTCGCGGCCTGGCGCCCGGCCCGCCTGCGGGCCGAGGTCCGGGAGATCGGCGGACGCTTCGTCTACCTGGATTGCTACAACGCGAATCCCGCGTCGATGGCCGATGCGTTCGCCGGGTTCACGGCCCAGGCGCCGGCGGCCCAGCCGCGGCTGTACCTGCTCGGGTGCATGGAGGAGCTCGGCGCCGAGGCCGGCCGCCATCATCGCGAGCTGGGGGCACGCCTGGCTCCGCTGCTGAGGCCCGGCGACCGGGTGTGCGTGCTGGGCACCGCGGCGGTGGCGGTGATGGAGGGCCTGCATGCGGCCGGGGCCGCGCCGGAGAGCGGCGCCGTGCTGGAATCTCTCGCCGCGGCGGCGGCGGAATTCGCGGCCTGGCCGGGCGCGGTGCTGCTGAAGGGCAGCCGGCGCTACGCCCTGGAGGGAGTGCTGCCGGCTGGGGAGGGGAAGGAAGCCCATGCTTAGCTATCTCGCCCAGTACGAGGACTACTGGGGACCGCTGCGGCTGTTCGGCTCCATCACCGTGCGCACGATGTTCGCGGCGATCACCGCGCTCTGGCTCGGCTTCCTTTTCGGCCCGCGGCTGATCCGCGTCTTCCGGGCGTGGAAGTTCGGCCAGGGCTACATCGACGACCGCACCGGCGCCCTCGGGGCCACGTACTTCGACAAGAAGCACACCCCCGCAATGGGCGGCCTGATCATCTGTCTGCCCGTCCTCATCAGTGGGCTGCTCTGGGCCGCGCCCAACATCTGGGTCCTCGTCAGCCTGCTGGTCTATGCGGCACTCACCGTCCCGGGCTTCCGGGATGACCTGCTCAAGGTCCGGCGCCGCAGCCGCGACGGCATCTCCGGTTGGGAGAAGATCGCATGGCAGAGCGGCGCCACGCTGCTGGCGCTGGCCCTGTTGCTCTGGCACCCGCTGAGCGCGGGGAAGATCCGCGAGTTCTGGGTGCCGTTCGTCAAACACGCGGTCATCCCGTCGATGCCCTGGTGGCTGCTGCTGGTGCTGCTCTACCTTTGGGTCGTCGGCTTCAGCAACGCGATCAACCTCACCGACGGCCTCGACGGGCTGGCGACCGGGTGCACGATCACGGTGGCCCTCGTGTTCGCGGTGATGGCCTACCTCGCCGACCACGTTTTCCTCTCCGAATACCTGCTGATCAGCCATGTGCCGGGGACGGGTGAACTCACGGTCATCTGCGGCGCCCTCATCGGCGGCTGCATGGCCTTCCTCTGGTACAATTCGCATCCGGCCGAGGTGTTCATGGGCGACACCGGGTCCCTTGCGCTCGGGGGCCTGCTCGGGATCATGGCCTTCATGATCCACCAGCCGCTGACACTGGTGATCGCGGGCGGCGTCTTCGTGATCGAGGCGCTTTCGGTGATGATCCAAGTGGGCTGGTTCAAGGTCACGCGCTGGCGCTTTGGCGAAGGCCGGCGCTGCTTCCTGATGGCTCCGATTCACCACCATTTCCAGAAGCGCGGCTGGCCCGAGACCAAGGTCGTGCTTCGCTTCTGGATCCTCTCGTTGGGCTGCGCGCTGGCCAGCCTCGCCACCCTCAAACTCCGCTGAACCGATGTCCCCGGCCCCGACTCCGTTCCCCGTGCCCCCCACGGCCCGACTCTCCCTCCGGATTTCCCTGCCGCGGCGGAGGGTCCCGCTTGCCCTCGCGCTGCGTTCGTCCTCACCTCGGGACGTCCAACGTCGCTCCTTCCTGCCCTGCTACCGGCAACTCCGCTCCCTATGAAACTGCTCCGGGTCTTCGGCCTCGTCGCGGGCGTCCACGCCCTCGCCCTCCTCGTCATCCTCGCCAATCCCGGCTGCAGCACCGCGGTGAAGGCGCCGCCTGTGCCGAGCGACACCGTGCTCCGCTCCGCCGACGCGCCGCCGCCCCCGCCCGCCCCGGCCGCCCGCGCCGCGGTCTATGTCTCG
>JBMTAG010000185.1:0-4299 GCA_049428505.1 Opitutaceae bacterium | reverse complement strand
CCGTCCATCTGGGCGGCACCGGTGATCATGTTCTTCACGAAGTCGGCGTGGCCCGGGCAGTCGACGTGCGCGTAGTGGCGCTTGTCCGACTCGTACTCGACGTGCGCCACCGAGATCGTCACGATCTTCGAGGCGTCACGCACGGTGCCACCCTTCGCGATGTCCGCGTAGGTCTTCACCTCGGCCAGCCCCTTGCGGGCCTGACACGCGAGGATCGAGGTCGTCAGGGTCGTTTTGCCGTGATCAACGTGGCCAATCGTGCCGACGTTCACGTGCGGTTTCTTGCGTTCGAATGAGGCTTTAGCCATGGGTGACGGGTGTTTGGGTGAGGATTGAAGACGGAGTGGCCTCGCGGTTTAACGTCGGCGAAACCGGATCGACGGAGCTGCGGACCTGGAGCCCAGAAACGGATTTGAACCGTCGACCTCCCCCTTACCAAGGGGGTGCTCTACCAACTGAGCTATCTGGGCGGAAAGAAGGTGTGAAAAAACGAAAAGAGTTGGAAACGGTGCGAACGCGCGTCGGCACCGTCAACAGCAAATTCGACGGAAGCGCCACTTTCGGGCTCACGGCCCCACCACCACCCGGTAAACCCCCGGCGCCAACCGCTCCCCCAACCGGAAAACCTGCCGCAGTTGCCGCCGGAAATGGACGTCGACCTCCTCGACGCGGGAGCTCTCGGTGACCACCAGGGGCCCCGCCAACCCCGCCACGTCAACGATCGCCACCAACTCCAGCGGCTCCCACGGCTTGCCCGCCGGCGGCGCCAGCGCCTCCGGCAACTCCATCGCCAGCACCCGCTCGCCGGTTCCCGCCGCGATGACCTCGAGCAGGCCCCCGCGCGCCGCCTCCGGCACGACCCGGGGTTCCGCCCGCCCGAAACCCACCGGCGCCACGGCAGTGCCGTCCGGCTCCAAGGTCAGCCGCGCCTCCGCCCGCTCGACGGCCCGGCCGCCCAGGGTCGCCACCGGCGGTAGCTGCGGCAACAGGCCCGCCTCCCCCTCACCATAGGTCAACCGCACGGGATCCTCGTCGAGCAGCGAACGGCCCGCTTCCCGGCGCGGTTCCGGCGCCCGGGCATTGACCGGCGTCGGCAAAAACAGCGGCCGCAGATCCCGGATGCTCGCCTCGTCCCGCAGGAACCCATCCGCCTCCGCCGAACGCGCCAACCGCACGGGTGCCGGCGCCACCGCCGGTCCCCGCGCCGGCACGGGATCCAGCCCCCGGATCAGCAGCAGCCCCGCGGCCACGACCACGACCCCGGCGATCGCCGCCGGCAACCAGCGCCGCCCGCGTTGTCCCCAGCGTTGCGCCCGCCCGGGGTTCACTTGCGCCCCAGGGGTTCGCCAGCCGCCCAGATCATCTCGAAACCCGCCGCGCGCGCGAGACTCGCCACCTCCGCCAGCACGTCCGCGGCCACGTCCGTGCCCGCCCGCACCAGCAGCAGGGGCTGCGGCGTCACGCGCGCCTGCCCCCGGAGCCATTCGCCCAGCTCGGGAAGCTTCCGCAACCCCTCCGGGGTGAAGATCTGCCCGGAACTGATGATGGTCACGACGTGCGTGGCGGGCCGCGCCCCAGCCTCCGCCCCCGCCACCCGCGGCAGCCGGAAATCGACCCCCACCCCGGGCGCGAGCACAAACCGCGAGCCAAACACGCTGAAGCCCAGCACCAACAGCCCCGCCGCGGCCAGATACAACGCCACCGGCGCCGCCGGCGGCGGCCGCAACCGCGAGGCCAAGTCGAGCGGCCGCGTGATCACCGGCTCCCCTCCCCCGTCGCCCCCGCCGCCACGCCAGCCCCCTGATACTCGGTCACCAGGTAACGCAGGATCTCGTTCCCGGACCACTCCAGGTCGTGCACGATGGCCCGCACCCGCGCCGCCAGGAAATGATGCGCCACGAGCGCCGGAATGCCCACCAGCAGGCCCCCGCCGGTTGCCAGCAAGGCCTGCCACATCCCCCGCGACAACCCCGCCGCCATCGCATAGTTGCCGCCCTGCTCGAACGCCTGGAAGGTCCCCACCATCCCCAGCACGGTGCCCAGAATGCCCACGAGCGGCGCCACCTGCGCGATCGCCCCCAAGGCCCCGATCCGCCGCTCCAAGAGGGGCAACTCGAGCAGCGCCGCCTCCTGCACGCGAAACCGCAACTTATCCTCCGGCTCCCCCGCATGCAGCAGGGCCACCTTGACGACGGCCGCCACGGGCCCCGGGGTCTCCTCACACACGGTCAACGCCTCCACGAGGCGGCGCTTGGCCAGAATGTTGCGGATGCCCTCCAGAAACTCCCGCGCCCGGATCTGCCCCCGGTGCAAAAACAGCAGGCGCTCCACGAACACCATCACGCCCAGCACCGCCAACCCGGCCAGGACCAGCATCATCGGGCCGCCGCGCGCGAGCAGACTGAAGTCAGGACCGGGCATAAACTCGCAGCCTTGGCGCGGACCGCCGCACGGCAAACCTGAAAGCGCGCCCACTCACCGCCGCGCGCCTCCCCCCAACTGCTCCAGCCGCGCCCGCGCGATCGACTCCCCCGCCGGCAACCGCTGGTCCAGCAGCAATTCGTACGCGCGCCGCGCCTCGTCTGTCCGCCCCAGCCGCTCCAGCGCCTCCCCCAGCTCCCGCAGGGTCCGCGCCAGCCAGTACGGCCGCGTGGCCCCCGGCTCGAAGGGCCCCGCCTCCTCCCGCAGGTTCGGCTGCACCACGTCGCGCCACCACACGGCAATCGCCTCCTCCACCCGCCCCCGCCGCGCCAACAGCAGACCGAGCTTATGCCCCGCCTCGACGCGCACATCCCGCGGCGCATCCACCCGATCCCGCAATTGCTCGAACAACAGCTGCGCCGCATCGGCGTGCGTCGGGTCCCCGGACGAGGACTGCGCGCTGTGGGTGTCCGCCAACGCCAGCTGCGCCAGCACGACGTCCGGCCGCCGCGGGTAGCGGTTGACGAGATCCTCGTACGCCCGCTGCGCGGCGGGAAAATCGTTCAGCTTGCGGAAGATGTTCCCCTGCCGCAGGCGCGCCGCGAACACGAGGTCCGGCTGGGCGGCGCCCGCCGGGCTGGCAACCAATTCCTCGATGCGCTTGTTCGCCTCCTGCAGGTTCTCCGGCCGCCCCAGGCGCTCCGCCAGGGTCGCCAGCCGGAACAAGGCAAACGGCACGTAATCGCTGGTCCGGTAAGCCGGATTGTCGGTCAGGCTGATCAGCCGGTTGCGGGCCTCGTCGATCTTGTCCTGATCCGCGAAGTGCTCCGCCTCGGTGAGGAAGGACGACGCCGCCGCCTCCGAACCAGGATGCTCCGCCCGCAGGCGCCGCAAGGTTTCCAGGGCCGCCGGCTCCCGCCCCAGCGCGAACTCCGCCCGCCCCCGCAGCAGCGCCGCGGTCGACGTGAGTTCGGTCCGCAGGGCCGCCGGCAGCTCCGGCGCCACGAGCAGGGCCCCGCTCAACTCCACCGCACGCTCCAGTTCCCCGGAATCATACGCCAACCGCGCCTGCAGCCACGCCATCCGCACGCGCAGCTCGCCCGGCAAACCGGCCGGCGGCGCCCCGGCCAGCAGGCGATTCACGCGCCCATAGGCCTCCCGCACGCCCGCCGCGCCTTCCGTCAGGAGGGCCCGCGCCAGGCTCCATTCCGCCCGCCAGCGGTTCTCAGCATCGAACGCCGGATCCGCCGCCAATTCGTCCAGCACCCGCCCCGCTTCCCCCGAGCCCGCACGGATCTCCGCCAAAATCCGTTGCAGCATCAGCCCGCCCCAGCGCTCGGCCGGGATCTCCGCCGTCCGCGCCCGCACCACCGCCGCGTAGGCCGCCGCGGCGCCGCGGTAATCCGCCCGGTCCCCCGACGCCAGCCCGGCCCGGAACCACGCTTCGGCCTCCAACAGCGCCAGGGCCGCCTCCCCCGCGCCCGCCGCCCCCTGCGCCCGCAGCTCCGTGCGGGTCCGCTGGGCGAAGTCCGCCGCCAACCGGTACCGGCGCTGCTCCCACGCCGACTGGGTCAGCACGCCGAGCGCGTGGACCCGCAACGGCGACAGCGGGAACTGCCGCAGCAGCGCGTTCGCATCCTCCTCCGCGGTCGCGAACTCGCGTTCGAGGAGCGCCAACTGGGCCCGGAAATACAGCAGGCTCTCCTTGATCGGATGATCCGGCCGCGCCTCCAGGAGCCGGCTCAACAGCGCCCGGAACTGCGCCCGCTCCGGCTCCGCCCCCGATTCGGCCGCGAGGAGCTGCAGGGCCTGCCGCTGCCGCAGCGGATCGTGCCCCGACTCCAGCAACTGGCCCAGCGCATTGCGGCCCGCGCCGGT
>JBMTAG010000184.1:0-4362 GCA_049428505.1 Opitutaceae bacterium | reverse complement strand
ATCGCCCTCTCCCTGGGGTCCGCGTCGCCGGGAAAGGTTCGCCGTCCCGTCGCCCACCGGCCACGAATGCCCCGCTCCCCCTTCCCGCGATGCGCCTCCTCCTGCCGCTGCTCCTCCTGCCCGCCGCCCTCGCCGCCGCGACCCCCGCCCCCGCCGAGGGCTTCACGCCCGGCCGCACCGCCGCCGGGATCAGCGAGTACACCCTCGCCGCCAACGGGCTCACCGTGCTCCTGCTGCCCGACCGCTCCGCCCCGGTGCTCACGTTCATGGTGACCTACCGCGTCGGCTCACGGCACGAGGTCACCGGCACCACCGGCGCCACGCACCTCCTCGAGCACCTGATGTTCAAGGGGAGCCGGAACTACCACGCGGGCAACGGCCAGGCCTTCGACACCCTCCTCGACCGCATCGGCGGCATCAACAACGCCACCACCTGGCTCGACCGCACCAACTACTACGAGAACATCCCCAGCCGCCACCTCGCGCTCGTCGCCCGCCTCGAGGCCGACCGCATGCGCCACTTGCTCCTCCGCGAGGAGGACCGGCAGCTGGAGATGACCGTCGTGCGCAACGAGTACGAGCGCGACGAGAACGATCCCGCGTCCACCCTCGACAAGGAGGTCGCCGCCGCCGCCTTCCTCGCCCACCCCTACCACCACCCGACGATCGGCTGGCGCTCGGACATCGAGAAGGTGTCGATCGCGAAACTGAAGGAGTTCTACGACACCTTCTACTGGCCGGACAACGCGACGGTCTCGGTGATCGGCGACTTCGAACCCGCCGCCGCCCTCACGCTCCTCCGCGAGACGTTCGGCCCCATTCCGCGCGCCCCCCACCCGATCCCCCAGGTCTACACCGAGGAACCCGCCCAGACCGGCCCGCGCCGCGTCGTGGTCCGCCGCCCCGGCGAGGTCGGCGTGGTCCAGATCGCCTACAAGACCCCGGCCGGCCGCCACGCGGATCAGCCGGCCCTCCAGGTGCTGGCCGAAATCCTCGGCTCCGGGAAGACCAGCCGCTTCTACCGCGCCCTGGTCGACGCCAACCTCGCCCTCCACGCTACGGCGGGCGTCGGATTCTTCCACGATCCGCACCTCTTCAACACCACCGCGCTGCTCGCCCCCGGTGTCACCCACGAGCCCGTCGAGCAGGCCCTCCGCGCCGAGGTCGCCCGCGTCGCCCGCGAGGGCGTGACCGCCGAGGAACTCCAGCGCGCGCGCGCCAAGCTCCGCGCCGCCACCGCGTACGGCCGCGACGGCGCCTTCGCCATCGCCGGCCAGCTCAACGAGGCCATCGCGGTCGGGGACTGGACCCTCTACGCCACGCTGCCCGCCGCGCTCGAGGCGGTCACCGCAGCCGACGTGCAACGCGTCGCCGCGCGCTACCTCGTGGAGGACCAGAGCACCACCGGCTGGTTCGTCCCGCGCGCCGAGCCCCCCGCCCGCGACGCCGGAGCCGGGGAGACGCCGACCGCGAGCGCCCCCGGCCCCCGCGGCTACCGGCGTCCCGGGGAACCCCGGACCAGCCGCGCGGAGCCCGCGGCTGCCGGAACCGCCTCCGACGCATCCGCGAGCGCCGCCACCGCCGTCGCCCCGCGCGCCCGCCGGCGGAGCGTGGCCGGCCTGGATGTGGTGACCGTGCCCACCGCGATCCGCGACGTGGTGACCCTGCGCGCCGCCTTCCCCGGCGGTGCCGTGGGCCAGCCTGCCGGCCGTCCCGCCCTTGCCGACCTCACCGCCGCGCTGCTCGACCAAGGCACGGTGGCGCGGGACAAGTTCGCCGTCGCCGCCCTGTTGGAACAGGCGGGCGCGGAGATCCGCTTCGACGCCGGCACGCACACCGTGGACGTAGCCGCCAAGTGCCTCCGCGCCGACCTCCCCCTCGTGGTCAGCCTGCTCGCCGAGCAGCTGCGCACGCCGCGTTTCGATCCCGCGGAGTTCGCCAAGGTGCAGCGCCGCCTCGCCGGCCAATTCCGCCGCGAGCTCGAGGAGCCCGGCGTCCGGGCCCGCCTCGCCTTCGCCCGCGCCGCCTTGCCCCCCGGCCACCCCAACCACCGCGCCGCCCCGGAGGACTACCTCGCGGATCTCGAGCGCACGACGCTCGCGGAGGTCCGCGCCTTCCACGCCGCCACCTACGGAACGGCCGGAGCACGCCTCGTCGCCGTGGGCGACGTCGATGACGCGGCCCTCGACCAAGCCCTCGCGCAGGGCTTCCGCGACTGGACCGGCGGCCGCGCGTGGTCGCCCCCTCCTCCCGCCGCCGCGCCCGCCGCGGCGCGCGTCGAGCGCCTGCCGCTGCCGGACAAGACCAGCGTGGCGCTGCTGATCGGGGCGCCGTCGGGCCTGCGGCACCGGGACGAGGACCACCTCGCCGTCGCGACCGGCACCGCGGTCTTCGGGAGCGGCTTCTTTTCCGCGCGGCTGCTCGACATCATCCGCAACCGCGAGGGCCTCACCTACGGCATCGGCGCCGCCCTCGGCGGAGACACCCACGTCGACGGCACGTGGACCCTGCAGGGCACCTTCGGCCCCGAGCTCCTCGCGCGCGGCCAGGAATCCACCGTGCGCGAGCTGCGCCGGTTCCTCACCGCGGGCGTGACCGAGGAGGAGTTGGCCAACTTCAAGGTGACGCTGACCGGCTCGTTCCAGCTCGGCCTCGCCACCACCGAGGGGCTCGCGGGGGCGTTGCTGGCGTGCCTGCAGCGCGGTTACGGCCCGGAGTGGATCGACGCCTATCCCGGCCGGGTCGAGGCGCTGACCGCGGCCCAGGTCAACGCCGCCCTCCGCCGCCACCTGAATCCCGACCGGATGATCACCGTGCTGGCGGGCCCGCTGCCGTAAGGGGCTCCGATGTGGCCGCGGCAGTTGCCGCGGATTCCAGACCAAAAGCACTTCCTCCAGTCGTCGGAGTCGGCAGGAATTCCCGTCCGCATCCGCGGCTGCAGCCGCGGCCACACCGGCCCTACTTTTTCCGGCCGCGGGCCGGCGCCGGGGCGTCGGCTACCCGCGTGATCTCGTAGCGGTGCGCCACGGGCTGGGCGGCCGCGTGGATGCGGGCCTCATAGTCGCGGGCGAGCTGTTCCAAGCGATCGATTTCCAGCTGGGCCTGCTGGCGGAAGGCGGTGTAGCCGGCGGGGTCCTGCGCGAACTTCCGGCGCGCACCCTTGAGGGTGGACCACAGGTCGCGCAGCGGCCGCACGGCCCGGTCGTTGCGTTCGCGGTTGAGCAGCGCGACCGCCACGGCTTGCCGGTGCTGCGGGGTCGCCTCATTGGCCTGCAACTCAATCTTGCTGCCCAACACCACGTGGCTGAGCGGGCGACCGATCGACTGGCCGTCGATCTTCACCTCGTACTGGCCCGGGGCGAGGCCGGTGACGCGCAGCATCTCGTTGCTCTGCCGGTGCCCGGCCTTGCTGAGGTCATAGCCCACCCGGCCGTCCTCGCGCCATTCCCACTTGGTGGCCACGGTGGTGGACTCCGCCGGAATCACCCACGGCAGGGCGGCCGCGGTGTGCGTGAAGGTCACGCGCGTGGCGTCGCCCGCCAGTCCTTCGAGTTTCAGCGCCGCGGGGGCGCTCCACTTGTCGCCCGCGCGGGTGACGCTGAGCGCGCTGACATTCCGGCGCTCGGGGCGCAGCGCCTCGAGCAGGGCGCTCGCCATGATGAACTGGCCGCCGGGTCCGGGGTGGATCGCGTCGGGCACGAGGGTGAAGGCGGGATCCGCGGCGCGGCCCTCGGTCGTGAAATCGTTGAGCGGCCCCCAGAGGTTGACGAACGGCAGTCGGCGGCGCTCCGCCTGGTCGCGGCCCCAGGCACCGTAGTAGGCCATCACGGCGTTGTAGTTCGGGGCGAAGCTGCGCTCGCGGAAACGGTAGGTGGCGTCGTCCTTGCGCGCCTCCACCACCGGGTAGTCGAACAGGGTCGGCGACAGCACGATCGCGACGGCGCCGAGGGCCTGGATGCGGTCGAGCAGCTTCGCCATGTCGGCGGCGTAGCGGGCGAAGGCCTCGGCCTTGAAGTCCTCGTACTGCCCGTCGTTCATCCCGAAGAGCACCGTGACGTACTTCGGCCGGTACGCGGCGACATCGGCGTCGAAGCGGGCCAGCGCATCCGCGGCGCGATCGCCGCTCACGCCGGCGTTGTGGAAGCGGATCCGGCGCTCGGGGTGGCGGGTGTAGAAGAAATTCTCCACGTGCTGCGTGTACAGGCACTGGTGGGTGATGGAGTCGCCGAGGAACACGAGCGTGTCGCCGTCGCGGAGGTCGAGCGCGGTCGAGCGCGGGGCCGCGGCGGCGAGCCGCGGGGCGGCGAGGATCAGCAGCGCGAGGGACAGGAGCCGGAGCAGTCGGGGAAGCATCATCGGAGG
>JBMTAG010000183.1:0-4413 GCA_049428505.1 Opitutaceae bacterium | reverse complement strand
CCGGTTTCGCGGAAGCGCGTGTTGCTCCCCGAATACGAGGCCCTGATGGCTTCCGCCCCCGCAAACCAGCTCCAAGCCGCCTTGGGCGAACTTCGCGGGGAGCGCTGACGCGGGGTTGCGCGATGATCTTCTGCGACACCTCCGCCGCCGCCAAGCTCTAGCCGCCCGAGGCGGATTCACCGCCGATACGCGCCAAACTGGAGGCTGAAGACCAGGTCTTCGTCTCCGAACTCGCGCGGATTGAATTGATGAGCGTTTTCCACCGCCAATGGCGCGAGCGGCTCTGGACCCACGCGCAGTTCCTGGCGGCCGTCCGGCGATTCACGAATGACGACGTGGGCGGATTCTGGACGTGGCTGGAACTGGACTCCGCGCTCATCGCGGCCGGCACCAAGACCTTCACCACCCTGCCGCCCTCGGTGCGGTTACGGTCCGCGGACTGCCTGCACTCGGTCACGGCGCTGCACCACGGGTTCACCGAGCTCTACACGTACGATCTGCACCAACGGGAGGCCGCCGTGGCCCTCGGCCTCCGACTGCTCACCGCGTGATTCCCGGCGCGGCGTGCCGGCACGCCTGCAGCCTCAACGAGGAGGATCGGCGGCGGCGCTTGCTCCGCTCGCGTGACCCCTCGAGACCGGGCGCCACGCGCAACCATATGACCTCAGCTGGGTTGCGGAGTAACTACCCCGTTCCCGCCTCCCCTGTTCCACCCTTCCTCCTCCTAGAATCCTTCAGGCATCGTTCGGATATCCTTCGGTTATTCTTCGGTATACAAATTTTAAATTACTCTTCATCAGTTACTTATTTTATTTGAACCGAGCAATAACCGAAGGATGACCGCACGATCAAGCTCGTTGGATCGTGCTCAGTTCGAGCCCAGACGTTTCTCGATCCGCGAAGGACTCGGCCGGCGGCACCGCACCCCGGCCCCGCCAGAAGCTCGGTGTAGCCGCGGCATCTTGCCCCGATCCCACCAAACGAAACGCTTTCCCCGCTCCCCCTCAACGCGTGGCCCGCAGGCGCGCGAGGCGCGCCTGCACCCGCTCCCGCCCCAGCACCCGCATCATCCCCGTCAGGCTCGGCCCCACGTTCGTCCCGGAGACCGCCAACCGCACGACCGACTGGTAATCCCCGAAGCCTAGGCCGCCCCGCGTCGCCAGCGCCTTGATGCCCTCCTCGAGGGCCAGATCGGAACCGAAGTCCAAGCCGGGCAGGGCCGCCAGCACCTCGTCGAGCCGCGCCCACGGGTCGCCCTTCGCGAGGACCTTCTCGCGCACCTTCGCGTCGAGCGGAAAGTCCGCGGTGAAGAAGTGCGCCGCGTACGCGGGCAGCTCCTCGAGTCCCTTGAGCTTCGGCTGACACAGTAGCACCACCGCCCGGAAATAGTCCGCGTCCGCCGCGAGGGCCGGGGCGCCCAGTTCCCCCGCCCGGCCGTACTGCTCGCGCGCCCGCGCCACGAAGGCATCCGCCGGGAGTTCGAGCAGGTAGGTCTGGTTCATGTGCGCCAGCTTGCGGTCGTCGAAGCGCGCGTTGCTCTGGTTCACGCCCGGCAGGTCGAAGAGCCGCACGATCTCCGCCACAGGCAGCTTCTCGCGGTCGTCGCCCGGGTTCCAGCCGAGCAGGCAGAGGAAGTTCACCAGCGCCTCCGGCAGGTAACCACGCCGCTGATACTCCTCGATCAGCGCCCCCTGGTCGCGCTTCGACATCTTGCCCGGACCATTCTGCTTCAGGATCAGCGGAATGTGGGCGAACACCGGCGGCGGCACGCCGAACCCCTCGTACAGGCGCACGTGCTTGCTGGTGTTGGAAAGGTGATCCTCGCCGCGGATGACGTGCGTCACCTGCATCGCGATGTCGTCGACCACGTTCACCAGGTGGAACACCGGGTTGCCGTCCGAACGCACGATCACGAAATCCTCGTCCTCGACCCGCTCGACCCGCCCGCGGATGCGGTCTTCGATCACCACCGGCGGCGCGGCCACCTTGGTGACGGTCTTCTTGCGGTGCTCGTCGAACACCTCCCGGCGCTCGCCCTCGAGGCGGAACCAGATCGCCCCGTCCTTCTCGTAGGCGCGGCCACTGTCCCGCAGGCGATTCACGTACTCGGTGTACAGTCCCGCCCGCTCGCTTTGCCGGTAGGGACCATGGTCGCCCCCACCGCTCGCGCCGAAGCGCGGACCCTCGTCCCAGTTGAGGCCGAGCCACGTCAGGCTCTGGTAGATCAGCTGCAGGTACTCCTCCCGGTTGCGCTCCTTGTCCGTATCCTCGATGCGCAGGATGAACGTGCCACCGGTGTGGCGGGCGTAGAGCCAGTTGAACAGGGCCGTGCGGGCGCTCCCGATGTGGAAGAAACCGGTCGGACTGGGCGCAAAACGGACGCGGACGGGAGACATAAAGGGCAAGGAGGGCCGCTGCCCGGAAAGGGCGACGGAGTCGACCATTCCCCGCGACGCCCGCACCGGGCTCAATGCCGAAATCGCCGGAATTTCACTTGTCGCCGCCACCGGATTGGGGAACCCGTGTCAGGGTACCGATGAAGCCGTTCAAGCTCGTCCTCCTTGTCCTCGGGGCCGGAATCCTGCTCGCCGCCGGAATCCTGGTCCTCGCGTTGCAGCCGTCCGTCCAAACCTGGGCGGCCCGCCGCGCGCTGGAGGGCTCCCCCCTTGCGGTGGAACGCGTCGCCGCGGGCCTAGGCGCCGCGCGATTGGAGGGCGTCACCTTCCGCCAACCCGGCCTGATCGTTAAGGTCGGCCGCCTCGAAACCCGGCATTCCCTCGCGGGCTGGCTGGGTTCCCGCCGCTTGGACGTCGCGGAAATCACCGTCCGCGACGTGGTCGTGGAAAGGACGCCCTTGGCGGAGGAACGTCCCGCGAACGGCGCGAATCCACCAGCCCCAGCGCCCGCTCCGGCAACCACGGCGCCTGCCGACGGCGCCGCCGCGGCGGCGAAGGAAGCGTTCGCCGGCCTGCTGGCCCCGGCGCAGCTCCCCGTGGACGTGCGCGTGGGCCGCCTGAGCGTGGCCGGACGCGCCACCCTCGGCAACGGCCAGACGGCCACCTTTGACGTCAAGGGCTCCAACCTCGCCCCCGGCGGCGCCGGCCAGGTGGAGTGGACCCTCGATTTCGCGGATGCAACCCCCGCGGCCGCGCTGCGGGGCCTGCGGGCCACCGGCACCGCCACCCTGACCCTCAGCGCGGAGCGGGTGCTGACCGCGGTGGCCGTGGACACGACGGTCGCCGCCCTCGGGCCGGCGCTGCCGCCCGATCAGCTCACCTTGGGCGCGCAGGCGACGCGGGATCCGCAGGGCAAGGAAACCTACACCCTGCGCCTCGGCCTCCTCCGCCGCGGCGCGGCGGAAACCCTCCTGCAGGCCCAGGCTGGTTTCGCCCCTCCGCAAGCCTCGATCGCCGGCACCTGGGAAGTCGCCCTCCGCAGCGAACAACTCGCCGCGCTGCTCGCGGGCTTCGGCCTCCCCGAGGTCGCGGCCACCGGCAAGGGCACGTTCTCCGTCCGGCCGGACGGCACCGCCGGATCGACGACCGGGCGCCTCCAAGCCGCGGTGTCCCGGCTCAACCAGATCTCGCCCACGCTGGCCGGCATCGGGTCCATCCAGGTCGCGGCAGGCTTTGATCTCGGGCTCGAGGATAATGCCGCGCAGCTGAAGGCCTTTGACGTCGACGTGAGCGAGGCCGGCGGCCGGCGGTTCGCGCGGCTCCAATTGACCCAGGCCGCCACCTACCGGCTGACGGACCGGAAGCTCACGCTCGCCAACGCGCAGGCGGAAGCGGCGCGGCTGACGCTGGACGCCGTCCCCCTCGCGTGGGCACAGCCCCTCCTGCCTTCGCTCCAAGTCGGCGGCGGCACCCTTTCCCTGCAGCTTTCCGCGATGGGCGAGCCCGACGGCAGCCGCATCCGCCTCGAGGGCGCCGCGCCCCTGCAATTGCAGGCGGTGACGATCCGCGACGCCGCCGGCAAGGCGCTCGTCGAAGGGCTCACGTTTTCCGTTCGGCCGAAGGTCGACTATGCTCAGGACCGAGTCCGGGCCGAGTTGAGCGAACTGCGGCTGGCCCTGCCGGGCGGCGACTCCGTGGCCGGGGCCCTCCGGGCGGAGAGCGGCCCGCTGAGCGCGCGGCCGGCGACCACCTTCGAAGCGCAGTTGGACGCGCGGGTAGCCGCGTTGCTGCGTCCCTTCCTCGCCTTTGATCCGGGTGCCCTGGAGGCCAAGGTCAGCCTCAGCGGCCGCCACGAGGGTCAGAGCCTCTCCGTGACGCAGGCCACGGTGAGGGTGAACCGGGCCGGCGGGGCGCTCCTCACGGCGGCGACCCTGCTGCAACCCGTCCAAGGTGAGCTGCAAGCCAATCGCTGGTCCGCTCGGGATGCCACTGCTCCCGCCGCGCGTCTGGAACTGGG
>JBMTAG010000182.1:0-4527 GCA_049428505.1 Opitutaceae bacterium | reverse complement strand
TTGCGATAGGAAGTCGTTGCTGGTGCGAGCCCCTACGGCGTTTTTTGCAATAAGCCTCCGCGGTCGCGGGACGGGAAAAGTGTAAATTCGCCCGCGGCGGCGTCGGGAAAGTTGTCAGGGTTGCGACGGGCGGCGGGGCGAGGCCGGAGGACGGATGACGGAGGGAGGAGAGACGGAGGACGGAGAGCCGGCGGACGGAGGGAGGAGAGACGGAGGGAAAGAGGGACGGAGCGAGGGAGGGAGGCTGAGACGGAGGGGCGGCGTCCCGCTGCTGCCATCGAGCCGCGTAGCTTCTTGCCGGGCGGCAGGCCTCCGGACCTCGGGTTCCGGTGTACGCGGGTTTGGTGTAGCCGGGGAATCCTTCCCCGGTAAATGCAGACCGAACCTAAGCCTGCGCTGCGCCGCGGGGTTGATCAGTGCTGCACGAATTCCTCGGAGGTGAGGCCGATGTCCTTCGCGATCTGGCGGAGCAAGACGGGAGCCACGTCGCGGCCCTTGTGCACCGGCACGGTGGTGCAGCGACCGTCCGCGTGCCGGAATTGAACGTGCGAACCGCGTTGGCGAACGTTCACGAAGCCCAGGGATTCCAGTCGCCGGCAGACTTCCTGCGGCTTGAGGACGGGAAGCGAGCCCACGGGTCAGCCCACGGCGATCGTCTGCGTGCCGACGAACTCCGCCTCGATCCGTGGCTCGCCATCCTCCAGCAGCATTTTCACCACCTCGCGCAGATTAGTCTGCAGCTCGTCGAGGCTCGCGGCTTGGGTGTGCGCGCCGGGGAATCCGGGCACATAACCGACCAGCAGCCCGGTGGTGGGGTCACGTTCAACCACGGCCACGTAATTTTTCATGGCGTGAGGCTAGGGAACGCCGCCGCGGAGGCAAGCAACGCGCAACGGCATTGCCTCGCGGCAAGCGGGTGGCCACGGTGCCGGCGATCCCCCCATGCGCGCCCCGCTCCTTGCCTGCCTCGCCCTCCTCGCCGCCGTGACCTCCCCCGCGGCCGCCCCGGCCAAACTCCGCGTCCTCATCATCGACGGCCAGAACAACCACACGGTCTGGCCCAAATCGACCGCGATGATGAAGGCCTACCTCGAGCAGAGCGGCCGCTTCGAGGTCGCCGTCGCCCGCACCCGCTTCACCTGGAAGGGCGACAAGTGGCTCGCCCAGTACCCGGCCCCCGGCGGCGGCCCGGTGCAGGACCTGAAGGAGCCGCAGGCCGATCCCGACTTCGCCCCCGATTTCTCCCGCCACGACGTCGTCATCTCCAACTTCGGCTGGAAGGCGGCCGACTGGCCCGCGGCCACCCGGCAGGCGCTCGAGGACTTTGTTTCCCGCGGCGGCGGCTTCGTCTCGGTGCATGCCGCGAACAACTCCTTCCCGAACTGGCCCGCCTACAACCGGATGATCGGCCTCGGCGGCTGGGGCGGCCGCAACGAGAAGTCCGGGCCCTACGTGTACTACGACGACCAGGGCAAGCTGGTGCGCGATCCGCGGCCCGGCCCCGGCGGCGCCCACGGCCCGCAACACGAGTTCGTGCTCGAGGCCCGCGTGCCCGACCACCCGATCCTGCGCGGCCTGCCCCGCCGCTGGCGCCACACCCAGGACGAATGCTACGACCGCCTGCGCGGCCCGGCGGAGGCGATGACGGTGCTGGCGACGGCCTATTCGTCGCCCGAGTTCAAGGGCACCGGCCGCCACGAGCCGGCGCTGATGGTGATCGAGTTCGGCAAGGGGCGCGTCTTCCACACGATCCTCGGTCACGAGGACTATTCCTTCGAGGGCGTCGGGTTTATCACCACCCTGCTGCGCGGCACGGAGTGGGCCGCGACCGGCGCGGTGACGCTCCCAGTGCCGCCTGACTTCCCGACCGAGACGCAGGCGACGCGCCGGCCCTTCGCGACTCCAGCGGCGCGTTGAACCGGGCGGTGGCGGCGCTCCCGTTGACCCCCGGTCCGTGCCTCCAACGCGGAACCCCGCTGGCGTCGGCCCGCGGGGCGATGGTGCTGCTGCACGGCCGGGGCAGTTCCGCGGCGGAAATCGCCCGCCTCGCCGACCACCTGGCCGCGCCCGGCGTCGCGTTTCTGCTGCCGGAAGCCCCGAGCCTGTCGAGGGGATCGTGGTACCCCCAGCGCTTCCTCGCCCCTCGGGCCGCGAATGAGCCGCAGTTCTCCGCCGCCCTCGCGACGGTGGAGGCCGCCGTGAGCGAGTTGCTGGCCGCCGGTCTCCCGCCGGCGCGGATTGCCGTGGGCGGCTTCTCCCAAGGCGCCTGCCTCGCGCTGGAACACGCGGCGGCTGGCCTCCGCCCGCTCGCCTTTGTGGCCGGCCTCAGCGGCGCGTTGCCCGGCCCGCTGGACGTGCCGCGCGCCCCTGGCCGACTCCCCGGCCTGCCGGTCCTGCTCGCCTGCGCGGACGACGATGCCCACATCCCGCGGGAGCACGTCGACGCGAGTGCGGCGTGGTTCGCGGCCGCCGGCGCGGCGGTGACGCGCCTCCGCTTCCCCGGCGCGCACCACGGCCTGTTTCCCGAGGAGCTGGGGTGGTTGCGGGCGCAGGGGGCGGAGCGCTTGGCGGGCACGTGAGGCTGCAGCCGCGGCCAGGGCGGGGCGCCCGTGGTCGATGTGGCCGCGGCAGTTGCCGCGGACGCTGGCGAAGTGCCGGACGGCGAAGGCCGATGTTCGGTTGGATCAGGATGCGCTTCCGGCTGAATCCGAGGCTGCAGCCGCGGCCACATCGCCACCGGGGCTCGACCGCCGGCGCATCTACGGCATACGGTGCCCGCGTTTCCCCCGATGCCCCGCCTCGCCTGTTGCCTGCTGGTCCTGGTCGCCACCTTGTCCGCCGCCGCGCCGCGGCCCGACGTGCTCTTCATCGCCGTCGACGACCTCAACGACTACATCTCCCCGCTCGACGCCCACCCGGGCGTGCGCACGCCGAACCTCGAGCGGCTCGCGCGCCGCAGCGTCACCTTCGCCAACGCCCACTGCGCCGCCCCCGCCTGTCATCCCTCGCGCGTCGCGGTCATGACGGGCGTCCATCCGGTCCGCTCCGGCCTCTACCTCAACCTCTTCGGCGCGCACGGGCCCCGCTGGCGCGACGAATCCCCCGTCCTGCGCGACGCCGTCGTGCTTTCCGCGCATTTCCGGGCGCACGGCTATCGCGCGGCGGGCGGCGGCAAGATTTTCCACACCCTGCAGTGGACGCCGGGCGATTCCCAGAACGACCCCGCCGCGTGGGACGAGTATTTCCGCGACCCGCTGGATCCGATCAGCGCGGACTGGCCCCGGCCCGCGCTGGTGCCGGACGCGGCGGCCGGCCTGACCCCGGGGCGTCCGCTCGGCGACCGCCAGCTCTTCGGCGCCGCGCCGCTCGACGTCCCGGATGAGGAGACCGGCGACCACCGCGTGGTGGATTGGGCGCGCGGGATCCTCGCGCGGCCGCCGGAGCAGCCCCTGTTCCTCGCCGTGGGCCTGTTCCGCCCGCACATCCCGTGGGAGGTGCCACGGCGCTGGTTCGACCTGCACCCGCTGGAGAGCATCGTGCTCCCGCGTCACCGCCCGGACGACCTGGCCGACGCCCATGACCACGGGCGCACCGCGTGGCACCGCTGGGTGGTGGAGAATCGCCAGTGGGAACGCTTCGTCCAGGGTTACCTCGCGAGCGTGAGTTACCTCGACCACCAGGTGGGCCGCCTGCTCGACGCCCTCGACGCCTCGCCCCGCGGTGCGCGCACGATCGTCGTGCTCTGGAGCGACCACGGCTTTCATCTGGGCGAGAAGGCGAACTGGGAGAAGTTCGCCCTCTGGGACCAGACCACGCGGGTGCCGCTTTTCATCCGCGCCCCGGGCGTGGCCGGCGAGGGGACGCGCACGCGCGCGCCGGCGACCCTCACCGACCTTTATCCGACCTTGTGCGAGCTGGCGGGTCTGCCCGTGCCGGCGCAGTGCGACGGGCTCAGCCTCGTGCCGCAGCTGCGCGATCCGGCGGCGCCGCGGGCGCGGCCGGCGCTGACGGCGCACGTGTTCCGGGGCGAGCCCGGGCCGTCGCAGGCGGTGGCGGATGAGCGGTACCGGTTCATCCGTTACGGCAACGGCTTCGAGGAGCTGTACGACCTGCGGCGGGACCCGGACGAGTTCGACAACCGGGCCGCCGATCCGGCGCTGGCCGCCGAACGGGCGCGCCTCGCGGCGTTCCTGGCTCCGCGGCCGGCGGCGAGCGTGGGGATCCCCGCCGGGTCGGTGCATTCCCTGCGCCCGGCTGGGAAAGCGAAGAAGCAGGCGCGTTGAGTGGCCCGCGCGGACACCCCGTTGTGGCCGCGGCTGCCGCCGCGGATTCGGCCGGGAATGCATGCCGAATGCTCCGGGAAACGGCCGAGGCGGGAATGGGTTTCGGCCCCCATTCGCGGTCACTGCCGCGGCCACACCGCTTCCCCTCGACGCCCGCGCGCGTTCCCGGCTAGCGTCCGCTCCCCCCATCCTCCGATGATGCTTCCCCGACTGCTCCGGCTCCTGTCCCTCGCGCTGCTGATCC
>JBMTAG010000181.1:0-4542 GCA_049428505.1 Opitutaceae bacterium | reverse complement strand
CACGCGAGGGCGGAGGCTTGCGTGGCGTCCATAGACGCCGCGGGGCTGGGTGGGGCGACTCCGGCGCAGCCTGGGCCCGCGCCGGTGGCGGCGTCGGTGGACCGTGGACGGGGATCGCGATCCATGCGTCGACCGACCACCGTTCGTCGTCTACCGGAGCCCCGTCCCGCGACCACCTTGCCCTCACCGTACACCGACCAATCCTGCGCACCGGCCTAAAGCAGGCCCTCGGTGCGGCGCTCCAACAGGAATTCCCCGGGCGTGGCCAGCCGCAGGCCGTAGACCTCACGCCCCAGCCGCTGATGGAAGTCCTCCCGGTCGAGCGTCAGCAGCCAGGCCGCCCTCGCCGCCAGGGCGGTGATGACCACGGGACGGTCCTTCGCCTTGGGAAAGACCAGCGGCTGGTCGAGGGACACCCGCGTCGCGATGAAACGGATCCGCGGGGCGAGGATGCGTTCCCATGCGCCCATCGCGCGCGGCAACTTGGGCAGGTTTCGCCGGGTTTCTTCAGCGCAGTAGGAGCAGGACACCAACTCCCAGCCTTGCGCCGCCGCGGTCGTCACGAGGAAGCGGGAGGCACCACGCGCCGAGCCCGCGGCGGCGACGAGCACGCTGGTGTCGAGGAACAGCCTCACTTCCGGTTCGCTTTGCCGACGCGGCGGAGGGCGGCCATTTCCGCCTGGTCGCGGGCGAGCCATTGCTGCATCCGCGCCTTGGGGAGGTCGCGCAACGGCAGCGCCACGGCCGGCTGGAGGAAAAGGCCGCCGTCGCGTTCCTCCACCAGCAGCATCGGGCTCTTCAGCTTGTCGAGTCCCAGCTTGCGCCGGAGTTCGGGAGGCAGCGTGAGGCTGCCGCGTTTGGACAGAGGAAGGGTCGTCATGCCGCAATGCTGCATTGCGGTAGAAGTGAGGCAAGCCGATCGGCCTCCCGGCTGCGCGACGCATCCAGCAGGACGGGGTCAGGCCGTGAATCGCTAATCCGCGGTAGCAGGGGCGGAGATTGGATTGCCCTGACCGGGGAGCGTTGGGCGGGCTCGCGTCCCGTCATGCCTCAGCGCGACGGGTCGCGATGGCTCGACGACTGCGCCAGCCGTAGCGACTCACGGCCTGACCCCGTGCGGGCCGCCGCTCCGGTCCCCGGAGTTGAGCCGCAAAAGGCGCAAAGGGGTTCCACGCGAGGGCGGAGGCTTGCGTGGCGTCCATAGACGCCGCGGGACTGGGCCCGCCGCGGGGGGGCGGCGTCGGTGGACCGTGGACGGTGATCGCGTTCCATGCTTCGACCGACCCCCGTTCACCCTCCGCCGAGGCCCCCGTCCGGGCCGCCTGCGGCCAACCGGCGACCGCTTCCCGGTCAGCGGGGCAGGATCACCCCGAAGCCGAGCGCGCGGGCCGCCGCCGCCTGCTGATCGTCGTGGGTGAGCAGCCGGCGCAGGCCGAGGGCTTCCATCGCGGCCAGATGGAGGCGATCCGCCGTGCGGCAATAGACGGGGGCACGCAGGACCTGCTGCCGGGCGATCCGCGCCAAATCGTGCGGCAGGGCACGATGCTGGAACGGTTCCATGCCGCGGAATCCCGCCAGGACGCGTCCGATCCGCGTCGCCTGGCGCACCGAAATCCTCCCGGCCAGACGAAGTGCGGCGAGGACCTGCTCGGCCTCGAACTCGGCGTAGGAGGAGACGATCACCTCCGGCTCGTTCCCGACCAGATCCCGCACCGCGGCGGACTCCGGCTCATCCACCAACAGCTTCCAGACGCAGCTGGTATCGAGGTAAAGGCTCACGGGGATCCCGGGCCCAGCCGGCGCTCCGCCCGCTCCTCCTGCAGCGCCTGCCCAGTGCCGAAGGACGGGCCGGCGGGGCCCCAAAGCTTCCGGATGAGCCGGGCGTGTCCGGCCGGATCGAAGCGCTTGACCAGCCGTTGGGCGGGCGCCGGACGCGGGGTGGCCAGCAGCGCGACGGCGTGGCCGTCCCGCGTCACGGTGAGTTCGCCGGCCGCCGCGAGGCGCTTCTCCACGGCGGGCCAGCTTTGGCGCAGTTCACGGATGGTGACGGTTTCCATGCGAAAAGTGAAACATGGTTCACATCAGGGTCAAGCGGCGCACGGCCCCTTCGTCGCGAGCCGACCTTGCCGGTGAAACGCGCGGCAGCCGGACCCTGCCTGGGTGCCTCCCTCGCGGGATTGCCCCGCGAGCGATCAACGGCTGCGGATCCAGTCCACCTCCAGCGCGAAGGGCCCCGGAGTGCCGTCGGAAAGCGAAAGGCCGAACTCCCGGATCCGCGAGCGATCCAGCGGTGGTCCGCGCAGCCGCTGGCCCCGGAAACGGGGCTCCAGGGAGTCGAGCGGCACCGCGACCTCGAGCCATTCCCCGGGCCGGGTCGCGAAAGGCGCCTGATAGGAGATGCGGGCTCCGCGGAACGAGGCGTCGGTCGCGAGTTGCAGGCGGTAGGTGCGACCGTCGCCCCGCACGCGCAGCACGATGGCCGTCGCCGGGCCAAGATCGCGAGCCGCGCCGAAGGATCGGACCGAGGAGAATCCGCCGTTATTCTCCAGGGAAAGGATCCCGCGGAAGTGCAGCACGCCGTCGATGATCTTTGAGCCCCCGCGGGAGACTCCACCCATGACATCGTCGTTCACGGCGCCCCACGCGTCGTCGCCGGCGGAGCCGGAGAACTGGAACAGCACGGTGTCGGGGGCGGAGTCCGTCCGGATGGCGCCGGAGGCCGGCGGCAAGAGGCCGGCCAGCAGCGGTGCGAGGCGCAGCCAAGGCCACCGCCGAGTGAACCAGGCTCCGAGGGGTCGCATCGCGGAGGATCGCCGTTTAACCGTGCCGGTCAAATGGCGGGGCGAACCTGCAGGGGAGGGGGTCAGGGGGCAGGGGGAACCCTGTAACCGGGGTCCGGAGTGCCGGGCTGGCGTTGCACGTTGCGGCCCGACCCCGTCCAGCCCGTCCCTCCAACCCCCTTCACCCGGAATCCCCCTCCAACCCATCACCCAAAACGGTTACCCGGGTGTTACCTAGGTCCTGACCTCACCCGGTTCCCGCCCTCCGTCCTCCGACATCCTTCAGTCCCGGCGGCGCTGCAGCAGGGTCACGACCAGCAGCAGGGTGAACGAGAGCACCAGCAAGACTGCCGCGAACGCGTGGGCCTGCGGGTAGTCGAGCGCCTGCACCTCTTCGTACAGCGCGATGCTGGCCACCCGGGTCACGCCCGGGATCGAGCCCCCGATCATCAGCACCACGCCGAATTCGCCCAGCGTGTGCGCGAATCCGAGGGTCAGGCCGGCGGTGATGCCCCGCCGCGCCAGCGGCAGGTGCAGGCGGAGGAAAACGCGGAGCGGGCCCGCCCCCAGCGCCTGCCCGGCGTCCAGCAGATCCCGCGGCACCGCCCGCAGCGCGGCCTGGAAGGGCTGCACGGCGAAGGGGAGGGAGTAAATCACCGAGGCGATGACGAGGCCGGTGAAGGAGAACGCCAGGGGGGCGCCGGTGGCGTCGCGCCACCAGCTGCCGGGGGGATGCAGCGGCGAGAACGCGACCAGCAGGTAGAAGCCGATCACCGTCGGCGGGAGCACGATGGGGAGCGCGACCAGCGTCTCGAGGGCGGGCGCCAGCCGCCAGCGGGTGGTGTTGAGCCAGTGCGCCAGCGGCAGCCCGATCAGGCCCAGC
Source organism: Opitutaceae bacterium (assembly GCA_049428505.1). Classification (GTDB taxonomy): domain Bacteria; phylum Verrucomicrobiota; class Verrucomicrobiia; order Opitutales; family Opitutaceae; genus ER46. The sequence continues at coordinate 879 of JBMTAG010000181.1, read as the reverse complement.
ACCAGGGTCGTGAGCGCGGCCAGCCGCAGGGTGAGCCAGAGGGACTGCCAGAGCGGGGCCGGCAGCCCGAGGAAGCTGGAGGCGGCGTCGGGCAAGCGCCGGGAGCCTCGCGGGCGCCCGGGCGCAGCTCAACGCCCAAACACCCGGCCGCTCAGCGGGCGGCGGTGGTGCCCTCGGCCTCGGGCGAGAGCCGCTGCAGCATCGCGCCGATGTCCCAGTTGGCGCCCTCGTAGCGGTCGGCGATCCGGCCGGTCCGGTCGATCACGAGGGTGGAGATGGTGTGGTTCCACAGGCCGGCCGAGGGGACCACGAACACCCCGCTCTGGGCGAGCAGGCTGCGCACCGCGATCTCGGGTCCGGTCAGGAAGCTGAAGTTGGTGGTGTCGATCCCGCGGGCGGCCGCGTAGGCCTTCAGCACCGCGGGCGTGTCGTACGCCGGGTCGAGGGAGATGGAGAGGAACTGGATGTCCCGCAGGCCGCGCAGGCGGGCCTGCTGCTGGATCTCCATCATCCGCGCCGTCGCCGCCGCGCACATCGTCGGCACCGGGCAGCGGGTGAAGATGAAGTTCAGCACCACGCGCTGGCCGCGGTAGGACTCGAGCGAGACCACCTCGCCGCGGTGGTTGTAGAGCTTGAAGTACGGGGCGTCCTCGCCGATCTCGCGGAACACGTGCGGCTCGCGGGCGGCGGTGTCGGACTGCAGCATGAAGGCCGCGTCCGCGAGCAGGCTTTCCTGCTCCGGGTCCGCGACCCGCAGTCCCTCCAGGGCGAACTCCCCCTTGTCCACGGCGTAGAGCCGCGCCTTCACGCGCTGGCCCGGCTGGAACGCGCTGAGGTCCGCGCCGGGCACGGTGAAGTCCATCGCCATCTCCGGCATCA
>JBMTAG010000180.1:0-4544 GCA_049428505.1 Opitutaceae bacterium | reverse complement strand
CCCCCCGCGGAGGTACGGGAACGCGATGGTCTCAGCCCAGGTCCGGCTCGGAACCGTCGATCATCTTCACCTTGTTGTGCGTGAAGTACTCGCGGGTGAGCGCCTTCATGCAGGCGGCGCGCTGGTCGTACAGGCGGCGCAGCTTGCGCCGCTTCCGCCGGGCCAGCGCGTAATGGGTCATCAGGGGCAGCGCGATCGTGCTGTCCGTGTAGCAAACCACCGCGTCGGGCAGGCGGGCCGGGTCGACCTTGCCCCACGACACGGCCTCGGAGGGAGTCGCGCCGCTCAGGCCCCCCGTGTCCGGGCGAGCATCGGTGATCTGCAGGAAGAAGTCCTGGCCGAATTCCTTGATGCGCAGGACCTCCTGGATCTGCGGTTCGGTCTGCAGCATGAAGTTCTTCGGGCTGCCGCCCCCGAGGAGGACCACCGCACTGCGCCCGCCCCCGCGCTTGGCGGCGAGGACGAAGCTGGTCGTCTCGTTGACATCGATCGACGGGTTGATGCGGAGCTTGCTGCCCCGCAGCTCCACGCCGGCCACATTCATGCCGATCGTGGAATCGCCCGGCGAGGAGGTGTAGCAGGGCACGCCCGCCCGGTAGGCGGCGGCCATCACGGAGACGTCCTTCAGGCCATTTTTCCGCTCCCACTCGGCCGCGTAGCGCCCGATGAGGTAATGCAGCTCCGCGGTGCCCATTTCCTTCTGAAACTCGGGCTGGAGCATGATTTCGCGCAGGATCTCGTCCGTCGCCATCAGGCCGTCGCTGTACGGAATGACCACGTCGTAGATCCGCACCAGGTCGTTGTCGCGCAGGTCCGTGTCATCAAACTTCGGGCTCCCCGCGTGCACCGGGAAATTCAAGGCGAAGTGCAGGTCGTGATAAAGGTTCGCGCCAGTGGACACGATCCAGTCCACGAAACCCGCCTTGATCAGCGGGATGATGCTGGAGCAGCCGAGGCCGGCGGGGGTGAGCGCACCGGAAACGCTGAGGCCGACCGTGACGTCGGGCTCCAGCATCCGGTTGGTGAACAGCTGCACGCCCTCGCGCAAGCGCGCGCCGTTGTACGCAAGGAAGGTGGCGTCGATCAGGTCCGGGAGCTTCTCCTTGCCGGTGATGTTGCGGGGCTGGATCCGCGGCCCGGCCATATACTTGGCCTTGTGGGGGCATTGCTTCTGTTTGAGCCAGTCGGGGGTATCGAAAAGCTGTTCCCGCTGCCTCAGGTTCCGACGTTCAGTGCGCGCCATAGGTGAATGTGTCGCGATGACTTCGGCCGGCGCGGTCCCCCATGCAATCCTTTTTGCGCGCGGCCGGTCCATTCGGCGGTTCAGCCCCGGGCGACGCCCGGCCGCGCGCGTTCCGGGCTTGAGCCCCGGCGCGGCGCGAGCCCATAACCCCGGTTCCATGCCCACTTCCCCCGCGACCGCCTCCCCTGCCCAGCTCGGATTCACGATGCCCGCGGAATGGGAGCGCCACGAGGCCACCTGGCTCGGCTGGCCCCATCACCCGACCGACTGGCCGGACAAGCTTTCCACCATCCACTGGGTCTACGGAGAGATGGTGCGCAAGCTTAGCGCGGGGGAGATCGTCCGGATCATGGTGAATGATCGCCGCGAGGAGCGCCAGGCGCGGCAGGTGCTCACGCGCGCCCACGTCGACCTCACACGCGTCGAATTCATCCTCCACCGCACCAACCGCGGGTGGACGCGCGACAGCGGTCCCCTCTTCGTGCAGCGCGGCCGGGGCCGGCGCCGGGAGACGGCGATCGTGCACTTTCACTTCAATGCGTGGGCCAAGTACCGGGACTGGCAGCACGACCGCCGGGTGCCGGAGACGGCGGCCCGGCTTCTCGGCAAGACTCTCTTCGAGGCGACCCGCGAGGATGGACGCCCTTTCGTGATGGAGGGCGGCGGCATCGACGTGAATGGCCGGGGCACGCTCCTCACCACCGAGGAGTGTTACCTCCACCCGAAGGTGCAGGTGCGCAACCCCGGCGTCGGCCGGGCGGAGTTTGAGCGCGTCGTCAAGGCGAACCTGGGCGTGACCAACGTGTTCTGGCTGGGAGACGGCCTGGTGGGCGATGACACCCACGGCCACGTGGACGACCTGTGCCGCTTCGTGAACCCGCGCACGGTGGTGCTGATCCGCGAGGACAACCGCCGGGATGCGAATTACCGGCCCTTGGCCGAGAATTGGGAACGCATCCGGGACCTGCGGTTGGAGGACGGTTCCAAGCCCGAGGTCGTCGCCCTGCCGATGCCTGGGCCGCAGCAGTTCGACGGGATGCGGCTGCCGGCCAGTTACGCCAACTTCTACATCGGAAACGCCTGCGTGCTGGTGCCCACCTTCAATGATCCGAACGACCGGATCGCGCTCGGTACCCTCGCGGAGCTGTTCCCGGACCGGAAGGTGGTCGGGATCCACGCCGTCGACCTCGTGCTGGGCTTCGGCACCCTGCACTGCCTGACCCAGCAGCAGCCCGCCTGAGCGACCGGGCCGGGAGCGGGCTTGCGTCGCCTCCGCGCGCAACCTCATCGTGACGGACGGCGTCTTCCCGCCACCCCCTTATGCGCCTCCCCGCCCTCGCCCGTCGCATCCTGCTCCTCGCCCTTGCCGCCCTCCCCGCTCTGGCCGGTGATCACCCCAACATCCTCTGGCTCACGAGCGAGGATCACGGGATCGAAATGGGGTGCTACGGGGACGCGCTGGCGCGGACGCCCAACGTCGACGCCCTCGCGGCCAAGGGGATGATCTTCCGCCGCGCCTGGTCCGTTCATCCCGTGTGCGCCCCCGCGCGCACGGCGATCATCTCGGGCGTCTACGCCCAGAGCAGCGGCGGGCTGCATATGCGCTCGATGGTCAGCCTGGGCGCCGGCCAGCGCATGTACCCCCAGTTCCTGCGCGAGGCGGGGTATTACGCGACCAATAACAGCAAGGAGGACTACAACGTGCGCAAGCCCGAGGGCGTCTGGGACGAATCCTCCGGCCAGGCCCATTGGCGCAACCGGCCCGCGGGCAAGCCCTTCTTCGCCATCTTCAATTCCACCAAGAGTCACGAGAGTCAGATTCGGACCCGCCCGCACCGGGCGGTCACTGACCCGGCCCGCGTGCGGGTTCCCGCCTACCACCCGGATACCCCCGAGGTCCGGCAGGACTGGGCGCAGTACTATGACAAGGTCAGCGAGGCCGACGCCGACGCGGGCGCGCGCCTGCGGGAGCTGGAGGCGGCCGGGCTCGCCGACGACACGATCGTGTTCTACTACGGCGACCACGGGAGCGGGATGCCGCGCAGCAAGCGCTGGCCCTCCAACTCGGGCTTGCACGTGCCGATGGTCGTCCACTTCCCGGCCAAGTGGCGGCACCTGGCGCCGAAGGAGTACCAGCCGGGCGGGCGTTCCGACCGGCTCGTCAGCTTCGTCGACCTCGCCCCGACCGTGCTCAGCCTCGCGGGCGTGAAACCGCCGGCGTGGATGCAGGGGCACGCGTTCGCCGGGGTGCATCAGGTCGCCGGTCCGGCGTTCCTGCATGGCGCGCGCGGCCGGATGGACGAGCGGATGGACGCGGTGCGGAGCGTCACCGACGGCCGCTACGTCTACCTGCGCAACTTCCATCCCCACGTTTCCCAGGGCCAGCGGGTCGACTTCCAGTTCCAGACGCCGACGACGCGCATCTGGCGGGAGCGGTTCGACGCGGGGCAGGCCACCGAGGCGCAGTCCCTGTTCTGGCGGACCCCGAAGGCGCCGGAGGAGCTCTATGACCTGCAGAGCGATCCCGACGAGGTGCGCAACCTCGCGGGCTCGGCGGCGCACCGCACCGTGCTCGAGCGGATGCGGGCCGAGATGCGGGGCCACGCGGAGCGCGTGCGCGACCTCGGCTTCCTGCCGGAGGGTGAGATCCACAGCCGCGCCGCGGGCACCACCCCGTATGATTTCGCCCGTGACGAGGCCCGCTTCCCCTTCGCGCGCATCTATGCGGCGGCGGACCTCGCTTCGGGGCTCGATCCCGCCGCCACGCCCCGGCTGGTGGCGTTGCTGGCGGACGGGGACTCCGCCGTGCGCCACTGGGCGGCGCTCGGCCTGCTGATGCGGGGCCCGGGCGCGGTCAACGCGGCGGTCTCCCCGCTCCGCGAGGCGCTTCGCGATGGCTCCCGGCTGGTGCGCGTCGTGGCGGCGCAGGCGCTCGCGCAGGATGGCCCCCCGGCGGAGCTCGCCGGCGCGCTGGCCGCGCTGCGCGAGCTGCTCCCGCCCGCCCAGAACGGGTTCTTCGTCTCCACCTCCGCCCTCGCCGCGGTCGAGGCGCTCGGTCCCAAGGCCGCCCCGCTCCACGAGGTGGTCCGCACGATGAGCCCGCAGGGCCCCGCTCCCGACGCGCGCTACGATTCCTACATTCCGCGGCAGATCGCCAATCTCACCGGCGCCCCGCCCGCAGCTCCGGAAGGCGAAGGCGCGCGCAAGGCCAAGGGCCGCCGCAAGAACAACAAGGACTGAACCATCCCCCGCTCCCCATGCGCCTCCTCGTCACCCTTGCCCTCTGCGGTGCGCTCGCCGC
>JBMTAG010000179.1:0-4686 GCA_049428505.1 Opitutaceae bacterium | reverse complement strand
GGCCTCGGGCTCCGGCAGTGGCGTTCCTCCCGTCGCTCCCGCGCGGCGGCCTGAACGTCCTCCACCGCCCGGCCCGAAGCCCCGCGGATCGATGGTGCCGGGGCATCGTGCCCCGGTCCTGCAGACGAGAGCACCTTCGTTGGCACGCAGGAGCGCGGCGCAGGCTTGGGTTCGGTCTTGAATTACCGGGGCGGCGCGCCCCGGCTACAACGGACGCCAGATCGTATCCGGCGGCCGATCCGCCACGCGCGGACGCCAACGGCGAGGACGCCTGCGCCGCAGGCGCGGCGGAGGCGGGCCTACGCCGGGACGCATTCCGCCAAGGGGCGCGCCGTGATGCCCGCGGCGAGCTCATAGGCCCGCGGGCCCGGATAAACGACCCAGACCTCGTCCAGCGCCGCGTCGGCCTTCGCGCGGTGCATCGATCGCGTCGCCACGGGTGCGTCCACTCGCTTGAACTCCACCCCGATCCGGCGCCCGTCCACCTCCATCACGAGATCCATCTCCGGCCCGCTGTGCACGGCGTAGAACCAGGCCTGCGCGGGCCGCCACGCGCGGAGGATCTCCTCCAAGGCAAAGCCCTCCCACGAGGCGCCCACCTTCGGGTGGGTCAGCAACGCCGCCTCGGACGCCACGCCGCAGAGGCTGTGGAAGAGGCCTGAGTCCCGGAAATAAATCCGTGGCGTCTTCACGAGGCGTTTGCCGAGGTTCGCGTGCCACGGCTGGAGCCGCCGGATCAGGAAGGTCTGCTCCAGGGCGTCGAGGTAGGCGCGCGCCGTGTTGGGGGCGATCCCCAGCGCCGCCGCGATCTCGCTGCCGTTCCAAACCTGGGCGTGGTAGTGCGCCAACATCGCCCAGAACCGGCCCATCAACGCCGGCGAGAGTCCGAATCCCAGCACCGCGAGGTCCCGTTCGAGGAAGGTCTGAATGAAATTGCGCCGCCACGCCGCGCTCTCGTCCTCCTCCGCGGCCAGGAACGACCGGGGAAAGCTCCCCCGGCGCCAGAGCGTGTCCTGCGCGGGCGCGGACACCTCCTCCAAGGTGAAGCCATGCATCTCGATCGTCTCCACCCGGCCGGCCAGGGATTCGGCGCTTTGGCGCGACAGCTCGGGCGAGGCGCTGCCCAGGATCAGGAAAGTCGCCGGCCGCTCCGGCCGGTCGGCGAGCACGCGCAACACGGGAAACAACGCCGGCTGCCGTTGCGCCTCATCGATCACGACCAGCCCGCGCAACCCGCGCAGCACCGTCATCGGCTGCTCGAACGCCTGCCGCACCGCGGGGTCGTCGAGGTCGAAGTAGCTGGCCGCCGCAGGATCCAGAAAAGCGCGCGCCAACGTCGTCTTCCCACATTGCCGCGGCCCTACCAAAGCGACGACCGGATTCCGGCTCAACGCCTTGCGCACTCGAGTGATATAACTCTCCCGGACAATCATTATGAAATCGTGCACTCAAATTGCGTATTTTCAATAATCTTGTGCAAGATTATGTTCATAATATTTTTATGTTTCTGATTTGGGTCGCCAAAAGGGTCTAAAGGGAGGGCCCATCCGGGATGACCGCCCCAGACGCAAGCGGCCGGATCGAGCGGACCAAGCCGGATCGCTCCGCCACTACGGCCTCGGTCCCTGGGGACCGGGGCGACACGCCCCGGCTACACCAGACCGGAGTTGCCCCCAACCCTTCGGACAGAACCCGGGGCCCACCCGCCGGCGGCCTTAATTCACCACGTTCTCCGGCCGGCCGGCGAGGAACGCGGCGACGTTCGCGACCGCCGTCGCCATCAGCCGGCCCCGCGCCGCCCGCGTCGCCCACGCCTGGTGCGGCGTGATCAGGCAGTTCGGCGCGCCGAAAAGCGGATGGTTCGCCGGCGGCGGCTCCACGCTCAGCACGTCCAACCCCGCCCCCGCGATCCGCCCCGCGTGCAGCGCCGCCGCCAGCGCCGCCTCGTCGATCAGCGGCCCCCGCGACGTGTTGAGCAAAAACGCCCCCGGCTTCATCCACTCGAGCGTGGTCGCGTTGATCAGGTGCCGCGTGTCCGCGGTGAGCGGGCAATGCAGGCTCACGACGTCCGCCGCGCGCAGCACGCGCTCCAGCCCGGCGCGGCCCTCCGCGCGGCCCGCCGTCAGCACGCGCATCCCGAAGGCCTCCGCGATCCGCGCCGCGGCCGAACCGATCCGCCCGGACCCGATCACGCCGAAGGTGAGGCCCGCCAGCTCCAGCAGGGGTGTTTCCCAATAACAAAAGTCGCGGCTCGCCGCCCAGCGGCCCGCCCGCACCCCCGCCGCATGCCGCCCCACGTGCTGGGTGAGCTCCAGCAGCAGGGCGAAGGCGTGCTGCGCCACCGACGCCGTGCCGTAGAGCGGGACGTTCGCCACCGGGATCCCCCGCGCGCGCGCCGCCGCGACGTCCACCACGTTGTAGCCCGTCGCCAGCAGGCCCACGTACCGCAGGTCCGGCAGCGCCGCGAAGGCCTCCGCGGGCAGCGGGGTCTTGTTGGTCAGGACGATCGCCGCGCCGGCGGCCCGCGCGACCACCTCGGCCGGCGGGGTGTGGGCGTGGATGGCACAGTCGCCGAGGGCCTCGAGGGCGGCCCACGAGAGGTCGCCCGGGTTGAGGGTGTGGCCGTCGAGGACGACGATGCGGGGGCGGGCGTTCATCGCCGCGGTTCTCCCCGGACCGCGCCCCCGGGGCAAGCCACCAGCGCGCGGCGGCCGGGCCCCGTCGGCTGAGGCCTGCGCCTACTTCTGCTTCGCGCCCTTCTTCTTGCCGGTCTTGGTCGCCGGCACGTCGGGCGCGCTCGCGGGCGCCTGCGCCGCGCTCCACCGGTCCCAGAGCGCCTGCAGCTCCTTCACCTTGGCCGGCTGCGCCGCGGCGAGGTCGCGCGACTCCCCGATGTCCTCCGCCAGGTTGTAGAGCTCCGGCCGCCCGCTGCCGCCCCGGGAGACGACCAGCTTGAAGTCACCCTGCCGGATCGCCCACTGCGGGCCGTAGCGCCAGTAGAGCACCTCGTGCGGCCGCCCGGGGTTCCGGCCGGTGACGTACGGCGTCAGGTCCACGCCGTCCACCGGCGCCCCCGCCTCGAGGCGCCCGCCCGCGGCGGCGAGGATGGTCGGCAGGACGTCGAGGTTCATCACCGGATGGTCGTAGACCTTGCCGGCCGGCCAGGTGCCCTTCCACTGCGCGAGGAACGGCACGCGCGGACCGCCCTCGAAGGTCGTCATCTTGAAGCCGCGCAGCGGGCCGTTGGACGAGGTTGTGCTCTGGGTCGGCCCGCCGTTGTCGGCGATGAAGAAGATGATCGTGTTCTCCTCCTGGCCGAGCGCCCGGACCTTGGCCAGCACGCGGCCGACGCCGTCGTCCATCGCGGCCATCATCGCGGCGAACAGCTTCCGCTTCGGGTCCGTGATACCGGGGAAGCGCGCGAGGTACCGGGCCGGCGCCTCGAGCGGCCCGTGCTGCGCGTTGTACGGCAGGTAGAGGAACCAGCGGCGGCTCCGGTTGCGCTCGAGCCAGTCGATCGCGCGGTCGGTGTAGGCGTCCGTCGTGTAGAAGGCGGGGTCGGTGACGGCCCGCACGTCGTCGGAGACCCGCGAGTCGACGAAGCTGCGGGGCTGGAAGAAGGGTGTGTTGCCGAGGGTCCCGTAGAACTCGTCGAAGCCGCGGCGCGTCGGCCGGTACTCCGGGCCGCCGCCGAGGTGCCACTTGCCGACCGTGGCGCTGACGTAGCCGAGCTCCTTGAGGCGGTCGGCGATCGTGCGCTGGTCGAGGCGGAGGCCGGTGACGTTGGCGACGCTGTTGAACTCGTGGCCGAAGCGCGTGGGGTAGCGGCCGGTGAGGAGCCCGGCGCGGGAGGGGCTGCAGTAGGTGGCGGCGACGTAGCCGCTGGTGAAGCGGATGCCGGCGCGGGCGATCGCGTCGATGTTGGGCGTGGGGATGTCCTTGCCGCCCTGGCAGCCGAGTTCGCCCCAGCCGAGGTCATCGGCGTAAATCACAAGGAGGTTCGGCGGCGTGGCGGCGGTGGCCGCGGCGGCGAGGAGGAGCAGGCCAAGGAGCCAACGGAGGGAGCGACGGGCCGGGGCGGCGCCGGACGGGACGGGGGAGGCATTCATGGGGGCAGGGGGCATGAAGGGAGGGTGGGCCGAGGCGGGTTGCCGTGACGAGGCGGGAATGCCCGGCGGTTGGAGTCGTGGGCGATCCGCCGGCTCAAGCGCTCCCGACTAATGCGCGGACGCGACGCGGTAGGGGCCGCGGAGGGAGGCGAGGTCGCGCGGGCGGCCCTGCTGGGTGATCCGGACGCGCCCGGCGGCGGCGAGCCGCGCGAGCACGGGGCGCAGGGCGGCGGGCGTCTTGCCCAGCCGGCGGGCGAGCGTGCCGGGGCAGCAGGAGGTCCCTGGACGCAGCCCCGCGAGCGCGGCCAGCACCGCGCCCGCGGTTGGCGGAGGCGCGGCGCGGGGCGGACGAGGGGACTCCGGGGGCGGCGTGGAGCGCACGAGGGGGACGAGCGTGCTCCGGGGCGGAGGTGCGTCAACGCGGCACCGATGTGGCCGCGGCTGCGGACCTGAGCGCTGTCGAAGGGCCTACCCTGAGCCTGGTCGAAGGGTCGGCCCTGAGCGGAGTCGAAGGGGCCTGAGCGTAGTCGAACGATCAGAACGTCCCCCGCAGGCCGAAGGTCCACGCGGACCCGTA
>JBMTAG010000178.1:0-4692 GCA_049428505.1 Opitutaceae bacterium | reverse complement strand
CGGGCACGCAGCGGCGAGAGCTTCCGGCGCGTCTGGCGGGCGGCGGCGGCGGCCGGGGCGGGTGCCGCCGCGGGAGCGGAAGGGGTGGGGGTGGGCGCGGCCGGCACGGCGGGCGCCGCGGGGGTGGGGGCGGCGGCGGTGAGCAGATCGCCCTTCGTGACGCGGCCGCCCTTGCCGGTGCCGGTGACCTTCGCGGGGTCGAGGCCGGTCTCGGCGGCCACGCGCCGGACGGCGGGTGAGACCGCCGCGGCGGCGGCCGGGGCGGGACGGGCCGGGGCCGCGGCGGGGGTTTCCGCGGCGGCGCCCGCCTCGATCGTGGCGACCACCTGGCCGATGCGGACCTCGTCGCCGGCCTTCACCGCGAGGCGGATCACGCCCGCCGTCTCCGCCGTGGCCTCCGAGGTGATCTTGTCGGTTTCCAGTTCAAACAGCGGCTGGTCCCGGCGCACGGTGGCGCCCTCCGCGACGTGCCATTTGGCGAGGATGCCGGAGGTGATGGACTCGCCCATGGGCGGGATCTTGACGGGTACGGTGGTCATCGGGGGGGAGGGGAGATCAGATCGTGAAGGCTTGCTGGAGGAACGCGGTGAGTTCGAGGCGGTGCAGCGCGAGGGTGCCCACCGCGGGGGAGGCGGAGGCGTCGCGGCCGGCGTACAGCGGCTTGCGGCCGAAGATCGCTTCCAACTGCGGTGCGATCCAGCTCCATGCGCCCATGTTTTCCGATTCCTCCTGGGCCCACACCAGCCGGGCGGCGCCGTATTTGCGGGCGATGGCCTCGAGCTGTTGCCGGTGGAGCGGGTAGAGCTGTTCCAGCCGCACCAGCGCGGTGTCGGCGTGGCCGTGCTTGTTCCGGTATTCCGCGAGGTCGTAGTAGACCTTGCCCGAGCAGAGGATCAGCCGCCGGGCCGCGGCGGTGGCGCCGGGGTGGAGCGGGTCGTCGAGGATCTCCTGGAACGCGCCGGCGGACAACTCCTCCAGCCGGGAGGTGGCGGCGGGGTGCCGCAGGAGGGATTTCGGCGACATCACGATCAGGGGCTTCTTGACGTCGCGCTTCACCTGGCGGCGGAGAGCGTGGAAGAAGTTCGCGGGGGTGGTGATGTTGGCGACCTGGATGTTGTCCTCGGCGCAGAGCTGGAGGAAGCGCTCGAGGCGGGCGGAGGAGTGTTCAGGACCCTGGCCCTCGTAACCGTGGGGCAGCAGGAGCACGATGCCGCTGGTGCGGTGCCACTTCGATTCGCCGGCGGCGAGGAACTGGTCGATCACGACCTGCGCGCCGTTCGCGAAGTCGCCGAATTGGGCTTCCCAGATGCAGAGCAGCGCCGGGAAATCGAGGGAGTAGCCGTAGTCGAAGGCGAGCACGGCCGCTTCGGAGAGGAGGCTGTTGTAGACGCAGAAGCGGGCCTGGTCGGGCGCGAGCTGGTGGAGCGGCGTGTGGGTCGCGTTCGTCTCCGCATCGTGGAGCACGGCGTGCCGGTGGCTGAAGGTGCCGCGCTCACAGTCCTGGCCGCTGAGGCGGACCGGGATTCCCTCGAGCACCAGCGTCCCGAACGCGAGCGCCTCGGCAAAGCCCCAGTCGATGGGGCCGCCCTCGCGGAAGGCGGCGGCGCGGGCGTCGAGGAAGCGGCGGATCTTCGGATTGGGCCGGAAGCCTTCCGGCAGCGTGGTCAGCCCGGTGGCGGCGCGGGTGATGAGCTCGGGCGCGGCGCCCGTCGGCACCGGGGTGAAGTGGAAATCCGGCTGGAATACCGCGGTGGAGCCCACGAAACGGCGGGCCTCGGCGGCGGCGGCGCGGCGGGCGCTCTTCGCCGTTTCGCTGGCCTTCGCCTTCTCCAGGTGCTTCTCGAGCGACTCCGAGTATTCCGTGCGGATCGCCTCGGACTGGGCCTCGGTGACGACCCCGGCCGCGGCCATTTGGCGCGTGAGTACGGTTGAGATCGGGGGGTGGCTCGCGATGCGCCGGTAGAGGAGCGGCTGAGTGAAGGCGGGCTCGTCGGTCTCGTTGTGCCCGTGCTTGCGGTAGCAGACCATGTCGATGACCGCGTCGCGCTGGAACTTGACCCGGAACTCGAGGGCCAGCCGGGCGGCGTGGCAGACCGCCTCGGGGTCATCACCGTTCACGTGGAAGATCGGGGCCTCGATCATCTTCGCCACGTCGGTGCAGTAGAGGGTGGAGCGGGAGTCCCGCGGCTCGGTGGTGAACCCGATCTGGTTGTTGATCACCAGGTGCACGGTGCCGCCGGTGCGGTAGCCGGGCAGTTGGGAGAAGTTGAGGGTTTCGGCCACGATGCCCTGACCGGCAAAGGCGGCGTCGCCGTGGATCAGCAGGGCCAGCACGCGCCAGCGCTCCTTCGTCGCGCCGCGCATCCGCTGGCGGGCGCGGGTCTTGCCCTCGACCACCGGGTTCACGATCTCGAGGTGGGAGGGATTGGCGGCCAACCGGACCTCGAGCTTGCCGCCTGCCGCGGTCTCGAGGACCGCCTCGTAGCCGAGATGGTATTTCACATCGCCGTCGCCGCCCACGGTCTCCGGGATGTAGTTCTCGGAGAACTGCTCGAAGAGCACATCGAAGCTCTTCCGCATCACGCTGGTGAGGATATTGAGCCGCCCACGGTGGGCCATCCCCATCACCACCTCCTCCACGCCCAATCGCGGGCAGGCTTCGAACAGGGCGTCGACCGCGGCGACCAGCGTCTCGCCCCCCTCCAACGAGAACCGCTTCTGGCCGACGTACTTGGTGTGCAGGAAGCGCTCGAATAGTTCCGCCTTGTGGATGCGGCGCAGGATGCGGATGCGCTCTGCGGGCGAGAAATCCGGCTGGTTGCGCGTTTGCTCCATCCGGGTCTCCAGCCACTGCCGGGCCTCGACATCCTGCAGGTGGGTGTACTCCACCCCGATCCGTCCGCAATAGGTGGCACGGAGATTCTGGAGGATCTCGTGAAGCTTCATCTGCCCGCCACCGAGGTAGGTCCCGAGATCGAAGCTGGACTCAAGGTCCGACGCGCCGAGATCGAAGCGTGCGAGCGCGAGCTCGGGATGCGCGGGCGGCGGATCCGCCAGCGGATCCAGGTGTACTTCCCGGTGCCCCAGCGTGCGGTAGGCGTTGATCAACTGATGGACGCGCGACTGCTTCAGGCTGTCGAGGATGGGGGCATTCGCGCTGGCTGGCTCTCCGGCGGCGGCGAGGGCCCCGAGGGCTTGGGCCGAGGGCATTCCGTTGGCGCCGAGGCTGAACCCTTGGAAAAAGGCCCGCCACGTCGGGTCAACCTGATCCGGCTCCGAGAGCCAGGTGGCGTAAAGTGATTCGATCAGCGCGGCGTTGGCGTTGAGCGGAAGGGGTGGGCGATGCATGCGAGGGAGAGGGAAGCGCGCAGAGGGCAGGGCGGTAGGGCCCGGCACCCGGCGAAAAAAGGGCGGCGAGCCAACCACAACCGGGGCGGGGGCTCAAGCGGGGGTGGGACTTTCAGGGGGATTGCAAACCCGCTTAACTTCCGTAGCAGGCGGATAAGCACCCACTCGCCTCCCCCGCATGCTCGCGTCACTGAAGAATCACCTAACCCAATTGATGACAGCCATTAAGAGTGGCGATGGACCTGGAGTTAGTGCCGCGATGAACGAGATCGACGCTGTGCTGGAAGCCAACCGGGCGGGGCTGCATCCGCAACTGGTGCACTTTCTGGAGCAGCGGAGTTACGCCAAGGCCCTGCTCTTTTTGGGTGGCGCCGAGGAGATCCCGGTCGGGCGTTGCGGCGGGCGCGCCGGGAGGGAAGCCCCGTGAGCGCGGGCAAGGTGCCCACGGACGGTGGCGAGGGACTCGCGCAAAATCCTTTCGCGAAGCTGAGCGGCGCCGGGTTGCCCGCGGGGTCGAGGCCGCCACCAGCCGCCGCCAAGCCGGAGGTGACTCCGTCCCGGAACCGCGGGCGCGTCGACGTCAGGCGGGAGACCGGCGGCCGCGCGGGCAAAACGGTCACGGTGGCGGACGGATTCGTCGGGATCGGTTTGCCCGAGAAGGAGCAGTTGGCGAAACGGATCCGGGCGGCGTGCGGTACCGGCGGCACGGTCAAGGAGGGTCGGATCGAGATCCAAGGGGATCACCGGGAGGCGGTGGCCCGGGTCCTGACCGCCGCCGGCTTCCGGCCGGTGATGGCCGGAGGCTGATCGTCCGCGCCGCGTCGCCGCGGCGCCGGGCCATTGCGCCGGGGCTGGTACCTCAGGCTGCGAGGCCGGCGGAGAGCGCGAGCGCGCCGCGCGCGCGATTCAGGATGTAGAGGTGGTAACCGGGCGCGCCGTTGGCGAGCAGTCCGCGGATCTGGTGCAGCGCCCAGTCGATGCCCACCATTTCCACGACTTCGGCGTTGTCCGCCGCGACTTCCAGTCGCGCCGTCAGCTGGGCCGGCAGGGTCGAACCGCAGAGCTGGGTGAAACGTTGAATCTGCTTCAACGACAGCACCGGCATGATCCCCGGCACAATCGGAACGGTGATGCCCTCGGCGCGGCAACGCTCCACGAAGCGGTAGTAGACCGCATTGTCGAAAAACAGCTGGGTGGTGATGAAGTCGGCGCCGGCGTCGACCTTGCGTTTGAGCTGCGTGAGATCGGCTTCGAGGGAGGGTGCTTCCGGGTGCTTTTCGGGGTAACCGGCGACGCCGAGGCAGAAGTCCGGGTGGCGCCGTTTGAGCAGGTCCACCAGCTCCG
>JBMTAG010000177.1:0-4704 GCA_049428505.1 Opitutaceae bacterium | reverse complement strand
CGGTGCAGGATGGACCGCGCCTCCGGCCCATCGAGGAAGTCGAGGAACGCGCGCGCCTCCCCCCGTGCCACGCCGCGACGGGTGAGCACGGCGGCATGATCCAGCACCACCCCCGGATGCAGGTCCGCCGGCACCTCCCGCCAGTGCCCGCGCCCCGCCAGGCGCGGCGAGAGCACCGCCGCCAGCGCCACGAAGCCTGCCTCGGCGGCGCCGGATTCCACGAATTGCGCCGCCTGGGCGACCGTCTCGCCCAGAACCAGCCGGGGGCCGGCGTCGGCCGGGAAACCCAGCTCCCGCAGCACGGCCTCCGCGGCCCGGCCGTAGGGCGCCGTGCGCGGCTGCGCGAGGGCGAGGGTCGCCCAGGGGCCGCCGGACAGCGCCGCGCGCAGATCGTCCCCGGCCAGGGGCCCGCGCAGGGTCCAGAACACGAGGCGGCCGCGGGCAAAGACCCGCAAGGTGGCGGGGTCGGCGTCGCCCGCCGCCACCAGCGCGCGCGGGTAGTCCACGTCGGCCGCCAGCAGCACGTCAAAGGGGGCGCCTTGCCGGATCTGCGCGTGCAGGCTGCCGGACGCGCCGACGGTGAGCGTCAGCCGCACCGCCGGCCGCGCGGCGCGGAATGCGGCCTCCAGCGGCCCGAGCACGGGGGCCAGGTTGGCGGCCGCGGCGACCGCCACCGGCGCGGCGGCCGGCAAGGGGGCGGCGAGCAGGACCGCCAGGAGGAGCGCGGCCCCGGAGCGGATCACGGCTGCGCGACGACCTTGACGTCCTCGAGCACCCAGTCGTTGCCCTGGCGGGACATCCGGGCCGTGATCGTCTGGCCCTTCCGCGCGGCCTGCAGCGTGGCGGCGTCCACCTTGAAGAGCATCGTCATCGGCTTCATGAAGCCGGGGATCTCCTCGTGGCGGACGAGCAGCGCGGAGCGGTCCGCATAGACGTTGGTGACGACCCCGCGGAGATCGTGGCGCTTGATGCCGTCGTTGGCGGCGGCGGCCGCGGGCGCGGCGGGCGTGTCCTCGAAGCAGCAGCAGGCGGTGCCCTTGGGGCGGTCCTTGCAGCAGTCGCAGCCGCAGTTCTTGCCCTCGGCGGCGAACAGGGCGGCCGCGGCGAGGGGGAGGAGGGGGAGGAGGCGGGTGGTTTTCATTGGGAAGCGGGTTGGGAGTGGGGGTTCATTGGAGCAGGCGGAGGAAGATCTCGGGGTCCCAGCTGGCGCCCTCGACGCGCTGGCTGATGCGGCCGTCGCGGTCGATGAGCACGGTGGCGAGGGTGTGCTTCCAGATGTTCTCGCTGGGCTCGGCGATCACGCCGAACTGCGCGAGCATCTTGCGCACCGCGGCCTCGCTGCCGGTGAGGAACTGGAAGTTGGCCGGATCGACCCCGCGCGCCTCGGCGTACTCGCGCAGCACCTCGGGGGTGTCGTAGACCGGATCCATCGAGATCGAGAGCAGCTGGAAGTCCTTGATCTCGCGCGCGGCCGCCTGGCGTTGGAGCGAGATCATCCGCGCCGTGGCCGCCGGGCACATCGTCGCGACGGGGCAGCGGGTGAAGATGAAGTTCAGCACGATCCGCTTCCCGCGGTACCGCTCCAGCCCGACCTTCTCCCCCAGCTGGTTCAGCAGCTCGAACTCCGGCGCGCGCTCGCCGAGTTCCACGAAGGCCTCGTGCTCGACGCCCTTCTTCGCCGCTCCGGCGGGGGCCGGGCTTTCCGTCCGGATTTCCTCCAGCTTGAATTCGCCCGGGGCGGACTCGTACATCCGCGCCCGGATCTTCTGCCCCTCGCGGAAGTCCGCGGCCTTCGCCCCTTGCAGGAGGAACTCCATCGTCATGGCCGGCATGTAGCCGGGGATCTCCTCGTGGTGGACGATCAGGCCGCTGCCGTCGGGCGTAAGCGCGATCACTTCGCCGCGCAGGTCGTACCTTGGCGAGGCCGCCACCGGGGGCGCCACGGTCGCCTCGAGCGGGTGGACCCGCAGCGGCTGTTCCGCGGTGTGCCAGAAGATCAGGAAGGAGCCGCCCCGCGCGAGCACCCGCGGTTGGCCCGTGGGTCCGGCAACGGAGGTCACCGCCTGCTCCCGCCAGGTCGCGCCGGCGTCCTCGGAGAGCGCCGCGCGCAGGTGCATCCGGCCGTCGGCGAATTCCCGCCAGGCGACCGCGATCCGCCGGCCGGCGACGGCCACGTCCGCGTGGGCCGCGAACTTGCCGCCCAGCCGGCGCCGCCCCTCGGGTTGCGCCGCCGCGCCGAGTCGCCCGTAGGCCACGACCCCACCCTCCGCCTCGCCGGTGAACCAGACCGCGTGCGCGGTGCCCTCCGCGTCAAAGGCCAGCGACGGCCCGTGGTGCGGGCACGCGTCGAGGCGCCAGTCGTCCGACGTCGCGCGCCGGAAGCCGCTGGCGGTGCCGTCGGGGTTAAGCCGCGCCGTGGCGTGGTCGCGGATGTTGGGCTCGAAGATGTGGCGCCAGAGGGCGTGGACCCGGCCCGCGGCGTCGGTGGCGAGGGCGATGCGGCAGCACTCGCAGGCGTGGTCGGCCGCCTTGAAGTCGCCCTTGAAGGTGGCGCCGCGGTCCTCGGAGACCGCGAAGTAGAGCGCCGCCCCGCGGTACTTCGGGGTGGCCCCGGCCGCGGCGACGGCGTCGCGCTTGTCGATCCACGCCACGAAGAGCCGGCCCTGACCGTCGAACGCCAGCGCATCGAAGCGGTGGGTGATTTCCTCGCGATGCCGGTGCACGGTCAGCGGCGTGGTGAAGGTCCGCCCGCCGTCGAGCGAGCGCGCGAGGCGGATCGCGCCGCTGTAGGGCTTCGCGAGGGCCTGGGTCCAGGTGACGAACACCTCGCCGCCCGCGGACACGAGCACCTTGGGCCGGGCGTCGGCCCCGGGATCGAGCGTCTCGGCGGTGGGGTTCACCACCACCGGGACGGTCCAGGACGCGCCCGCGTCCTCGGAGCGCCGCACGAAGATGCGCCCGTGCTCGTGCGTCACCACCCACAGCCGGCCCTGCGGGTCCACGGTCGCGGACGCGCGCAGGTCCGGGCCGTCGACCGGGGTCGGCGGCGGGGTGGCGTGGGCGTGCGGGGCGTCGGCGGCGGACGCGGGGCCGGCGAGGAGGAGGGTGAGGCCGAGGAGCAGGGAACGGGCGGTCATCGGAGGGCGGGAAAGGTCACCAGCGGTAATCCACGCCGCCGTAGGTGGAGCGGGGGAGGCCGGGGGTGAAGACGGGGGTGTTGGAGGAAACGGAGGCGCTGTCGGCGTACCGGCGGTCGCCGGCGTTGAGGACGCGGGCGAACAGGCTGAAGCGGGGCGTGGCCTGCCAGCTGGCGCGGAGGTTCACGAGGTCGTGGCCGGGATAGCGGCCGAAGCCGGGCGAGTTGCTCGCCTCGAGCCAGTACGCGCCGAGGCGCACCCATTCCGCCTGCAGGAAGACGCGGCCGCCGGGGGTCCAGCTGAGCCGCGTGTTGGTGAGCAACCGCGGGGCCGACTCCATCTCCTTGCCGCTGAAGTTGGCCGTGGCGGTCACCCAGTCCTCGTACGTGTGCCGGGCATGGGAGAAGGCCACGTCGAGCCGGAGCCGGCCGGGGAGCGGCCCGCCGAGGCCCGCCTCGACGCCGCGGTGGCGGGTGCGGCCGGCGTTGACGCTCGTGGTGAGGTTGGTGGCGAGGTCGCGCTGGCTCACGAGGTCGTCGCGCTTGACGAGGTCGTAGGCCACGATGTGGCCCGACCAGCGGCCGAGGTCCCCGCGGAGGCCGAGTTCGGCCTGGCGGGCGCGGATGGGCTGGAGGGCAAGGGCAAGGCGGGCGCGGTGGAGCGCGTTCGCCGGCTGGGCCTCGCCGCCGGCGCGGAAGAGCTGGCTCTCGGAAGGCGCGCGGAACCCCTCGTTGAGCGAGCCGTAGACGTGGAGCGCCGGACTCAGCGCCCAGGTGGCGCCCAGCTTGGGGCTGGCGCGATGGTACCGGGCGGCGTGGCTCGCGATCTGCCCGTAATGGCGGGTTGCGCCGTAGACGTTGGCTGCGACCGTCCCCGCGGGCAGGCGGTTCGCCAGATCAAACTCCAGGGTGTCGTGGCGCAGGCCCGCGGTGAGGCGCAGCGGCGGCAGGGGCGAGGTCTCCGCGTGGAGGTAGGGCGCGGCGCTGCGGAACGTGACCGCGTAGTCGTAGATCCGGGTGCCGCGGACGTAGCTCGTGTAGACCGTGTTGGCGCCGCTGCCGGTGCGCGTGACGAGGAGGTTGTCCTCGCGGCGGGAGCCCGGGCTGCGGTCGAGGTCGAGACCGGCGATAAGCCGCGTGCGGCCGGGCGTAAAGTCCTGCCGCCACTTCGCGAGGAGGCCGGTGGAACGGTTCTGCCCGCGGTCGATCCGGGGATCGGAGCTCAGCGTGAACGAGGCGTTCAGCTCCATCGCGTTCTCGCGCAGGTAGGGCGTGAGCGTCAGTTGGCCGGACCCGAGGCGGCGCTGGTACTCCAGCGAGAGGCGCCGCGCCTCGACCAGGCGGTAGGCGATGGCGAAGTTGTTCCGCGTGGGGTTGTTTTGGTAATCGGCGAAGGGCAGGGCGGAGTTCGCGCCCGTCTCCTGGTCGATGTCGGACCAGGCGGCGATCAGCTTCAGCGAGCCGCCGGCGAGCGCGTGGTCCCAGCGGAGGTTGAAGCTGCGCCGGTCGTAGCCCGTGCGCTGCCGCCAGCCGTCGGTGTGGGTGACGTTCACGTCCAGGCGCGCCGA
>JBMTAG010000176.1:0-4797 GCA_049428505.1 Opitutaceae bacterium | reverse complement strand
CCTCCGCCCCCGCCCACCGATGAACCCGCGAACCCCCGGACCCCTGCTGGCCGGCCTGCTCCTGCTCACGCTCCCGGCCGCCCGCGCCGCCGAGCCCGTGACCCTCCTTTTCGCCGGCAGCAGCAGCGCCTACTGGAACGACCTGCCCCGCGAGGTCGCGCGCGCCGTCGACCGTCGGGTCGTCACCCACCCCGGGGCGCCGATCGTGCCCGCGATCGTCGGCCGCAGCGGCAGCGACATCCGCGTTTACCGGGAGCCGGGCTTCAAGGCCTACGAGTACGGCGTCCGGCCCGGCCAGACCTTCCTCGGAAAGATCGCCGAGGAACGTCCGGCGCTCGTCGCGCTGATGGTCGTCACGCAGTTCATTTTGGGCAAGGACGACCCGACCGGCACGGCGCACGCCGAGGCGGTCACGCTTTACTGCGCGGCCATCCGCGCCGCTGGCGGCGAGCCGGTGTTCTACGAGATGGGCTGGGGCCGGTCGGACCGCGAGGTCGAGGGCCGCCGCCGCATCCTCGACCTCGCGGTGCGGAACCGCATCCGGCTCTTCGCGCCGTGCGCGTCGGCGTGGGCGCGCGTGCAGCGGGAGCGCCCCGGCCTCGCGCTCCAGCACCCGAAGGACGCCGCCCACCCGGGCGACGCCGGCCACTTCCTCAACGTCGCCTGCTTCGCCGCCGCGCTGACGCGCGAGTCGCCCGTCGGCCGGCTGCCGCGGACCTATCCGGTCTGGCCGCACGCCCTGCCGAAGCCGGAGACCGAGGCGGAGAAGGCCGCCGAAGCCGCCCGCCTCGCCGCGTTCCAGCCCGACGCGTACCAGGCCACGCTCGCGAAGTGGATGCACCGCAACGCGTCGATGAACCTTTCCGCCACGCTCGACGACGCCACCGCGCGCTACCTGGAGACGGTCGCGTGGGAGACGTGGCGCGAGGTCGACGCCCGGCTCGCCGCGGCGATCCCGCCCTGACGGAAGTCCCGTTCACCCCACCCCACCATGCCCCCCCGACCCTCCTGCCGCCTCGCGGCCCTCGCGACGCTCCCCTGGGCCGTCTCCCTCGGCCAGACCCTCCCGCCGCCGCCATCCGCCGCCTCCGCGCCCGCCAGCCCGGTCGTCCAGTTGTCGCCCTTCGAGGTGAAGACCGACGGCGACGTCGGCTACGTCGCGACGCACACGCTCGGCGGCAGCCGGCTGAACACCTCGCTGAAGGACACGCCCGCGATCATCGATGTCTTCACGAAGGAATTCCTCCTCGACATCGGCGCGACGAATCTCGAGCAGGCGATGGTCTACGCCAACAACAGCCAGATCGACGACGGCGACGCGCAGCGCGTCAACTCCGGCAACACCCAGCTGGCCGCCGCCAACTCGTTCAACTTCCGCTCCCGGGGCCTCCTCGGCAACAGCACGCGCAACTACTTCGAGACCCGGCTGGGCACCAACCTCTACAACGTCGAGCGGCTGGACGATGCCCGCGGCCCCAACTCCGTGCTCTTCGGCATCGGCTCCGCGGGCGGCATCGTCAACAACTCGCCGAAGCGCGCGCAGTTCGGCCGCGCGTTCGGTGAGCTCGGGGCCCAGGCCGGGACCCAGGAGTACGCGCGATTCACCGTCGACTACAACGCCCCGCTCGTCGCCCAGCGCCTCGCGCTGCGGCTCAACCTCCTGGACGAGGACAAGGCCCACTGGCGGCACTACCTGGGCAACCGGCGCCGCGCCGGCACGCTGGCCGCGACGTGGCGGCCGTGGGCCAACACCGAGGTGCGGGGCGACCTCGAGCGGGGCCGCCTGCGCGGCACGATCGGGCGCAACTATCCCGCCAACGACGGCGCGACGCGCTGGTGGCGCAGCGGCTCGCCGGTCATCTCCTCCGCCACCGCCGTCGCGCCGCCCGCCGCGCAGGCCGCCCTCGGCATCAACCGCCCGCTCCCCGCCCCGCGCCGGGGCGTCGTGGAGAACCAGGACTTCGTGTTCAACGCCATGAACGCGTTCGCGACCGTCGCCGACAACCCGTACCTCCCGAGCATCCTCCGCCAGCCCGACGCCGTGCCCTACGCGGGCATGGCGACCGGACCCGGCGGGCGCACGCGGCACGACTTTGCCAACGCTACGCTCGTGCTCGAGCAGCGCTTCACGCGGAACCTCGTCGGCGAGATCGGCTACTACCACGAGAAGGGTTCCTGGCTGAATTACGACGTGGGCGGCACCAACGTCATCATCACCGGGGATCCCAACGGCCTGCTCCGCAACCCGGCCCAGGTCTTCCCGCTCGGCGCCTTCCGCCCCGCCGTCAACGCCGCCGGCGAGCTCGTGAATCCCAACGCGGGCCGCAGCTACATGGAAACCGCCTGGCAGCGGCGTTATGGCAACACGTCGAGCGGGCACTACCGGGCGACGCTGGCGTACGAGAAGGACCTCGGCCGCTGGGGCCGGCACCGCTCCGCCGCGCTCGTCCAGCGGCAGGAGGAGCGCCGGCTCAACTACGCGGAACGTGAGGTCTGGCTCGGCGCCCCGTTCAACCCGGAACCGGCCAACGACAACAACTCCGTCTGGCGCCGCGCCTACGTCACGCTCGGGGACGCCCCCTCCCAGCGCGTGCCCGACCCGCTCGCCGGTCCCCCGCTCTCCCTTCCCTTCCCCGGCCGCGCCGCGCCGCTCACCAACGGCTGGATTCCCAACGGCGGCGGCACGGTCTCCAGCCGCGAGATCAACAGCCAGATGGCCGCGCTCCAGAGCTCGTGGTGGCGCGACCGCGTCGTGACGACCCTCGGGTTCCGCCGCGACGTCGCGCTGCAGACGCGCACCACGACCGTGCGCGACGCCACCGGCATCTGGGCCGGCTCCCAGGGCATCCAGGTCTTCAACGCCTCGTCGCCCAGTTCCCGCTTCGAGTTCACCGGGCGGACCAGCACCGCCGGCCTCGTCGTGCATCCGCTGGGCTGGCTCTCCGTCTTCGGCAACGTCTCGCGCAACCTCGGCCTGCCCTCCTACACGCTGCGCTACGGGCCGGACGGCGTGACCCCGCCCGCCCCCACCGGCCGCGGCTTCGACGGCGGCGTGCTGCTCAGCTTCGCGCGCGACCGGCTGACCGTCCGCGCCAGCTACTTCACGACGGTCTCGCGCGACGAAGCGGCGACGATGGGCGTAGATGGCGCGTTCACGCCCGACTACAACCGCATCATCGCCATCCTCGACGATCCCAACGGCGACCGGAACACGTCCGACCGCCTCTACACCCCCGCCGAGATGGCGAAGTACCCGGCGCTCCGGCCCGTCGCCACCGCCAACTCCGATACGCTCGACAACGACAACCGCGGGATCGAGTTCCGCGTCACCGCCAACCTCGGCGAGAACCTCCGCTTCATCCTCAACTACTCGTACTCGTTCCAGGAGCGCACCAACGTCTACCGGCAGACCTACCCGCTCTACGCCCAGCTCGACGCCTTCCTCACCGACCTCCAGCGCGCGCGGCCCGGCGTCGATGTCCGCGGCGCGCGCGGCACGGAAGGGCAGACGCTCGAGGCCATCCGCGAGGCGCGCCTCGAGGACCTTGACGTGCGCCGCCTTGATTTCGAGGGCGCGTACGGCAACCGCCCGCACAAGGCCAATTTCTTCGCGAACTACAATTTCCGGAGCGGCCCGCTGCGCGCGTGGTCCGCCGGACTCGGCGGCCGCTACCAGAGCCGGATCTACGCGGGCCGCGTCGCCACCGCCCCGGGCGTGCCGCCCAGCATCGCCGCCGGCGCGGTGGCCGACGACATCCGCGGGCCCGACGTCTTCGGCAACGACAGCCTGCTCTTCGACGCCATGCTCCGCTGGCAGGGCTCCCCGCGGTTCCTCGGCCGCGCCCAGCGCCTCGCCCTGCAGTGCAACGTCCGCAACCTGCTCGACGACCAGTCGATCTCCCTCCGCCGCTTCAAGACCGACGGCGTCACGCTCGACCGCTGGGCGCTCACCGATCCCCGCGAGGTCGTCTTCTCGGCGACGCTGCGCTTCTGAACCACCGCCCATGCTCCGCCCCGCCGCCGCCGCCCTCCTCGCGCTGGTCCCCGCCGCCGCGCAGCCCGCCGATTTCGCCCGCGACATCCGCCCGCTGGTCGAGACGCATTGCCTCGACTGCCACGACGCCGCCACGCGGCGGAGCGGCCTGGACCTCGAGCGCTTCACGGACGAGGCCTCCGCGCTCCGCGACCGCGCCGCCTGGGGCGCCGTCCTCGAGAAGCTCGAGTCCCGCCAGATGCCGCCGCCGAAGCGGGAGGAGCTCCCCACCGCCGAGGAGCGCGCCCGGCTCGTCGCGTGGATCCGGGAACTCGCGGCGCGGCCCGACCCCGCGCTCGGCGCGCGCGATCCGGGGCGGCCGGTGCTGCGGCGGCTGACGCGCCTCGAGTACAACAACACCGTCCGCGACCTGCTGGGGCTGCAGACGGACGTGTTCATGTTTCCGGAGCGCCTGCCGCTGGCCGACAAGGCCTACTTCAAGCCCGCGAGCGGGACGCTCGGCGCCGAGGTCGAGGTGCGCTTCCGCGAGTTCGGCCAGAAATACCCGGTGCTGCTGCGCGCCTCCACGCTGCCGGGGGACAACCGCGCGGAGCACGGCTACCGCAACCGGGGCGACGCCGCGAACTTCTCGCCGCTGCTCCTCGAGGGATACGTGGCGCTCGCCGCGGAGATCATCGACCATCCGGAGCTGCCCGCGCGCAGCCCGGTGTTCGCCGACTTCCTCGGCGTCGTCCCGCCCGCGCCGCCCGCGGCCGCCGCGCAGGCGTCGCCGGCCGCGCCGGCCGCGGGCGACTTCGCCGCCC
>JBMTAG010000175.1:0-4929 GCA_049428505.1 Opitutaceae bacterium | reverse complement strand
AGCAGCCGGAACGTGCCCTGGGCCTGCGCCCGGAAGGTGATCTCCGGGGTGAAGACCAGCAGCCGCCCCGCGCCCACCGGGGCCTCGAAAGCCGCCACGCCGTCCTTCAGGTGCTGCTGACCCCAGGCCCAGCCGGAGCGCAGCGGCGTTTCGCTGGCGAACCAGGCCAGACGGCGGATGCCCTGGGCCTCCGCCTCGGGCAGCAGGCGAAAGACCTGGTTTTCGTCGAACATCACATCCACCTCCGCGCCCAGTCCCGCGTTCGCGGGGGCGGCGGGGTCGAGGCTCAGCCGCAGGATGCTGCCGGGAATGTAGAACTTTTCCCGCGGGAGCGTGCGCTCACCCTTTGCACCGGCGGCCTTTTCCATCAGGGCGTTGCGGACGGGCAAGCCGAGGTGTGAGGCGAGGTGGCCACTGGTGCCGACCGTCACGATCGTCCCGCCGGCATTCAGGAAGGCGCGGAGCGGGCCCAGCGACTTGGCCGCGGAGAAGCGCCCGATGCGCTCGCGGTAGGGAGAAGGCACATCTGCCGGCGCGGGGCCGCCGCCGCTGCTGCTGTCCCCGTATGCCTCACTGGTGCTGGAGACCAGGCCCGGCCGGGGCACGGCGCCGGAGGGAAACACGATCACGTCGAAACGGTCGCGCAGGTTCCCGGCGTCGATCTCGGGCGGGAAGACCAGTTCGAAGGGAAATTGGTGCTGCTCGAGGATCCAGCGGGTCCAGCCGGAGGGCATTGAGCCGCCGTAGCGGTCCCACAGGCCGATCCGCAGCGGCCGCAGGGGGCGCGTCCCGGTCGGCGCCGCCGCGGCCTGCACCGGCACGCCCAGCTCCTGCGCGACGGACGCGAGGGTGGCCGCCGCCCCGGCCGGCACGTGGAAATCGCCGCCCGGCGCCGCCGCCACGGCCACGCCGGCCCGCAGGAGCCGGTTGACCGCGGTGAAGCTGTCGTTGATCCGCCGGCTGAGGGTCCAGCCCGTGGTGGAGGGAGGCAGGGCAGGGGCCGGCGGCCGCTGCCATTCGCCGGCGGGCAGGGCGGCGAACGGGCCCTCGAAGCCGTCGAGGATCCGGTCAAAGGCGATGCCCATCTGGTAGGCGAGGGTCCAGCCGGCGGCGTCGTAGGGCGCGATCGGCGGGCCGCCCTCGTAGCGGAAATCGTTCGGGTGGTCCTGGGGCTCGAACATGTCCAGCACGTGCGGCCGGAAGGCCTGCGCGGTCTTCACGACATAGGAGCCCGCCGGATAGTTTTTCCCGGCCACCGTGAAGGGGGCGGTCGCGCGGTGCACGGTCACGCCCGCCTGGATGAGGGCGTTGATGAACTTCACGGCGGTGGGAAAGTCCGCCTGATCGGCCGGCACGATGTAGCCGCGCGGGTCGCGCCACTCGGGGCGCCGCACGACCTCGTCGTAATACTTGGCCGGCAGCCGGAGGGCGGCGGGGGCGCGGGCGCCCTCGTTGGTTTCGGTCTTGGCAGCTCCGGGCTGGTCGCGGGCGTGGGCCTCGCGGATCGCCTCGATGCGCCGCGGGTAGTGCGTCCAATGGTCGCGGCTGCCCCGCTCGATCGCATTGCGCCCCATCCGCCAGATGCCGAACAGGAGCGTGTCGCGGTTGCGCGCGGCGTAGTCCAGCACCGCGTAGTTCAGGCTCAGGGAATACTGGATGGACTGGGCGAAGTGCCACCGCTGCGGGGTGATGGGGAACGGGTTCGCGCCGTTGGGCGTGAGCCGCGCCGGGATGAGCGGGATCTCCATCGGGTTCGGGTGGCCCGCAATCTCGGTCAGGATGCCGACCATGTTATGGAAATACGCCGTGGTGCGGAGGCCGCCGTTCCACCAGGTCGAGTACACCGAGCCGGTCAGTCGCGTGTAGCCGGGCTTGCCCTCCAGATGAAGGCGGTGGGCCATCGCGGCGCCGACGCCGTCGAGGGTGGTCACGAGCGCCGGGTCGTAGACGTGGTTGAAGGGATCGCGGTAGGGCGGGCCGGCGACGATGGTGCCGGTCGGGGAGGATTGGTGGTGATTGTAGAGGATCTGGGGGATCCACTCGACGTACAGCTGGCGGTTGAGGTTGGCGGTCTCCTTCATCGCCCCGAGGAAGAAGTCCCGGTTGTTGTCGTGGCCGATGTACTTCTGGTACAGGCGCGGAAGTCCGCTGTAGGACCGTTTCGTCGGGACCGGTTGGCGCATGTACCAGGTGCTCACGAGCTCCTGGCCGTCGGGGTTGGCGTGCGCCAGCAGGACGATGGTCTCGTCGAGGATTCGGCGCGTCTCGGGATCCTGGCGGCTGGCGAGTTGCCAGGCGGTTTCGATCAGCTGGTGGGTGGCGACGGTCTCGGTGGCGTGGAGGCCGCCGTCGATCCAGACCACGGCGCGGCCCTCGGCGGCGAGGGCGCGGGCGGTCGCCTCGTCGGCATCCTCGGCGCGGCCGAGGCGGCGGGAGATCTCGCGGAGGCGGTCGAGGCGGGCGAGGTTGGCCGGGGAGGAGCAGACGAGCATCCACTGGCGGCGGCCCTCCTCGGTGGGGCCGAGGTCGACGAGCCGCATCCGGTCGGACTCGCGGGCGAGTTTCTGGAAGTAGGCTTCGGTCTGGGAGTAGGTGGCAAGGTGATGGTCGTCACCGATGGCGAAGCCGAAGTGGGCCTTGGGCGAGGTGGGCTCGGCGGCCCGCAGGAGCGGGAAAGCGGCGCAGAGGCCGAGGAACAGGGGCAGCAGGGGCGCGAGGCGACCGGGGTGCATACGTTGGCGGGGACGCTGGCGGGCGGGCGGACGGAGGGCGAGCGAATGCGCTCGCCCGCGGCAGACGGCTGGGCCGCGATTCAGGTTTGAACCCGGACGTCCGGGGCGGTGAGGTGATCGGCCATGGTCACCCCGCCCCGGACTTTCGTCACCTTGCTGCTGGGGGGCGTCCTCCCGGCTGCCGCGGCCCTCGCGGCCGACGCGGATCCGCACGCCCACGCGCGGCGACTCATCGCGACCCATTGCGTGACGTGCCACAACCAGAACCTGGTCGGCGGACCGGCGCCCAATCTGCTGGACCCGATCGCGCGCCACGGCGGCAACGACGAGGCGTTGCGGCGGGCGATCCGGGAAGGCTTCCCGAACTCCGGGATGCCCGGCTTCGGGGACCTGCTCGGCGAGGCGGACACCGCGGCCGTGCTGCGGTTCATCCGTTACGCCCAGCGGGAGTACGCCGCGGGGCGGATCACGCACCCCGAGCCCCCCGCGCAGGCCCCGGTGCCCACCCGGCTCCACGGGGCGCGGCTCGAGACCGTCGTCGGCGGCCTCGGCACCCCGTGGGGCTTCGAATTCCTGCCCGGCGGCGGGATGCTGATTTCCGAACGCGAGGGGCGGCTCCTCGTGGTTCCGGCGGCGGGCGGCGCCCCGGTCCCGGTGGCGGACACGCCCGCGACCCAGGTGCGCCAGGACGGCGGTTACCTCGACGTGACCCTGCATCCGCGGTTCGCCGCGAACGGCTGGATTTACCTTGCCTACACCGAGGTCGGCCGCCGCCCCGGAACGTCGAACACCGTCGTGGTCCGCGGCCGGATCGCGCAGGGCCGCTGGACGGACCAGGAACTCCTCTTCCGCGGTCCGGAGGTGACCTACGTCGAGGACACGTCGCACTACGGCTGCCGGTTCCTGTGGGACGCGGGCGGCCACCTTTACTTCACGCTGGGCGACCGCGGCGCGCCCGCCGCGGCCCAGGACCTCGGCAGCCCCCTGGGCAAGATCCTGCGCATCCGGGACGACGGCGGCATTCCCGCCGACAATCCCTTTGCGCAGCGGGCCGGCGCTTGGCCCTCCGTGTGGAGTTACGGGCATCGCCATGTGCAGGGGCTCGCGTTTCATCCGGCGACCGGCCGGTTGTGGGCCACCGAGCACGGTCCGCGCGGCGGCGATGAGCTCAACCGCGTCGACGCCGGGGCCAACTATGGGTGGCCCGTCACCTCCGAGGGCCTCGACCGCACCCTGCGCTTCACCGCGGGTGAGCCCGGGATGCGGCCGCCGCTCCGCCACTGGACCCCTTCCGTGGCGCCCAGCGCGATCGCCTTCGGGGCCGGCGCGGCGTTCCCCCGCTGGCGGCAGCATCTGTTCATCGGCTGCCTGGGTGGGGAACAGCTGCGGCGGCTGGAACTGGACGGAGACTTCGTGCGCGACGAGGAGATCATTTTCCAGGGTCACGGCCGGGTGCGGGACGTCCTCTTCGCGCCCGACGGGACCCTTTACCTCGCCCTCAACCAACCGGGCCGCATTGCCCGCCTCGTGCCCGATCCCGCCGTGCCGCTCGTCACGCCTGAATCCGTCACCTCCTCCGTTACCCTCGCCCCACCTCCCGCCCGATGAACCTGCCCCGCCTGTTCCCCCTGCTTACCCTCGGCCTGTTGGCCGGCGCTCCCGTGCGCGCCGTTTCCCCCGCGATCGTCTCGGAGGGTTTCATTTACGAGACCGCCCCGTTCCCGCAGTGCCACGCCTCGACCATTGAGCAGACCACCGGCGGCGAACTCGTTGCCGCGTGGTTCGGCGGCACCCGCGAGAAGCACCCGGACGTCGGCATCTGGGTCTCCCGCCTCGAGGCCGGCGCGTGGACCGTGCCCGTCGAGGTGGCCAACGGCGTCCAGTATCGGCGCCCCGACGGCTCCGTCAGCCGCCACCCGACGTGGAACCCCGTGCTCTTCCAGGCGCGCGGTGGGCCGCTCCTGCTGTTCTACAAGGCGGGGCCGACGCCCGAAACCTGGTGGGGCATGCTGACCCAATCGACCGATGGCGGCCGGACGTGGTCGCCGCCGCGGCGTTTGCCGGAGGGCATTCTGGGGCCGGTGAAGAACCGGCCGGTCCAGTTGCCCAGCGGCGAGATCCTCTGCCCGGTGAGCGACGAGACGCCGGAGAAGCCGAGCAAGTGGTCGGTGCACTTCGAGCGCACCCGCGACCTCGG
>JBMTAG010000174.1:0-4998 GCA_049428505.1 Opitutaceae bacterium | reverse complement strand
GGGACGTTCCGCGGGTAGGGCCAGACGGCCTTCAGCAGGCTGTTCTCCACCCCCGCGTAATGCGCCGCCAGGGGGCCCAGTTCCCGCAGGCTCAGGAAATAGCTCCATTCCTCCGCAAACGGCGCCTGCCCGGCCAGCGCCGCCGGCTCCAACCCGTGCACCGCCTGATCCTCCGCGCGGATGCCGCCCGTCGGCCGGCACTTGCGGGTGCGCGTCGAGACCACGGCCCCCCGGTGCACCTCGGCGACCCCGAATTCGAGGATGCCCGAGCCGAGGCTGCCTTCAAAATCGACGAAGAAGATGGGTTGCTGGGTCCAGGACACCGCGGGAGCGAGAACGGAAATCGCGCCGGTTCCAAACCCGCAGTGCGGGAATCGACGCCCGCCGAGGCTTGTGCCCGCGCTGGCCTCGGCGCAGCGTGCCGGACGTCCCCCTTCACCCGATGAAGCTCCCCGTGATTCACGGCCAGCCCTCCTGGCCCCTGCGTTCCAGCCACGTCCACGCCCACCTGACCCGCTTGGGCGGACATCTCGGGCCGGTGCAGTTCCGGCTGGGCCGGCGCACGGTCGCCCCGCTCTCCGTCGCCCCGTGGGCCGAGGAAACACTCCCCCAGGGGATGCCCGCGCTCCTCCAGGCCCTGCGCGGGGATTTCTTCTGCGCCCCCTTCGGCGGCAACGGCACCCCGTGGCGCGGCGAACGGCACCCGCCCCACGGCGAGACGGCCAACGCCGTCTGGCGGCTCGAGGACTTGGAACACGCCGACGCCGCGGTGACCCTGCGCGCGCGTCTCGACCTGAAGGTGCGCCCCGGTCGCGTGACCAAGACCATCGTCCTGCCGGAAGGCAGCCCGGTGGTCGGTCAGCGCCACGAGATCGCCGGCGCCCGGGGGCCCTTGAGCGTCGGCCACCACGCGATGCTGCGCTTTCCTGAGGAACCAAGTTCCGGACTGATTGGCACAAGCCCGTTCCTCCGCGGCCAGGTGTTGCCCACCTCGTTCGAGGATCCGGCCCAGCGGGGCTATTCCAGCCTGCGCCCCGGGGCGGAATTCAGCTCGCTGGCCGAGGTTCCGCTGGCGACGGGCGGCACCACCGACCTTTCGGTGTACCCGGCCCGGCGCGGCTTCGATGACCTGGTGATGCTGACGGCTGCGGCGGACCTGCCCTTCGCCTGGAATGCGGTCACCTTCCCCGCCCAGCGGTACGTCTGGTTCTCGCTCCGCGATCCCCGCGTGCTGCGCCATACCATCCTCTGGATCTCCAACGGCGGCCGCCATTATGCCCCGTGGAACGGCCGTCATACCGGGGTGCTCGGCTTGGAGGATACGACCAGCTACTTCCATTACGGCCAGGCGGAATCGGCCGGCCCCAACCCGCTCCGGCGCCTCGGCCTGCCGACGACGCTGACCCTCGATCCGAAGCGGCCCACGGTCGTCCGGACGCTGATGGGGGTCGCCGAGATCCCAGCCCGGTTCGGGCGGGTGGCACGGATTGAACCGGCCCCCGGAGGCATCGTCCTCCTTTCGGCCGAGGGCAAGCGGGTGACGGCGGCGGTCGACCTCGCCTTCCTGGGCTGAGGCAGTCGCCGGCGGGGGGAGCGACAATCCGTCCCAATTGGCGACGGCGGCTGGTGCATCGTGGCGCGGTTTGCCCGGGCCGGCAGGGGGTTTCCCTCGGTGGACCGCTGCGCCGGACTGGCGCGGTCTATGCGAGGGAGGGGGCATATGGATTCCGCCAAGCTCACCCAAATGTCCCGCCAAGCCGTCACCGATGCCCAGGCCCTGGCCCGGCGGCGCGGCCACTCCGAGGTCGATACGTGGCACCTGCTGGCCGCCCTGCTCGCCCAGGAAAACGGCCTCGTGCCCGGTCTGCTGGGCAAATTGAATGTCGAGGCCGGCGTGGTCGCCACCGCGGTCGAGCGTGAATTGGAGCGCCTGCCGCGCGTCTCCGGCTCGGTCGACACCTCCAAGGTGTACGTCACCCCGGCCGTCCAGGAGGTGCTCACGCGGGCCGAGGACGAGGCAGCAAAGTTGCGCGACGAGTTCGTCTCGGTGGAACACCTGTTCCTCGCGCTCCTCGAAATCGCCCGGCCGGAAGGCCTGCGGAAGCTGCTGCGCGGGCTCGGGCTGGAACGGGCCCGCGTGCTGGAGGCCCTGCGGCAGGTGCGCGGGGCGCAGCGGGTGACGTCGGACAACCCGGAGGCCACCTACGCCGCCTTGGAGAAGTACGGCGTCGATCTGGTCGCCCAGGCGCGCAAGGGGAAGATGGATCCGGTGATCGGGCGCGACGAGGAGATCCGGCGCACCATCCGGATCCTGTCCCGCAAGACCAAGAATAACCCGGTCCTCATCGGCGAACCCGGGGTCGGCAAGACCGCCATCGTCGAGGGCCTGGCCCAGCGGATCCTGCGCGGGGACGTGCCGGAGGGCCTGCGGGACAAGACCATCTTCTCGCTCGATCTGGGCGCCCTGGTCGCCGGGGCCAAGTACCGCGGCGAATTCGAGGAGCGGCTCAAGGCGGTGCTGGCCGAGGTGCGGCAGGCCGAGGGCCGGATCATCCTGTTCATCGACGAGCTCCACCAGATCGTCGGGGCGGGCAAGACCGAGGGGGCGATGGATGCGGGCAACCTGCTCAAGCCGATGCTGGCCCGCGGGGAGCTGCAGTGCATCGGCGCCACCACCCTCGACGAGTACCGCAAGCACGTCGAGAAGGACGCCGCCTTGGAGCGCCGCTTCCAGCCGGTCTTGGTCGATCAACCTTCCGTCGAGGATGCCATCTCGATCCTGCGCGGACTCAAGGAGCGCTTCGAGCTGCACCACGGCGTGCGCATCCAGGACAATGCCCTGGTCAGCGCCGCGGTCCTCTCGAGCCGGTACATCAGCGATCGTTTCCTGCCGGACAAGGCGATCGATCTCGTGGACGAGGCCTGCGCGATGATCCGGACCGAGATGGATTCCCTGCCGCAGGAGCTCGACGAGCTCACGCGGCGCGTCCTGCGCCTGGAGATCGAGGAGACGGCCTTGGCCAAGGAGAAGGATGAGGCGTCGGCGCGGCGGCTCGAGGCCTTGCGCCGGGAACTCGCGGAGGCTCGCGAGCGGGCCCGCGGCCTGCGGCTGGTCTGGGACAAGGAGAAGGCCGCCGTCGATCGCACGCGCCGCCTGCGCGAGGACATCGAGGCCGTCCGTCGCGAAATGGAGCGCGCCGAGCGCGCCTATGACCTGAGCAAGGTGGCCGAGTTGCGGCACGGCCGGTTGCCCCAATTGGAGGCGGAACTGCGGCGCCTGGAGGGCAAGGGACGCGCGGAGACCACCTTGTTCCGCGAGGAGGTGTCCGCCGAGGAAATCGCGGCCGTTGTCTCCCAGTGGAGCGGCGTGCCCGTGACCCGGCTGGTCGAGGGCGAGAAGGAGAAGCTCCTGCGGCTGGCGGACGTGCTCCACCGGCGCGTGATCGGTCAGGATGAGGCCGTCGAACTCGTCACCGAGGCCATCCTGCGCGCGCGCAGCGGCATCAAGGATCCGCGGCGGCCGGTCGGGAGCTTCCTCTTTTTGGGGCCGACGGGCGTGGGCAAGACCGAGCTCGCCAAGGCGCTGGCCGAGACCCTGTTCGACACCGAGGCGGCCATCGTGCGGCTCGATATGTCCGAATACATGGAGAAGCACAGTGTCGCGCGCCTCCTGGGGGCGCCTCCGGGCTACGTGGGCTACGAGGAGGGCGGGCAGCTCACTGAGGCCGTGCGGCGCAAGCCCTACGCGGTGATTCTGCTCGATGAGGTCGAGAAGGCCCATCCGGACGTCTTCAACGTGCTCCTGCAGGTGCTGGACGATGGTCGGTTGACGGACGGGCAGGGGAGGACCGTCGATTTCAAGAACACCGTCGTGATCATGACCTCGAACCTGGGCTCGCGGCACCTCCTCGAGGGGGTGACCGGGGAGACCATCCCGGAGAGCGTGCGGGAAAGTGTCTTGGCGGACCTGCGTCGGGCGTTCCGACCGGAGTTCCTCAACCGCGTCGATGAGACCCTCCTGTTCAAGCCCCTGAGCCTGGCGGAGATCACGCGCATCGTGGATCTGCTGCTGGCGGACCTGAACCGCCGCCTCGCGGATCGGCGCGTGAGCGTGAACCTCGATCCCGCGGCGCGGGAGTGGGTGGCGGAGAAGGGTTACGATCCCGTGTTCGGGGCGCGTCCCCTGCGGCGCTACCTGCAGCGCCACCTCGAGACGCGGCTCGCGCGGGCGCTCCTCGCCGGGGAGGTGGCCGAGGGCGCGGCCCTCACCTTCACCGTGCGGGACGGCGCCCTCGTGCCGTCAGCGGCGTCATAATGCCGTGGATACAAAAGGGCATTTTCAGAGGAGAAATGCACTTTTTTCAAAAAAGTCCTTGCCCAGGCCACGGCAATTTGCACCGTCTCCCTTCCCGCCAGACGAAACCTTCAGTACTTCGGTACCGGAGAGACTGGTGGGAAGGTCAGCGAGTTCTTTGGAGTTCGGGTGGTGAGTAGCTTTTCCGAAAAAACTTCGGAAAAAGGATTGACCGCCGAAACCGGAGTAGTTTTGCTGATCGTCTTTCCTCAAAAAGGAAGCTCTTTGAAAGTTACTTTGTGCGATTGATTGGGACCCCCAATCAAAAATTCAATACACGATGCCGGCGCAAGTCGGCATCACCAGAAGTAGTTCAGAATCACTAGGTTCAGAACTCTCTTTTTCGGAGAGTTTGATCCTGGCTCAGAATGAACGCTGGCGGCGTGGTTAAGACATGCAAGTCGAACGGTTTTCATTGAAGGGCAACCGGATGTGAAAGCAGTGGCGAACGGGTGCGTAACACGTGAACAATCTACCTCCAAGTGGGGAATAGCTCGCCGAAAGGCGAATTAATACCGCATGTGGTCGGGACTCGCATGAGTCCTGAACTAAAGTCAGGGACCGCAAGGCCTGACGCTCGGAGAGGAGTTCGCGGCCTA
This sequence comes from Opitutaceae bacterium, assembly GCA_049428505.1. Lineage (GTDB taxonomy): Bacteria > Verrucomicrobiota > Verrucomicrobiia > Opitutales > Opitutaceae > ER46. The sequence goes on along the minus strand of JBMTAG010000174.1, from coordinate 45 downwards.
TCAGCTAGTTGGCGAGGTAACGGCTCACCAAGGCTAAGACGGGTA
>JBMTAG010000173.1:0-5025 GCA_049428505.1 Opitutaceae bacterium | reverse complement strand
TTTGCGTCCGCTCCGCCGGACCGCACGCTGCGCGCATGGACTCCTCGGCCTTTGTCCGGATCGAGCGGGAAGCCCCCGATGGGGTCCGCCACTACGTCGTCCACGCCCATGATCCGCGCTTCACGCTCGAACTGAGCCCGGATGACACCGCCCCGGACCGCCGCGGCCGCGGGGTGATGCGGCGGTTGTCGGTCCCGAATTCCTGGGCCGGCGACTACACCCGCTACGCCCGCCTGGTGGCCGCCGCGCAGGAGTTTTTCGCCCAACCGCTGGACGAACCCGCCCCCAAGGCGGAATCGCGCCGCTGGGTCCGCTGAACTCCCGGCGTCACAGGCGCCGCCACGCCAGCACCGCGAGGGACAGCAGCAGCCCGATGCGGATCGCCCCCTCGAAGGTGAGCAACCGCAGGGTCCAGAGCCGCTCGGCGCCCCGCCGCAGCGAGAAGCCGATCATCGTCACCAGCAGCAGCCCGAGGGCGTGCAATCGCGCCAACGGCAGGAACAGCAGGCCGACCATCCCGAGCCAGTAGGCCAGCAGGGCGAGGCTCCAGCGGCGGGCGCGCGCCTCATCGGGTCCCGGGGCGGCCGCCGCCCGCCGGCCCAGCAGCCTTTCGGCCTGCACCAATTGCCAGATCTCGAGCCCGGCGCAGGCCGCGCAACCGGCAAGGAGGAACAGACTGGTCATGGGCACCGGAACGCCACCCGCCGGGGTGTCGCCGGCCGCGGCACGCGGGCGAGGGGCGGCGAGGAACGGCGGGAAGTCATCCGGGGAGCGCAGCGTTTCCGCGCCCGGGCGGCAAGTCCGCCCCGCATCGCTCAGCGGAAACCGAACAGCGGGGGGAAGACCGCCGCCACCAGCCCCGCCCACGCCGCGTAGACCGGCAGGTACGCGGTCTGCCACCGCTCCAGCGCCGCGAACGTCCCCCGGCCCCGCAGAAACCGCCCGTAGAGCACCGCCGACCACGTCAGGTTCACCAGCAGGACTCCGTTCAGGCCCAGCCCCGCCAGCCGGTTGGGCGTGAAACCGAATTCCTGGATCCGCGACGCGATCGCCCACAGCGCCACCCCGTCCGCCACCAGCGCCGCAACCACCAGCACCAGTTGCAGGACATCGAACGTTCCCGGCGGGGCCTGCGGGTCGCGCGCCGAGACGGCATACAGCAGCAGCCCCAGGACAATGATCAGCAGCGCATCAAACCCGATCAGCACTTCGCGGGCCTGATCCACCCCACGCCCCGTTGCCGCCAGGGTCACCAGAAACGAGAGCAGCACCGCCGCAAAGAGCGGCGTGAACACCCGCGTCAGCACCGGCGCCATGTTCTCCACGACGCTCTGCTTGGCCTCCACCAGCCAGGAAGCCACCACCACCGCGCCGGCCGCCCCGCACGGCACCACCCAGTTCCCCAGGAAGTCCTCCGGATTCACCCCGATCGCCTTGAAGGTCATGGCCGTGCTCGCGATCAGGACGCCACCGCCCAACGCGATCAGGACATAATAGATGAACAGTTCCCCGGAGAACCGGATGAAGTCCATCCGCGCATTGCCCTGCGCCCAACGCCCGCCCGCATAGACCACCCCCACGCCGAGCCACAGGGCGATGGGCAAATGCAGCGCGAACAGCCCCAAGGTGTCGCCCGCCGCCCGCAACGGATAGAGGTTCGCCAGCAGGGCCGCGACGATCGTCCCCGCCACCGGGAGCGCCAAGGCGGCCGGAGTCAGTCGCCGCTTCCACGCGAAGAACAGCGCCAGCCACGGCAGGACCAACAGCGCCGCATTCCGCGTGTAAAACGCCGCATTCTCATCAGCCAGCGGGAGCCCGCAGAACGCCGGCACCTTCACGGCCACGCCGGCGGCCACCGCCAGCCCCAAGGCCACCGCCGCCTCCTTCCGCCCGCTCGTCTGCTCCCCGCCGGCCGCCTCCGCGTCGGTCAGGAGCAGCTGTTTCCAGAGGCGCTCCGAGTGTTCGCGGGCGAACTCTCGCGACAGCGCATCCACTCCGCCCAGCCGCCGCACGCCCACCAAAAAGGCCTCCTCCGCCGACAATCCCCCGGCGCGCAGCCCGGCGATGGACTCCCGCAGGTGATCCTCGAGCTCCGCCACGTCCACCGGCTGCAACGCCTGACGCCGCCGCAGGTAGCTGCGCCAACGGGCGATCTGTTCCTCCAACTGGGCCTCGTTCTCTAGGGTGCTCATCGTTCTCAGGTGCCCGCCCCCTGGGGTGGAGTGGTCGTCGGCAAAGGGTCGGGAGCCGCCAGCTCGCGCCACAGGCTCCGCAGGGTCGCATCCACCGCCTGCCACTGCCGGCGCTCCTCCGCCAAGTGCTGCCGGCCCTGGGTGGTGATCCGGTAGTACTTCCGCCGCCGGCCCGTCGGCGCCGTCTCCCACCGCGCCTCAATGTGCCCGAGCCGCTCCAGCCGGTGCAACACCGGGTACAACATCCCGTCCGTCCACACCATCCGCCCCCCGGACGACTCCCGCACCCGCAACAGGATCGCGTAGCCGTAACTGTCCCCCTCCGCCAGCAACGCCAGCACGATGGGCGTCGAGGACGCCGCGATCAGATCTTTGCCGAGATCCATCGGGACTTCAGCGGTGGCAGCCTGAGCCGATCAATGGGTGATGCATCAAGCTGAGATGCATAGCAGCACAAGGTATGTCAAGATGAGCCTTGCCCGGATGGAATCGGTGCCGGGCAAGGCGTCCGCGGCGGACTACCGGCCGTCGTCCCGGGTGATGGCAGTGACCTTGCCGTCGTGAAATTCCACCCGGAAGCGGTCCCGGACGGTGCGGGCGGGGTAGTCGAGGTAGTAGGGGTACGAGACGCCCCAGCCCCACCCGCTGCCGCGGTAACCGCGATGGAAATGCCCGGTGAAGAGGATCTGCCCGCCGGCCTCATAGGTGAGGAAGTGCCAGATCACCGTTTCCCCGCGGGCATCGGTGCGGACGGTGGTGCGGTCAGGGTCGCCGAGAGCGAGGCGGACGGCTTCCGTGGAGAAGCCGAGGGCGATCTGGCCGGTGCGCACGAGGGTCTGGTGTTCCGGACTGAGCCGGGCGAAGGCCTCCGGGTTGGCCTCGATGCGGGAGGCGGGCGTGGAGCAGCCGGCCGCGAGCAGCAGGGCGCTGGCGAGAGCGAGGAGCGGAAGGAAGGGTTTCATGGCGGAAGGGAAGAAACCGCCACGTTCGCACGTTCCCTCCCTTCCGCGCGGCACCCCTTGTCGAGGGCCGCGCGTCCCTTGTCGGCCGGCGTGTTAAACTTCGTCTCGCACCAGGTGTAGACGGACTCTGGCCGGCGCGGTGCGGTCGAAATAGAAGGCAGCCACGGCCTCGCGCACGTTCTGCTTCAGTTCCTCCCAGGAGTCAGCCTGGGTGAAGATGCTCTCACCGAGGGCTTCCGCCACGAAGCCCCCATCACCCTCTTGGGTCACCGAGAAGACCAGTTCGTTCATCGCTCCAGCCTGCGCGGGTGCAGCCGGATCTGCCAGCGTGCGCGAGGGCGGGACGGCCTTCAGCCGCCCGCGCCCTTCCTTAGTCCTAGTGATTACTTGATCGCCAGCTGGGGCCGGCCGGCCTCCGGCCAGTCGATGTGGAAGAACTCGCCGCGGGGGCGGTCTGTCCGCTCGTAGGTGTGCGCCCCGAAGTAGTCCCGCTGCGCCTGGAGCAGGTTCGCGGGCAGGCGGGCCGAACGGTAGCCGTCGTAGTACGAGAGCGCCGAGCTGAAGGTCGGCACGGGCACGCCGCACTCCACCGCCAGGGCCACGACCTTCCGCCAGTTCTCCTGCGCCTTGCGCACGGTCTTGTTGAAGTACGGGTCGAGCAGCAGGTTCGCCAGATCCGGCTTCCGCGCGTAGGCCTCGGTGATCTTCTGCAGGAACACGGCCCGGATGATGCAGCCGCCCCGCCAGATCTGCGCGATCTCGCCGAAGTTCAGCTTCCACTTGTACTCCTTCTGCGCCTCCCGCATCAGCTGGAAGCCCTGCGCATACGAACAGATCTTCGAGCAGTACAGCGCATCATGGATCGCCGCCACCAGCGCCTTGCGGGATCCCTTGTACTTCTTCGCCGGACCCTTGAGCACCTTCGCCGCCGCCACGCGCTCGTCCTTGATCGCACTCAGGCACCGCGCGAACACCGACTCCGCAATGGTCGGCGCCGGCACGCCCATATCGAGCGCATTGACCGAGGTCCACTTGCCCGTGCCCTTCTGGCCCGCGGTGTCGAGGATGACATCCACGATCGGCTTCCGGGTCACGGGATCCTTCTGCTGGAGGATGTCCGCGGTGATCTCGATCAGGAAGCTGCCCAGCATCCCGCGGTTCCACTCGGCAAAGATCGCGCCCATCTCCGGGGCCTTCAGGCCCAGCAGGCCCTTCATCACGGCGTAGGCCTCGCAGATCATCTGCATGTCGCCGTACTCGATGCCGTTGTGGACCATCTTCACGTAATGGCCCGCGCCATTCTCGCCGATGTAGGTCGCGCACGGCACGCCCCCCTGGATCGGCTTGCCCGGCGCCGCACCGGTCAGGGGGCGGCCGGTCTTCGCGTCCACCTTGGCCGCGATGGCGTTCCAGATGGGCTCCAGTTCCTGGTAGGCCGCCGGGTCGCCGCCCGGCATCAGGGCCGGACCGAAGCGCGCGCCCTCCTCGCCGCCGGAGACGCCGGAGCCGATGAACCGCAGCCCCTTCGCGCGCAGGGCCTGCTCGCGGCGGATGGTGTCCGTCCACAGCGCGTTCCCGCCGTCGATCACGATGTCGTTCTTGTCCAGCAACGGCACGAGGCTGTCGATGACGGCGTCCGTGCCCTTGCCGGCTTGGACGAGGATCACGATCTTGCGCGGGCGGGACAGCGACTGGACGAATTCCTCGAGGGTCTTGGCGCCGTGGAGACCGCCCGGGGTGGCCGGGTTCTCGGCGACGAACTTCTCCGTCTTCTCGGTCGTCCGGTTATAGACGGAGATCCGGAAGCCGTGATCAGCGATGTTGAGGGCGAGGTTCTGACCCATCACGGCGAGGCCGATGAGTCCGATGTC
>JBMTAG010000172.1:0-5138 GCA_049428505.1 Opitutaceae bacterium | reverse complement strand
TGTATTCTCGACTGCGCCTTCGATCCAATCGGGGCTGGCGGGAGCTTCGATCGTTGGCAATGCCCTCGTGGTACCAGATGGTTATTACAGCGGAATCCTGCGGTTCTCTGGCCCGCTGACGTCCCTGACATTGTCGGCCCCCAACGGAGGGACCAATAGTTCCCAACTCTATACGCTGGCTTTCGGAACAGCCAGTGCCTCGGTCCCGGACGGTGCTTCGACGTTGGCGCTGCTCGGCGCGGCGATCGGTACCTTGGGGTGGGCCACCCGCCGGCGGCGCGCCTGAACGCGCCTTCGTCCCCGTGGCCGGGGAAGCAAACCCCGGCCACATCAAGCCGTGTTGCTCCGGGAGGAGCTGGTCGTACCCGCAGAGCCAAAGCAGGCCGGAGCGGACTAGGCGTGCGGCGGTCTGGTGTAGCCGGGGAATCCTTCCCCGGTCCTTCCCGACGACCACGCATCCCTGCGGAGCCAGGCAGGGCGCCTGTCGTTCGAGGACGTTTCGGGCGGGGCGCCTGGTGCCGTCGGCCGCGGGAAGCGCCCCTCGTACCTCCGGCGGCGCCGTTCCCGGGCTTGAGAAAACGGGGGCCGGCGTTTCGCTTCCTTTGCTCGCGATGCCCCGCCCTGCCTCCCCTCTGCTGCTCGCCCTGGTTCCGCTCGCCCTTGCCGTTGCCCGCGCGGCCGATCCGGCTCCCGCGGCGGCGCCACTGCCCGAGGTCGTCTCCTTCAACCAGCACATCCGCCCGATCCTGGCGGACGCGTGCTTCCATTGCCACGGGTTCGACGCCCAGACGCGCAAGGCCCGGCTCCGGCTCGACGTCCGCGAGGAGGCGCTCCGGCCCGCCAAGAGCGGCGCGATCCCGATCGTCCCCGGCCGCCCCGACCAGAGCGAACTCCTCCTCCGCATCGCCGACCCGGTCGACCCGATGCCGCCGGCGGACCACCACAAGGCGCTCACCGCCCAGCAGCAGGCCCTGCTGCGCCGCTGGATCGAGCAGGGCGCGCGCTACGAGACGCACTGGGCCTACGCCGCCCTCGAGCGGCCCGCGGTGCCCGCCGTCCCGGGCGTGACCCACCCGATCGACGCGTTCATCCGCACGCAGCTGGCCGCGCGCCAGTTGACGCCCGCCCCCGAGGCGGACCGCGCGCGGCTGCTGCGCCGGCTCGCGCTCGACCTCACCGGCCTGCCGCCCACGCCCGCGGAGACCGCCGCCTTCCTGAGCGACCCCGCGCCGGGGGCCTACGAGCGCCAGGTGGAGCGCCTGCTCGCCTCGCCCCGCCACGGGGAGCGCCTCGCCGTGTGGTGGTTGGACCTCGCGCGCTACGCGGACACGGTGGGGTTCCACGGGGATCAGAACCAGCGGATCTTCCCGTACCGCGACTGGGTGATCAACGCCTTCAACGCCAACCAGCGCTTCGACGCCTTCACTCTCGAGCAGCTGGCCGGCGACCTGTTGCCCAACCCGACTCCGGCCCAGCGGGTCGCCACCGGCTACAACCGCCTCAACATGATGACCCGCGAGGGCGGGGCGCAGCCCGCGGAGTATCTGGCCAAGTACGGGGCGGAACGCGTGCGGTCCGTCTCCGCGGCGTGGCTGGGCAGCACCTTCGGCTGCGCCGAGTGCCACGACCACAAGTTCGACCCGATCCTCGCGAAGGACTTCTACCAGCTGCAGGCCTTCTTCGCCGATGTGAAGCAGTGGGGCGTGTACGCGGATTACGGCTACACCCGGAACGCCGACCTCGCGGGCTTCAACAACGACTACCCGTTCCCCCCGGAGATCGAGGTCGAGAGCGCCTACCTGCGGACGCGGCACCGCCGGGCCGAGGAACGCCTGCGCGCGCACGCCGCCGAGCTGCGCCGGACAGCCCCGACGGCGGCGGTCGCGGCCTGGGCCGGCACCGCCGCGGCCTTCCTCGAACGCCATCCGGACGGCTGGCAATCCCCCGCGCCGGCGGCGGCGATCCTCCGCGCCAACAAGCCGCTCGCCAACGCGGCGGTGCGGATCGGGGAAGACGGATTCGCGTTCCCGGAGAAGCCCCTCGCGCGCAACGACACCCTCCAGCTCACGCTGACCCCCGGCCCCGGCCTCGTCGCCGCGGTGCGGGTGGAGGTCACCGCCGGGAGCGGGGGCGCGTTCGCCGGCACCGCCGCCAAGAACCGCGGGACGTTCCGGCTCACGCTCAGCCGGCGGGACGCCGCCGGCGCGTCGCGGCGCCTCCCGGTCGTCCACGCCGAGGCCGCGGCGAAGGACCGGCGCTACAAGGATGGCGAGGAGGTCATCGGGGTGACCACGGGCTGGAAGCTGCCCGCCCTCGCGGAGGGGCAGACGGTGGCTGCGGTCTGGCTGCTCGAGACGCCGGTGGCGCTGGCCGAGGGCGAGACCCTGGTCGCGGTCTTGGCCGGGGACGTCGCGTTGCCGGTGCGGATTGCCATCAGCCCCTTCGGGGCCGGGGAACCTTTGGCGGTGGCGGCGCCGGCGGTGCTGGCCACGGTGCGGCGACCCGACGCGGAGCGCACGGCAGAGGAGCGGGCGGTATTGGCGGAGGCGTGGCAGTTCAGCGCGGCGCCGAGTCGGGAATCGGTGGCGCGGTACCACGAGCTGGCCGCCGCGTGGCGCGAAACCCGCGGTGGGCGAGCGTGGTCGCTCGTCACCGAGGCCGTCGAACCGCTGCCCGTCCGCGTGCTGCCGCGGGGCAACTGGCTCGACCAAAGCGGACCGCTGGTCCTGCCGGCGACCCCGTCCTTCCTGCCGGGCCGGCGCGAGAGCACGCCCGAACAGCGGCTGACGCGCCTCGACCTGGCGCAATGGATCGTCTCGCGGGACAACCCGCTGACCGCGCGCACGGTGGTGAACCGCCTGTGGGCGATGTATTTCGGCACCGGCCTAAGCGCGGTGGTCGACGATCTCGGCTCGCAGGGGGAGCCGCCGTCGCACCCGGAGTTGCTCGACTGGCTGGCGACGGAGTTCCGCGATGGAGGGTGGGACCTGCGGCAGCTGATCCGGCTGATCGTGACGAGCGCGACCTACCGCCAGAGCAGCGTGGTGCGGCCGGAGCTGCGCGAGGCCGACCCGGCGAACCGCCTGCTCGCGGCCCAGCAGCCGCGGCGCCTGGAGGCGGAGTTCGTGCGCGACAACGCGCTGTTCGTCGCCGGCGTGCTGAATCTGGCCGAGGTGGGGGGCCCCAGCGTGCGGCCGTACCAGCCGGCCGGGCATTATGCCCAGCTGCAATTTCCGGATCGCGATTATGCCGCGAGCCGGGAGGAGGAGCAGTGGCGGCGCGGCGTGTACATGCACTGGCAGCGCACGTTCCTGCACCCGATGCTGGCGAACTTCGACGCCCCGGCGCGCGATGAGTGCGCGGCGCAGCGCGTGGTGAGCAACACGCCGCAGCAGGCGCTGACGCTCCTGAACGACCCGACTTTCGTCGAGGCGGCGCGGCTGTTCGCGGCGCGGCTGCTGGGCGAGCCGGCCGCGGGGGACGACGCGCGGTTGGCGCGGGCGTTTCAGCTGGCGGTCGCGCGGGACCCGCGGGAGGCCGAGCGCGGCGGCCTGCGGACGCTCCTCGCGGCGCAACGCGAGCACTACCGGGCGCAACCGGAGGAGGCGCGCAAGCTGCTTGGGGTGGGCTTCGCGCCCACGCCGACGGGCGATGCCGCCGAGCACGCGGCCTGGACGCAGGTCGCGCGGGTGATCCTGAACCTGCAGGAGACCATCACCCGGTACTGAAGCTCCCCGCGTTGCCACCTTCCCCTTTCCGCCGATGGATCCCATTGCCCACGCCCTGAGCGTCAACCGCCGCGCCTTCCTCACGCAGAGCGCCTATGGCCTGGGCGGGCTCGCGTTTTCCCTGCTGCAGTCGCGGTTGGGGGCGGCTCCGGCCGCGGGCGGGCGGCCGCCGGGGTGGAACGGGGCGTTGGCGGCGCCGCATTTTCCGGTGAAGGCGAAGCGCGTGATCTTCCTGTGCATGGCGGGCGGGCCGTCGCAGTTCGAGACCTTCGACTGGAAGCCGAAGCTGAAGGAGCTGCACGGGCAGCCGTTCCCGGAGTCGTTCACCGCGGGCCAGCAGCTGGCGCAGCTGCAGAACACCGAGCTGAAGGCGCGCGGGGCGTTCACCGAGTTCGCGCGGCACGGGCGCGCGGGCATCGAGATCAGCGAGCTGTTTCCGGAGCTCGGCACGGTGGCGGACGACCTCTGCGTGATCCGCTCGATGCAGACCGAGCAGATCAACCACGACACCGCGCACGCGTTCATGAACACCGGCTCCATCATCAAGGGCCGGCCGAGCATGGGCTCCTGGCTTCTGTACGGGCTGGGCGCGGAGTCGCAGAACCTGCCGGGCTTCATCGTGCTGACTTCGCAGGGGAAGCTGGGCCTGCAGCCGATCTCGGCGCGCCAGTGGTCGAGCGGCGTGCTGCCGAGCCGGTTCCAGGGGATCCAGTTCCAGTCGCGCGGCGAGGCGGTGCATTACATCGGCAACCCGGAGGGCGTCTGCCAGAGCACGCAGCGGCAGGTGGTGGAGGAAATCCGGCGCCTCAACGGCCTGCTGGGCGAGGAGGTGCGCGACCCCGAGGTGGCCACCCGCATCGCGCAGTACGAGATGGCGTTTCGGATGCAGGCGAGCGTGCCGGAGCTGACGGACTTCTCCGGGGAGTCGCCGGCGACGCTCGAGCAGTACGGCATCAAGGAGCCGGGCGACGGCAGCTACGCCTCGAACTGCCTCCTCGCGCGGCGGCTGGCGGAGCGGGGCGTGCGGATGATCCAGCTGTACCACCGGGCCTGGGACCACCACGCCGACCTCGAGCGCGGGATGCGGTCGGGGGCGAGCGAGGTGGACCGCCCCACGGCGGCCCTGATCAAGGACCTCAAGCAGCGCGGGATGCTCGATGACACCCTGATCCTCTGGGGCGGCGAGTTCGGGCGCACCCCGATGGGGCAGGGCACGGGTCGCGATCACCACATCCTGAGCTTCAGCGTCTTCATGGCGGGCGGCGGCGTGAAGGGCGGGATGACCTACGGCGCGACGGACGAGCTGGGTTACCGGGCGGTGGAGAACGTCGTCAACGTGCACGACCTCCACGCGACGATGCTGGCGCTGCTGGGCATCGACCACCGCCGGTTGAACACCAAGTTCCAGGG
>JBMTAG010000171.1:0-5207 GCA_049428505.1 Opitutaceae bacterium | reverse complement strand
CCCCCCCCCCCCCCCCCCCCCGGTGGGGCGAGGCGCGCCTCAGGGCAGCGTGCGGACCTTGATGTTCTTGTACATCACCTTGCTCTCCGGGTCGTGGCCCTGGATCGCGAAGGTGCCCTGCGAGACCATCCGGCCCTTCATGTTGGCGGGCGGCGCGGCGGGCGTTGGCTCGGTGAAGTCGATGATCGTCTTCCCGTTGACCGTGGTGACGATGCGCTTGCCCTGGACGCGGACGACCATCGTGTACCACTCGCCGTCCTTGGCCGGGGCCTCGGCGTTATCCTTGATGCCGTAGAGACCGGCGCCCTTCTTCACGTCCTTGTGGGTGTTGTTCACCTGCACCTCGTAGCCCTTGTCCGGCCAACCGGTTTCCTGGTAAGCGGTGTGGAAGTAGACGCCGGAATTGGCCTTGGGGAACGTCTTGATGTCGAGGGAGAGTTCGAAGTTCTTGAAGTTCGCCCCGTTGACCGGGCCGGTGTAGAAGAGATGCGAGCGCTTGCCGAAGACCACCAGGTGGCCGTCCTGAACCGTGAACACGCCGGGATTCTCGCTGGCCTTCCAGCCATCGAGGTTCTTGCCGTTGAAGAGGAGTTGCCAGCCAGCCGCCTTTTCCGCGGCGGTCAGGGTGTTCATTTCGGCGGCGTGGCCGCTCAGGGCGGCCGCCAGCAGGGCTGCGATCAGGATTTTTTTCATTGGGTGGGGAAGAGGGGCTGAGAGTGGACGGGGCGCCGCCCGCAAGGCGAGCCTGCAGCTCAGGACTGCCGGCGCTGCCGGGGACGTGGGCCATCCCGCCACGTGCGCTGGATGACGGCGTAGCCGATCACCCCGCCAAGGAGGCCGACCACCACGCCCCCGAGGTACAAGGGGCCGACGTAGACCGCCACAACCTCATCCAGCGAACCGAGGTGTTGGCGGAAATCCGAGGCGCGGATCCAGGCCTCGCGCGGAGTGCGGCCAAGCACCAGTTCACCGACGAAATAGCACACCGGGAGGTGCACGGGGGCCGTCAGGGGCGTCGAGAGGAACTGCATCGCGATGCAGAGGAACAGGTTCCCCCGGACCAGCAGGGCCGCGATCGTGGCAAAGACCGACTGCAACGGCAGGAATGGGGTGACCGTAATCGGGAACCCCACCAGCCAGGCCCGGGCGAGCGAGCTCCCGGTGGGACGCCATAGCTCCTTGGCCAGAATCCGGTCCCCGAACCAACCGTGCAGCCGACCGCCCCGCATATGGCGACGGGAGAGCTTTTGGCGGTTTAGCCACCGGATGGCCCAGAGGGGAAGGCGCATCGCTCAGGTGAATTCCCCCGGCCGCCGCGACGTGGAGACCAGGAACCAGTCCGGCCGCGGGACGCGGGCAGTAGGGGTGAAGCCGAATTCGGCTGGTTGGATTACATCCACGACAGGAGCGAATTGGCCCGGCCCGTGAATCCGGGGCCAGACAATTCTGCTGAGGTATCCGCCCCGGCTCCAACCCTGGCCCCTGAGGTTCCCCCAACCCGCGTCTTGCTTCGCGCCGACGGAAGGACTCCACTCGCTGCACCCCGCGGCAAAACCCACCGCACCTTCTCTCCCATGCCCCCTCGCCTCACCCTCGTGCGTTCCCTCCTGCTTGCCTTCGGCCTGACGGTCGGGGCCAGTGCCTCCGCCCCCCCGGCCGGCTTCACCGCCCTCTTCAACGGCCGCGATCTCAGCGGCTGGCGCGGCGGCTCGACCTACGACCACCGGCAGCTCCTCGGCCTTCCCGCGGCGGAGCGCGATGCCCTGATCGCCAAGTGGACCGCCAGCCTCACCGAGCTCAAGGACGGCCAGCCGCACTGGCGCGCCGAGAACGGCGTGTTGGTCAACGATGGCCTGGGCGGTTACGCGACCACGCTCCGCGACTACGGGGACTTCGAGCTCCGGCTCGAGTACAAGCTCGCCGCGGGCGCCGACTCCGGCATCTACCTTCGCGGCGTGCCCCAGGTGCAGATCTGGGACACAAACATCCCCGAGAAGAACCCGCAGAACCCCATCGGCTACGCCCTCGGCTCCGGCGGGCTCTGGAACAACACGAAGGGAACGCCCGGCCGCGATCCGCTGGTGAAGGCAGACAAGCCGGTCGGGGAATGGAACGCCCTCCGCATCGTGATGGTCGGGAGCCGGGTCAGCGTCTGGCTCAATGATCGCCAGGTAGTTGACCACGTGGTACTCGAAAATTACTACGACAAGAACAACAAACAGCTGAAGCCCGGCGAGCGCCGCCCCGTGCCCGCCAAGGGCCCGATCCAGCTCCAGACCCACGGCGGCGCGACGCATTGGCGGAACCTGTACGTCCGCGAAATCGCCCCCGCGGAGGCCAACCAATGGCTCGCCAGCCGGGGCGGCACCGGCTTCACGTCCATCTTCAATGGGCGCGACTTCACCGGCTGGCAGATCGATACCCGGGACACCAAGGCGGGCAACAAGGCCCCGGGCGACGTGATGGAGGCCAAGGACGGCACGATCGTCTGGAAGCAGGGCAAGGGCGGCACGCCCTATTGGGACACCGAGCTGGGCGACTTCGCGGCGCGCCTGCAGTTCAAGTTGCCCCCGGGCGGCAACAATGGCCTGGCGATCCGCTATCCGGGCCGCGGCAACGCGGCGTATGACGGGATGACCGAGCTGCAGGTGCTCGACGAGGCCTACAACGAGGTGAAGAAGCTGCCGCCGGCCAAGCACATCGACGTGCGGCAGTACCACGGCTCCGCCTATGGACTCGTCGCCGCCGCCCGCGGTTACCTGCGCCCGGTGGGCGAATGGAACTTCCAGGAAGTCACCGTGCGGGGCTCCACCATCCGCGTGGAACTCAACGGCACCGTGATCCTCGATACCGACTTGGCGAAGGTCGACCTCGCCCAAGCGATGGGCGGCAAGGCCCACCCCGGCAAGGATCGCAAGACCGGCTACTTCGGCCTTGCCGGACACACCGATCCGGTCGTGTTCAAGGATCTCGCTCTCCGGAAGCTCTGACGATGCACCGCCGCGCCTTCCTCCAGTCCGCCACCGCGGCCGCCGCCCTGCCCGTCCTGACCGCCGCCGCGGCCGCCGGCACGCCCTCCGCCAAACGCGCCCTGCGCAAGGGTTACATGTACGGAGCCGGGCCCCGCCGGGATCCGAAGAAGGGCGGCGGAGCCAGCCTCGCGGAGACCTTCAAACACCTGAAGACCGCCGGCTTCGCCGGAGTCGAGGTCAACAGCGGAATGAAGCAGTCCGAAGTCCTCGCCGCCCGCGATGCGGCCGGACTCGCGGTGCACAGCGTGGTCATCGCCACCCACTGGTCGCATCCCCTCTCCTCCCCCGACCCCGCCGTCCGCCAAACCGGCCTCGAAGGGCTCCGGCAGGGCCTGCGGGACGCGAAGGCCTACGGGGCGGACGCGGTGCTGCTGGTTCCAGGTGTGGTCAACCAGGAGATCTCCTACGACCAAGCCTGGGAGCGCTCCATCGCCGAGATCCGCCAGGCCCTGCCGCTGGCGGCCGAGCTGCAGGTCTCGATCGCGATCGAGAATGTCTGGAACAAGTTCCTCCTGAGCCCCCGCGAAGCGGCGGCGTACGTCGACCAGTTCCAATCGCCCTGGGCGCGCTGGTACTTCGATGTCGGGAACGTCGTCGACTACGGCTGGCCCGACCAATGGATCCGCACCCTGGGTCCACGCATCGCCAAGGTCCACGTGAAGGAATACAGCCGGAAGCTGCGGGACGAGAAGGGTCCGCGCGCCGGCTTCGACATCGAGCTCCATCAGGGGGACAGCAACTGGCCGGCGGTGGTCGCCGCGCTCGACGCGGTGCGCTATGCGGGCTGGATCACTTCCGAGCAACGGCGCACGCCGGGCTTGTCCGACCCCGAATGGTTCGCCCAACTCGCGGCCCAGATGGACCGCATCATCGCCCTGTGAACCCTGAATCCTCCTCTCCTGATATGGCTACCCCCACCTCCCCCCTCGTCCGCCGGAGCTTCCTGAAGGCTTCCGCCGGCCTCGCCGCCGCCACCGCGACGCCCCGCTTCCTCAGCGCGGCGGAGCGCGCCCGCTCCATCGGAGCCAACAGCCGGATCCGCATCGCCCAGATCGGCTGCGGCAGCCGCGGCATCGGTGCCCACATGGCCGGCATCGGCAAGCACGCCAAGGCGACCAACATCGAGGTCGTGGCCGTTTCCGACCCCTGGCGCGTCGCCCGCGAGAAGGCCCAGGCCAAGGCGAAGGAAACGTTCGGCAGCGACGCCAAGATGTGCGTCTCCTACCGCGAAGTCCTCGAGATGAAGGACGTCGACGCGGTGATGATCGCCTCGCCCGACCACCTCCACACGCTGCACCTCGAGGCCGCGGCCAAGGCGAGCAAGCACATCTACGTTGAGAAACCCCTGGCGACCGAGTTTGACAAGCTCCTCCGCGCCTACGACGCCGCCAAGGCCGCCCAGGCGCGCGGCTCCATCATCCAGGTCGGCACCCAGCTGCGCAGCATCCCCGGCGTCGCCGGCGCCCGCGAGCTCGTGAAGAGCGGGGTCCTCGGCAAGATCACGCGCGTCGACGAGACCCGCAACGCCGAGAAGCCCTACTGGTACTCCTACCTCGGCCGGGACGTGAAGGAAGCCGATGTGGACTGGAAGGAATTCCTCAACGACCGGAAGGCCCGGGCCTTCGATGCCCGCCAGTACGCCGCCTGGTACGGCTATTACGAGTTCTGCCAGGGCCCCGTGCCCCAGTGGGGCGCCCACTTCCTCGACCTCATGCACTACGTGACCGGCTGCGGCCTGCCCGAGTCCTGCATGTGCATCGGCGGCGTCACCTATTGGAAGGACGAGAACCGCTTCACCACCCCCGACAACGTGATGGCGACCTGGATGTACCCCGAGGGCATGATGGTCACCAGTTCGAACAACTTCGGCAACAGCTCCGGCAACCTGCGAAAGTTCTTCGGCGACAAGGGCACGCTCGACGTCGGCAACTGGAACGTCCCGACCTACAGCGCCGAAGGGGGACCGAAGCGCGACGGCCAGATCCGGGGTAAGCAGGAGGTCACGCCCATCGAGCGCCCGGACCACTTCCTCAATTGGCTGCAGTGCATGCGCGACAATAAGACCCCGCACGCGGACATCGACGCGGGTTACCAGCACGCGGTGGCCGTCCTGATGGCGGTGGCGATTATGAGCCTGGTGATCTATACGGCGCCCTTGCATCTGAAATACGATGG
>JBMTAG010000170.1:0-5371 GCA_049428505.1 Opitutaceae bacterium | reverse complement strand
GCGTGCGCCGCGGCGAAGGCCTGATCGAAAGTCGCTACCCGACCGCGGTGTCGGCGGGCCAAGGCGGCCAGCCAAGCGTCGGTGACCTGCCGATGCCCGAAGATGGCGACCGGATCGATTTCCAGATACGAAAACCCGCCGTCCCAAAACACGTGGGCAGGGTGGGCGGCAATCGCCTGGAGCGCGGCCCAAGCCGCGGCCGGGGAAGGGTGTGGGCTGAACTGGAGATGCAGCCGCAACAGCGTGCCCTGGGTCACGGCGCAGGTGGCAAACGGGGCCTCCTGGGCGTCAAACCAGCGCAGGGCCCGGGCGTGGTGTACGTGACCCGCGAGGGCCAGGGCGGCCAACACGCTGCCGTCGAGTAACCAGGCGGAGGGCGGGGCTTCAGCGGCCAAGGTGGCGGAGGTCTTCCTGGTTCTCTGCCCTCGCCACATCCTCCAGGGTGATGGTCGTGGCTCCTTGGGAAACGGGGAACCCGCGGCGACCCTCGGGCTGGATGGGCGCGGGGGCGCCTAGGTCCGACGGGCGCGCCGCCAGAGCCTGACGCAGGAGCGCGTTGATCTCGCGACTCAGCGTCGTGCCCCGGGCATGGGCCCGGTCGCTGGCGATCTGGTGCAAAACGGGATCCAAAGTGATGGAAAGCCGCATCTCTGCACCGTGGTGCACTGATGCATCCAAGTCAAGCCGTTCGCGCTAGGCATTCGATAAGTTGCCTAGTTTTCTTCGCGGGGCGGATTTCTCGCGGAACAGGGTTAAAAATTCGCTCCTTCGGTCCTCTTCCAATGCTCCTTCAGTCCTCCTCCAAGGCGCTCCGAAGGCAGATTTCTGTCCCGCATTTGATGCGACCTAATCCTAAGTAAGTTAAAAATTGCTCCACCGCGGACCCTTGCTGGTTTTCTTCTCCGGGCGATCTCAGTCAGGAAGCGCTCGGTTAGTGCGGGAATGCAGTTCCCGGCAGATGGCGGCGATACGCCCGGCGGACCCGTGAGACTGAAGTCGGCCCCCCAGACCGCCTTGCCGCGGATCAGTGTAGCCGGGGAACTATTCCCCGGTCCGGCGCGCCAACGCCTCACGGAAGCTCATAGACCTCGACCAGGACCGTGCCGGCGGCAGCGGCCGTCTCCACCCGGATCGTGTAGTTGCCGGCGGGCAGGGAGGCCACGAGGGCGGCGTCGCGTGAGTTTGGCGTCAGTCCGAACGCGTCCGCCAGGGCCTCCCCGCCGCCCCAATTGTCGTTGGATCCCAGCTCCCGTTCGCCGGCGAAAAGCGTGAGGCGCGGATCCGCCGCCGCGCCCTCGACCCCGAACGCCGAAAGTCCCGGGCCCACCGCCCGGGCCAGGACCCGCTTCTCGCCGCTGCCGTTCCGTCCGGGAGCTTTTCCTCCCCATGGGGAAGCGCCTGCGGCCGGGAAGGGCTTTAGCCCGCATCCGCGGCCGCGGCCGCACCATCACCATCCCCGGGCACCGCGCTCAGAACTCGAACGAGTTCGTGATCGTCCACTTGTTCGGCTGCGGGATCCTCGCGCTCGCCACCTGGCCGTTCGGCTGGGCGGTGACGGCGATCAGGTCCTCGCTGCCGAAGACATCGCGGATGTTCAGCTGCACGCTCCAGCGCACCTTGTCGGTGAGGAAGCGGCGGCCGAAGCGCAGCCACAGGTCATAGTTGATCTGCGCGCTGCCGTAGTACGGCCGGGTGACGTCGTAGACCCACGCGCCCGCGGCGTTCTGCTTCGCCGGGAAGCCGATCGCGACCCGGTCCTGCCAGCGGGCCGCGCCGCCCACGCCCCAACCCTTGAGCGGGCCCGTGCGGAAGTCGTAGTTGGTGACGGCATTGAAGCGCCAGCGGCGGAGCTCCTGCACCGGCGAGCCGTTGGCGGCGAGCGCGTTCAGGTAGGGCACGTACATGTTGATGATCGCGAGGTTCCCGAGCTGCGACGTGCCGAACGAATTGAAGTAGATGATGTCCTCGAAGCCCTCCATCTCGCGGAGGTTGGTCGCCAGCTTGCCGTTGCCGTCGGTCCACAGCGGCAGGTTGCGGTTGATGAACTCGGTGAAGTCGGCGCCCACGTTGGCGCGCTGGGCCTCCTGCCGGGCGGCGTTGAACGTGATCCGCCAGTGCGGGAGCGGATTGAACGTGCCCTCGAACTCCCAGCCTTCCGAGACGGTGTCCGCCACGTTGCCCACGTTGGGCGGGCGGGTGGCGCTCCAGTTCCCGCCGTTCGGCGCCTGGGTGAAGTTCCAGGTCTGGGCGAGGAGCGGGTCGACGGGGCGGAGCCATTCCGCGCGGGTGCGCTGCGTGAACCAGAGGTTGCGGGCCGCGGTCTCGGCGGCGGTGAGGCCCGGGTTGAGCACGTTGGCCTGGGCGGGGTTGGTGAGGCTCGCGCGCAGCGGCAGGTAGCGCGGGTCTGACGGGGTGAAGCCGAACCACTTGTTGATCAGGACCTCGTTCGTGTTCGAACCGCGCAGGCCGTTCATCGCGCGGACGACGTCGTTGCCGGGCCAGAAGGTGTTGTAGAAGGTCGCGGAGTCGTTCGTCTGGGTCGTGCGATAGCGGTTCACGCGCAGGGTGAACTTCCGCTCGAGCGCCGAGATCGTGACGCCGAGGTCCTTGGTGCGGCCGGCGGGGGGCGCGAACGGCCGGCCGTAGACGTCGGCGATGGTCGACGAGGGGCGGAAGTTGCGCGCCTCGTTGTAGGACAGGCTGACGTCGGTGCCGCGGGGCAGGCGGCGGCGGATCCAGTCGGGCGCGTGCAGCACGCCGCTCCAGCTCACGGTGGAGTCCTTGGCGTAGATCGTGGGTTGGGCGGGCAGGTTCCAGGCGGGGTTGAACGGGTCGGTCTCGCCGGTGCCGGAGGCGAGGCGGGCGGGGCCGGCGTCGCGGAGGTCAAACTCGTCCTCGCGCCAGCCGACGAGGCCGACGAGCTTGTCGCCGAGCAGGTAACCCTGCCAGATGGCGGACTTGCTCCGGGTGGTGTTGGCGTTCTTGGAGGCGCCGGAGTACAGCTTGCTGATGTCCCGCTCGTCGGCGGAGATGGTGGTCACCGGGACGCGGACCATCTGGTTGACGCGGGCGTCGAAGAGCAGCGCGGTGCCGGCGGGCTGGGGCACGTGGAGGGCGGTGATGCCGCTGATGCCGGCGCCGGCGGGGGAGTTGAGCTGGGCGATGGAGGGCCCGAGGTAATGGATGGCGGCGTAGGAGGGGTAGGTGGTGGCGGCGGGGTTATTGGCGTAGGCGTTGACGTCGAGGCCGTAGGAATAGCCGTTGATGCTGCGGTTGAAGGTGGCGTTGCGCTGGTCGGTCCAGGTGCCGGTGAACACGTGGCGGCCGAGGTGGCGCTGCCAGCCGGGGCGGCGGCGGAGGTCGAGCGTGGCGTAGGCGGTGGCGCGCTTGGCCTCGCGGGTGACCTCGGAGAAGTTGTTGCCGATCGAATCGGAGGCGACGTACGGCCGGCCGAAGTTCGGGTTGGGGGCGCCGTCGACGAGCTTGGTGTTGAAATCGACGAAGAGCGTGTACGCGTCGAAGCCGAAGACGCCGAAGTTCTCGCGGTTGAAGGTCTGGCGGTCGTAGGCCAGCTCGAAGCCGACGAGGTCGCGCAGGAACGTCTGGCGGAAGGTGGCGTTGAGGGCGCGGAAGTTGGATTCCTCGCGCTTGTTGGGTCCGTCGAGGAGGGTGTCGTAGAAGTTGAAGGTCGAGGGGTCGCGGATCTCCTGGTAGCGCCAGAGGCCGGCGTAGGCCTGGCCCGCGGGCGCGAACTGGCGGTTGAGGAAGAAGTTCGGGTTGTTGCCCTGCGCGGCGTAGGCGCCGATGGCGTACCAGGAGACGAAGGGCGTGCCGCCGCGGCTGATCATGAAGGGCGGGACGCCGTTGCCGCCTTGCGCGGAGGTGGCCGGGTCGGTGAACACCGCGCCGATCTGGCCGAACCAGCGGCCGGGGGCGCCGAGGTGCGCGAAGAGCAGGGGATTGGTGGTGACCGCCGTGGGATTGGTGGGGTCCACCGCGGCCTTGTTCAAGACGCTGTACCAGGCGGTGAGGCCGTCCTGCGGCGGGGTGGGGCGGGGGCGGTTGGAGCGGGTGAACCCGCCCTCGTAGCTCACTTGGAACTGGGTGAGGCCGTCGCGCACCAGCCGCGGCTCCCACTTGGCGGCGACGAACGCGCGGCGGTCATCCTCGAAGGCTGGTTTCTGGCGATAGTCCTCAGCCTTGTTCAGGGCGATGAAGCGCACGCCGAGGCGGCCCGCGACGACGGCCTGGTTCACGTCGAGCACCTCGCGGTGGCTGCCAAAGCGGCCGATCGCGCTGCTGAAGGCCCAGCTGTTGCGCCCGAGCTGGGCCGACTTGAGCTGGTTGTTGATGATGCCGGCCGGGCTGCCCAGGCCGAAGAGGATCGCGTTGGCGCCGCGCGAGATGTCCACGCGCTCCGTGTTGTAGGAATCGAGCGGGATGTTGGTCAGGAAGAAGTCGCGCGTGAGGTCGGCGCCGGCGAGGCCGCGGACGCGGGTGGAGTTCTGGGGACTCTGGAGCAGCGATTCCGCGCTGGAGAAGCGGTTGCCGGTGTCGACGCCGGAAAAGTTTCCCTCGAAGCCGCCGGCCTCGGTGCTGGTGGTGTAGACGAGGAAGTCGCGCGCGTTGGTCGAGGCGGTGTCGAGGAGGAACTGGGACGTCACCACCGAGATGGCGGCGCCGACGTCGCGGAGGTCCGTGCGCAGGCGCGTGCCGGCGAGGGTGGAGGTGGCCGCGTAGCCGCGATCCTGGGCCTCCTCGACGACGAACGGGCTGAGCGTGAGCGGAACGTCGTCCGCGGCGGCCGGTGGGCGCGGCGCGGGCACGGCCTGGGCGGGGAGGGTGACGGGCAGACTCAGGAGGGCCGCCATGAGGAGGCAGGGCAGGGTGGTCTTCATAAGGCAGGGTCCGCCGGACCGGCGGGGGGACGTGGAACGTACGGGGCGGCCGCGGCTTGGCCAGAGCGGAATCCGCCTAACGTCGGCGCCGTCCCGGCAGGAGGGCCAGGATGCGGCGGCTCAGGTCCTCGAGGGCCGCCTCCTCCAGTTCGCCGCCCACCACCACGTGGGCCCGGTCGCGCTGGGGCACCACGTGGCGCCGGAACATCGGCTCGACCTGCTCCCGCCACTGGCGCTGCACCGAGGCCGCGGTCCGGCCGCGTTCGCGTACATCGCGCTCCAGGCGCCGTTCCCGACGCAGCGGGGCCGCGGCGTCGCGGTAGATGCGGAGGTCGAACCGGTCCCGCAGGGCCGGCCTCACCCACGGCCACAGGCCCTCGACCAGCACCACGGGCCGGGGGCTCCAGCGGCGCGGGCGGCCGTGCCGGGTGTGGCGGCTGAAATCGTACCGCGGCACCGGCGGGCGCCCCCCC
>JBMTAG010000169.1:0-5418 GCA_049428505.1 Opitutaceae bacterium | reverse complement strand
TCGGGGCGTAGCTTAGCCTGGTAGAGCGCTACGTTCGGGACGTAGAGGTCGTGAGTTCGAATCTCACCGCCCCGACCATCCAATGAAAAAGGCCCCTCGCAGAGGGGCCTTTTCGTTGCAGGGCCTCAAGGAGCCGCCGCTTCAGCCGGCCTTCACGTCGTAGCAGACGATGATGTCCTGATCCCGCAGGTAGAGCCGGCCGTTGCTGATCACGGGGTGCGTCCAGACCTTGCCCCGCTCGCTCCGGATCTTCGTCTGCGGCTCGATGCGGAAGCGCCCGTGCTCCTTCCAGCCCTGCGTGGAGGCCTCGATCAGGGCCACCACGCCGGTGTTCTCCTCGAGGCAATAGAGGCGGCCGTCCGCGTAGGCGATCGCGCCCTTGCCGAGGCTCTTCACCTTCCAGACTTCCTCGCCCGTCTTGAAATTCTGGCAGGCCCAGCCGCTCGGGTCGTCGTGCCCGAACACGTGCTCCCCGACCAGGATCACGCCGCCGTGATGATTGCGCATCACCTTGTTCTCATAAACCACCCGCACCGTGTTGGTGGGGGAAATCTCGACCTGCTTGCACCCGGAGCCGTATCCGGCCGTGACGTACACGAAGTTATCCTTCACCAACGGCGTCGGGATCACCGCGGTCCGCCCCTGGAAGTCGGTCTGCCACAGCACGCGGCCGTCCTTCGGGTTCAGGCCGAAGACCTGCCGCTCCGTCCGCTGCACGTACTGCTTATTCCCGTGGATCATCGCCGGCACGATCGAGGAGTAATGGGCCGCGTCGGTCAGGTCCTTGCTCTGCCAGACGAGCTTACCGGTGGCCTTGTCGAGCGCCGCGACCGTGCCCTTGCCGCCGCCCGGGGTGGCGAGCACCAGATTACCGTCCACCAGCACCGACTCGGTGTAGCCCCACTTGGGCACCGAGCCGCCAAGGGCCTTGAGGCTGGCCTTCCAGATGACCTTGCCGTCCGCCAGCGCCAGGCAATGCAGGCCGCCGGTGCCGCTCAGGGCGTAAACCCGGTCGCCATCCACCGTGGGCGTGCCCCGCGGGCCGCCACCCCAGTCGTTGGCGAGGATGCCGTCCATCGGGGCGGCCCAGACCTCCTTGCCCGTGGCGGCATCGAGCGCGAGGACGATCTCCTTGCCGTCGCGGGTGCCGAGGGTGAACAGGCGGCCGTTGACGATCGCGGGGCCCGAGTAGCCGTTGCCGGCGTTCTCGAAGGTCCATAGCTTCTTCGGTCCGCCCGCCGGCCACTGCTGGAGCAGGCCGGTTTCGCGGGAGACGTCGGAGCGGTCCGGCCCACGCCATTGGGGCCAGTCGTGAGGGGCCGCGAGGGCGGCAGTCTGCAAGGCAAGGAGGACGGGGAACAGGCGAGGATGCATCGTGGGAGGGGGACGAAGAAGAGGGGCAGGGGCTGGGGGCACGGAAAGGAAAGGAGGAACCATCACCTTGGCAACCGTCCACCGGTTGGGATGGTCCGTTCGTTTTCCGTCCGGGGTGGCCGGAGCAGGGGGGGCGCCGGCCCGGCCGCCGGTCCCGCGTCCGCTTTTGCCTGACATCCCCGGGCCGGCCGGCCTCACTGACGGCGATGCCCGCTCAACGTCTCACGCCCGCCGCGCTGGCGGCGCTGCCCGCCACCTTGCCCGCCTGGACGTTGCACGAGGGCAGGCTGCGCCGGGAGTTCCGGTTCGCGGACTTCTCCGCCGCGTTCGGCTTCATGACGCGGGTGGCGCTCGCGGCGGAGCAACTCGGGCATCACCCCGACTGGAGCAACGTCTGGAACCGGGTCTCCATCACGCTCTCGACCCACGATCTCGGCGCGTTGTCGGACCTCGACGTGGAACTGGCCCGGCGCATCGACGTCCTGGCGGGTTGAGGCTGGCGGCGCCGGCCCGTTCTCACTGCGCCGGCGGACGGGTGCTGGCCTGCGCCGCGGGGGCGGTGGGATCGCGGGGGTCGGGGAGGGAAAGGATCGCGGCGTGACCGGCCCGGTTCACGGCCGTCACCACCACACGCCAGGGCGTGCCGGCAGGCACATCCACGCTGGTCCGGTACCGCCAAACGCCGTGGACGCAGCGGGCCGAGCCGGCTTCCAGGACGGCGTCCCAGATCCCCCGGATCTCGACCTCCACGCCGGCCACCGCGACGGAATCGGAGGCAAGCACCGCGATCTCCTGGCCCGCCGCCCCCGTGTAGCCCCCGAGCTCCACGTGATCAATGGCGGGAGGGGTGAGAAAGTTCCCGACCAGAAGGGTGTTGGTGGGACGCCGGAGCGCCTTCGCCAAGGCCTGGTAAACGCCGCGTTGCAGCGGATCGGCGAGCACCTCACGGGCGTAGCGCTGAGCCGCGCCAAAGGCCTTGCGACGAGAGAGTTGGGCTTCGGAAGGTGGGGTGGAGGCGGGCGATTGGACGAAGACGGAAGCTTCGCCGTCGGCCCGCCGGCGGAAGGTGAGGCCGTCGAGCGCGCCGCGCAGGTCCTTCAGGGCGGGATTGAGGGAAGCTTGAGCCATAAAATGAGGGGATCGGTCCCGCGGAATGGCGGGTTTTGACCGCCGCGGAGTCAGATGAATCCCCCTCCCTTCGTCAAGGCTAGATCCTTCGGTCATTGTTCGGTTATCCTTCGGTTATTACTGGGTAAACCATACAATTTACCTATGAGAAACCGAATGGTAACCGAAGGATAATCGAACAATACCTGGACCAGGAATGGGTGAGGAAAGTCCGGAAATAATGGGCTAAGCGTTACCCCGGAGTGGGTGGGGTGGAAGCTGGTCGGCCGCGGCCGCGGTGCCGGTCGTCGGGTCGCGATGGCCGGATGCTCCGGCGTGAACTGCGGGCCGCCGCCCCGGGCACTTCGACGCCGGCCTGTTCCAGCTCCCGGCGCAGGCCGGTGCGGAAGCGCTGGTCAAAATGCTCGAGGCGGAATTCCAAGGGGCTCCGCAGCTCGGTCCCCGTGGCGAAGGCCAGCAGGTCGGCGAGGTCGAGCAGTTCCTCCTCGAGGAAGTGTTCGTCGAGCACGGACTGGCTGCCTTGCTCGGCCACCAAGCTGGGCCAGGCGCGCCCGTCGGCGGGATCGGCCGGATGGAGCGTGACCGCCCCCCGCAGATTTCCGCGGGCAATGCGCTCCGCGAAGACACCGAGCTCGGCGTAAGCGTAGGCGAGGTTGGCCAGCCGGGTCCGCCGGAGCAGGGCGGAGCGTTGCCGCAGGAGGTGGTCGATTTCCATAAGGGAGAGGAAGCTTGAAGTGGGGGGTGGCCCGGCGGGACCGTCAGCGGACACGGTCCTGACTCGCCGGGGGAAGTGCGCTGCCCGCGATGGTACGAGAAACCAGCGCGAGAGTTGAGAACCCGAAACGTTCGCGACTTCGTCCCCGGTGGGAGGTGCTCTTCCCGGCCGACGGTCGACCGGAAACGGGTGCTGCTGCTGGCCTATCGAGTCTGAATCCCAGGAAGTCGCTGCGAAACCGCGGACCTTTCACTGACACGAATCAAACTTTCGACTGCAGGCTGTCACTGACAGGTCGGACAAAGGCTGCTTCGAGCCGGGGCGCAAGCCCGGGTTTGGGTTTTTGCACCGGAAATGAGTTCAGAGCGGGAACCGAATGGTCGGCGCTGCGCCGCGACCGGGTCATGCTCCTGGGCTGGTGATTCTCCCGTGCCACTCCCTCCCGCGGCGGTCAGTCGAGACGCCAACGGGCTGGGCGCAGCACGGCGTTCAGGGTGCCGGGCAATTTCTCGTACCAGACCGTGAGCAGGGTTCCATCCTCGAACTGGACGGTGGAGGGGGAGCCGAGATCGCGCGCCCCGCCCTCGCCGAAGCGGATGATCGGCGCGGACGGGATCGTGGTTCGCGTGCGTCGTGTCGCCGCGCTTGAGTCTGCCTCTCCGCTGGCGTGAGGATCGTGCAAATGAAGACGTTCCGCACCGTTCTGGTCGCCGCCGGCTTGCTGGTTGTTCCGCTCTCCCTCGCCGCCCCGTCGGCGGGAAAGCCGAACATTCTGCTGATCGTGTCCGATGACCAGGGGTACGCCGACGCCGGCTTCCAGGGCTCGCGGGATATTCCCACGCCGCACCTCGACCGGCTGGCCGCCGCGGGCATCCGGTTCACGAACGGGTACGTGACGCACCCCTTCTGCAGCCCGACCCGGGCGGGCCTCCTGACCGGCCGCTACCAGCAGCGGTTTGGGCACGAGCGGAATCCGTTCTATGACCCCGCCGACGCGCGCGAGGGACTGCCCCTGGCTGAAACGCTGCTGCCCGCGCGCTTGCAGCCGGCGGGTTACGTGACGGGCTGGATCGGCAAGTGGCACCTGGGGGCGGCGCCGGAGCTGCGGCCCGGGCGGAGGGGGTTTGCCGAGACCTTCGGTTTCATTGGCGGCGGGCACCGCTTCCTCGACTGGCAGGCGAACCTCGCGGTCGAGTACACCGTGCCGGTGGAGCGCGATGGCCGTCCGGTCGAGGTGCGGGAGCATCTCACCGCGGCGTTTGGGCGCGAGGCGGCGGCTTTCGTGCGGCGCCACCCCCAGCAGCCCTGGTTTCTTTATCTTGCGTTCAACGCCCCCCATACCCCGCACGAGCCCACCGCGGCGCGGCTGGCGCAGTTGGCGGCCATCCCGGATCCGATGCGGCGCAAGTATGCGGCGCAGGTCAGCCTGATGGACGACGCCATCGGCGAAACGCTGGCGGCCCTGCGCGAAACGGGGCAGGACCGGCGCACCCTGGTTTTCTTCTTCAGTGACAACGGCGGGCCGGTAGGAGTGAACGGCTCGAGCAACGCACCCCTCCGCGGCGCCAAGGGCCAAGTTTACGAGGGCGGCGTGCGGGTGCCCTTCCTGATTTCGTGGCCGGAGCGGCTGGTGGGCGGTCGCGTTGATGAGCGTCCCGTGAGCTCGCTCGATGTGTTTGCCACGACGCTCGCCGCGGCCGGCGTGCCCCTGCCGGCCGATCGCCGGTATGACGGCGTGAACCTGCTGCCCCACCTCTCCGGCGAGAAGTCGGGAGCCCCGCACGAGCGGCTCTTCTGGCGGAACGGTTCGCTGATGGCGGTTCGGGAAGGGGACTGGAAGCTCGTGCGTGGCGCGGGTCCCCGGGACGAATTGTACCATCTGGCATCGGATGTTGCCGAGGCCAGCGATCGGGCCGCCGGGGAGCCCGCCGTGGCGGCCCGGTTGGCCGCGGCGCTCGACGCGTGGAATCGCGAGTTGATGGCCCCCGCCTTTCAGGGCACCGCTGGCCGGGCCGGCAAAGCGAAGAAGGCCAAATCCGGCCCGGGCCAGTGAGCGCCCATGGGCCGAGGCGGGCCCCGGCCCATGGGCCTGCCCTCGATCCTGAACCCTTGCGACCACGCTTTTTCCCCATGATCCCCCACCTGCTTCGCTGGTTTCTCCCCGCCCTGCTCCTGTCGGCCGCGGGCGCCGCGGTCCCCGC
>JBMTAG010000168.1:0-5434 GCA_049428505.1 Opitutaceae bacterium | reverse complement strand
TCCGGGCAGGCGGGAGCCGGGCCGGAAGGGGCCCGGGGGCGGACTTCGCCCGCGTCGGGGACGCCGGGCTCAGAGAAGGCTGGCGAGTGCGGCGAACCAGGCGTTCACCGGCCCGCGGAACACCAGGAAGTAGGCCGCGGCGGCCACCGCGAGCATCGGCCCGAAGGGCACTTGGGCGCCGAAGCCCAGCGGGGTCGCGGTGCCCGCGGCACTCTGCGCCGGGAGGGCGACCGGCGCCGAGCGGCCGGCGAGCCGCGACCAGACCGCCGCGAATCCGAACCAGCAGACCCCGACCACGGCGCCGCCGAACAGCGCGAAGACGGCCCCTTGCCAGCCGCAGAAGGCCCCGATCGCCCCCAGGAACAGCACGTCCCCGAAGCCCATCGCCTCGCGCCGCAGCAGCGCTTCCGCCCCCATCGCGATCCAAAGCAGGAGGCCGGAGCCCACGCAGATCCCGAGCAGGGCCGACACCAGCCCGCGGAAGCCATCCGCCAGCGCCAAGTCTCCCGCGTGGCCGTGCAGGGCCGGAATCAGGGTCGAGAGCACCACGCCGGTCGACCCGAGGCCCAAGGTGAACAGGTCGGGGATTTCGAAGTGTTCGAGGTCGATGCCGCTGGCGCCGATCAGGCCGGCCACGAGGACCCAGCCCACGGCCGCTACCGCCGGTGGATGGCGCAGGGCGCAGGCCGCGAAGAGCAGGCCGGTCAGCAGCTCGACCGCCGGGTACCGGAACGAGAACGGCCGCCCGCAGCACCGGGCGCGGCCGCGGAGGAGGAACCACGAGAGCACGGGCACGTTGTCGAACCAGCGGATCGGCTGGCCGCAGCCGCAGTGGGAGCCGGGCGTGACCACGGATTCCTTCCGGGGCAGCCGGTGGATGACGACGTTCAGGAAGCTGCCCACGCAGGTCCCGAAGCCGAAGGCCGCCAGCGGGAAGAACCACGGCAGGGCGGCGTGCAGGGTGGAGAATTCGTGCAGCATCGGGAGGGGCGTGCCGGCGGGCTGGGGCAGTCTTCCGCCGGCCCTTCGCCAGTCAAGCGAGGGCAGCCCGCGCGGCGGCGGCCATCGCCGGGGCCGTGCAGTGGGCGGGGACGCCGGTCCAGAGCTCCAGGGCCTTGGCGCCCTGGTGGACGAGCATGCCGAGGCCGTGGGCGTGGGGCAGGCCGAGGGCGGCCGCCGCCCGCAGCAGGGGCGTGCGCGGCGGGTTGTAGATCATGTCGTAGACCGCCGCGGGGCGGGACAGGGCCGCGAGGTCCACGGGGGCCGGATCCTCGGGGCGGAGCCCGGCGCTGGTGGCGTTGATGACGAGCGTCCCGGCGGGCAGGTCCGCCGGCGGCGCTGCGGGCGCGAATCCGCGCACCGGGATCGGGCCGGCGAGGGGGCGCAGGAGGTCCAGCAAGCCCGCGAGGTTCTCGGGCGACCGGTTGGCGATGGCGAGCGAGGCGCAGCCGTGCCGGAGGCATTCGACGGCGGCCCCGCGGGCGGCTCCGCCCGCGCCCAGCAGCAGCACGTGGGCGCCGGCCAGCGGCAACCCCAGCTCGGCGCGGATCGCCGTCGCGAGGCCGTAGCCGTCGGTGTTGAAGCCGTGCCAGCCTGCCGGCTCCAGCCGCAGCGTGTTCACCGCCCCGACCGGTTGCGCGGCGGGATCCACCTGCGCCACCCGGCCAACGGCGATCACCTTGTGCGGGACCGTCAGGTTCACCCCGTGGAAACGCGCGGCCCGGAGCAGTTCCAGGGCGCGGGGGAGGTCGTCCGGCGGGACCTCGAAGCGGAAGTAGCGCCAGTCCGCGTACCGCGGGTCGACCGCCGCCAGCTGGGCGAGGGCGGCGTTGTGCATCGCCGGGCTGACCGAGTGCTTGATCGGGTGGCCGAGGACCGCGAGGCAGGTGCCCGGGCGCGCCCAGGCGGCAAGGTCGGCGAGGGTCAGGACGGGTTCGGCGGACATCGCCGGCGGATCACGGCGAGCGGGTTGGGGATGTCAACGGCGCGGCCGGGCGCTCAGCGGGTCCCGTAGAGGGCGGTGCCGACGCGGACCTGGGTGCTGCCGGCGGCGACGGCGGGCTCAAGGTCGCCGGTCATGCCCATCGAGAGTTCGGAGAGCGGGCGGCCGGTGCGGGCGGCGAGGGTGTCGCGCAGTTCCCGGAGGGCCGTGAAGGTGCGGGTGGCGAGGTCGAGCGTCTCCGCGGGCGTGTTCCCGAGCGGGGCGATGGTCATCAGCCCGTCGACGCGGAGGTGCGGGCAGGCGAGGGCGAGGTCGAGGAGGCGGGGGGCGTCGGCGGGGTCGGCGCCGAATTTCGCGGGGTCGTGGCCGGCGTTCACCTGCAGCAGGATCGCGAGGGGGCGGCCCTCCTCGGCGGCGGCGCGGTCGAGGGCGGGGAGCAGTTTTTCGCGGTCGACGCTCTGGATGCGGTCGAAGCCGGCGGCGGCGACGCGGGCCTTGTTCGACTGCAGGTGGCCGATCAGTTCCCAGCGCAGTGGCAGGTCGGGGGCCTGGGCGCGTTTCGCGATCCCCTCCTGCACGCGGTTCTCGCCGACCCCGCGGAGCCCGTAGCGGGCGGCGAAGGCGGCGGCCTCGACCGGATGGGTCTTCGTCACCGCCAGCAGTTCGACTCCGCTGGGGTCGCGGCCGGTGCGGGCGCACGCGGCGGCGATCCGGGCGCGCACCGCGTCGGCGCGGGCGGCGAATTCCTCGTAGGAGCAGGTCATCGGGTTAAGCGGATCTAATAAGGGTTTGCGCGGGCGCGGCAGCTTCGCTTCAGTGGGCGGCAAGGCCAGCTTATCATGCAGATCGAGAACTTCAAAATCTTCGCGGACCTGGTCGAGACCCGGAGTTTCTCGAAAGCGGCCAAACTGAACGGCATCACCCAGTCGGCGGTGAGCCAGCAGGCGCGGGCGATGGAGCGGCATTTCAAGACGCTGCTGATCGACCGGAGCCAGAAGCAGTTCCAGCTCACGCGGGAGGGGCAGCGGGTGTACGAGGCGGCGAAGGAGATCCTGCACAATTACGAGAAGCTGCAGTCGGAGCTGCAGGAGATGAAGAAGGTGATCAGCGGGACGATCCGGATCTCGACCATCTACTCGATCGGCCTCCACGAACTGCCGCCCTTCATCAAGCGCTTCCTGCACGATTTCCCCTCGGTGAATGTCCGGGTGGAGTACCGGCGCTCGAACCTGGTGTACGAGGACCTGCTGCACAACTCGGTGGATTTCGGCCTGGTGGCCTTCCCGGTGAAGCAGCGGCAAATCGAGATCCTGCCGTTCCGGGACGACCAACTCGTGCTCATCACGCATCCGCAGCACGCGCTGGCGCGGCGGGCGAAGGTGGAGGTGAAGGACCTCGCCGGGCAGCGGTTCATCGGGTTCGACCCCGACATCCCGACGCGCAAGGCGGTGGACGCCATTTTCCGGGACCACCGGCTGGAGCTCGATCCGGTGATGGAGTTCGACAACATCGAGACGGTGAAGCGGGCGGTGGAGATCGACCATGGCGTGGCCGTGGTGCCGCTGGCGACCGTGGCGCAGGAGCAGAAGCAGGGCACGCTCGCCGTCGTCCCCTTCGACGGGAAGGAATTCACCCGCCCCCTGGCGATCCTGCACCGGCGCGGCCGCGTGCTCACCCCGGCGATGAAGAAGTTCATCGAGGTGCTCGGCCTCACGTTGCCGGAGAGCTTGGCGCGTTGAGCCCCGGGTTGCGCCCGCGCTGGTGACCATTTTTCTCCTCCCATGAAAACTCCCCGCCTCCTCCTCCTCCTGGCCGCCTGCGCGGGCCTCGCCGTTTCCTTGCCCCCCGTGATTGCCGCCGCCAAGGGTGGCGCGACCCTCCCGGTACTCAGCGAGGCGCCGGCGTGGACCCTCAAGGACATCGACGGCAAGCCCGTCCGCTTCGCGGATTTCAAGGGCAAGGTGGTCGTGATCGACTTCTGGGCCACCTGGTGCCCGCCCTGCCGCGAGGAAATCCCCGGCTACATCGAGATGACCAAGAAGTACGGCAAGGACGGCCTCGTCATCATCGGCATCTCCCTGGACCAGGCCGGTCCCGGCGTCGTCCGGACCTTCATCGCCAAGTCCGGCATCAATTACCCGATCGTCATGGGTGACGATGCGACCGTGGCGGCCTTCGGCGGGGTCGAGGGCATTCCCACGACCTTCCTCATCGATCGCGAGGGCCTGGTCCGCGACAAGAAGGTCGGGATGATGGCGGCGGCCGAGTACGAAAAGAAGATTCTCGCGCTCCTGAAATAACCCGCCCCGCGCGGCGAGCGCGGCAGCGGGAAAACAGAAGGGGCCGGCGATAACCCCTTAACGCCGGCCCCAGTTTTTTCTGCTTTTCCGGCCTTTCGGCCGGACCAGTGTCACCCAAACCCTGCATGGATGACACCGAGGTTTTAAGCAGCCGCCGTGCCAGCGCGGCGCCGGCAGGATGAAACTTTTGCATCGAAGCCGGCCCCGCGGGCTGGCACTCCGGTTCAGCCGGCGAAGTTCGTCAGGCGGGCGAGGGGGAGGGCGCAGCGGAGATCGTTGGCGGACCGCGGTACGCGGTGGAAGCCACCCTCCCGACCCTCCGCGCGCAGCCAGGAGGCGAAGACGCCCGGCATCACGAGCCGGACGATGGGGGCGGAGATTTTGCCGGTGCGGCGGCGGGCGGCGTAGGCGGGGTTGAGGGCCTGGAGGGCGGCGTCGAGTTCCTGGGCGAGATGGGGCCCGGTGGGGGTCGCGACGGTTCCGGCGCGGAGTTCCACCCACCATTCGTGGTGGCCGCGGGCGAGCCCGGCGGCGGCCGCCTCGTCGAGGCGGCTGGCCACGTGGAACTGGACCAGCGTCCAGCCATGGCGGTGGCAGACGCCGGTCAGGCAGGCGGTGAGGTCGCGCTCGGAGACGGCCTCGCCAAAGCGGGTCAACTGGTGCTCAAGCCGGCCGGTCGGCAGCAACCGCGGGGGTTCCAGGCTGGTGAAGCGCACCAGATCGCCCACGAGGGTGCGGACGAGTCCGCCGGGGGTCGTGACGACCAGCGCGTAATCGATGCCGGGGCGGACTTCCTCCAGGGGCAAGGCGCGTGTGCCGAGCGAAGCGGGGAGGCTGGGATCGTAGTCGCTCCAGGGCAGGAATTCGAAAAACAACCCGCTGCTGGTGAGGAGGCGGAGGCCGTCCTCGGGCCGGGGACTGTCCTGGCAGGCGAACAGGCCCTCGACTGCGGCGTACACTTCCTGCAGGAGGGAACCGGGACCGAGCACGGCGCGGAGTTCGGTCGCGCAGGGGGCCAGGGGAAGGCCGGTATGGAGGCAGCCGATGAGATCCGGCCAGAGTTCCCGCAGGTGCCGGGCCGGGCGCCCGGCGCGTGCGGCGTGGGCGAGCGCCCGCTGGCCGAAGGCGGCCAATTGGTCCGGAAGTCCGGCCAGCAGCCCCGGGGCCTGCGGCCAGGCGGCCGCCGCGGCGG
>JBMTAG010000167.1:0-5495 GCA_049428505.1 Opitutaceae bacterium | reverse complement strand
CCGCCGGGTTCCCGATCCGTCCCAGCGCCAGCAACGCGGCGACGGCGCTCGCATCGTCCGTCCCGCCCGCGAATTCGACCAGCCGCCCGGTCGCCGCGGTGTCGCCGAGGTGCCCGAGCGTCCCAATCGCCCCTGCCAAGGCCGGCCCGGTGAGCCGGTCAAGGGCAGTGCGCAACACCGCCCGCGCGGGTTCATCACCCCGCTGTTGCAGGGCGTCGCGCGCGTATTGCCCGAGCCGCGGATCGCCGAGCAGCGCCGCCAGTTCCGGCAACGCCTCGGGCGCGCCGGCCACCGCCAGTTGCTGCAGGGCGCGCGCGCGGGCCGCCTCGTCGCCGCCGCTGCGGACCACCGCCAGCCAGTCCGCGGGCCCGGACGGCGAAGCCGCCTGCGCCACCACGGTCAGCCAGTAAATCGCCCAGCGGGAAACGGAGATGCGCATGGTAAACTCAAACCTGCCACGGTTCGCGCGGCGCGCGGCGCCGCATCCGGTTCGCGGTGTCGTCGCCGACGAATTCCTCCCGCGCCGGGTCGAAGCGCAGCGGCCGCCCGAGGAGCCACGCGATCGCGGCGGCGTGGCAGGCGACGTGCGAGCTGCGCATCACGCCGCTGTGCGCCGCCGGCCGGCCGCGGGACTTCACGCAGTCGAGGAACTCCCTGGTGTGCCGCGCCGGGTCGGTGCCCCGCAGGGTGAAGGCGCGCCACTCCTGGCGCAGCGACGCGGGATGCAGCTCGACGCTCCCGTTGTCCCCGGTCTCGACCCAGCCCTCGTCGCCCTCAAACCGCACCGGGCAGGTCCCCGTCGAGCCCACCGCGAAATTGCCCGCGCCCCCGCTCGCCGGTTGCCCGATCCAGCCGTCGGGACGCATCACCAGCTTCACGCCGTTGGCGTAGCGCGCGTGGATCCGCGGCCCGTCGGGCACGTACTCCACCGGCGAGCTCCCGTCGGCCGCGTTGGCCCACTGGCAGAGATCGACCGTGTGGGCGCCCCAATCGAGCAGCTTCGCGCCCGAATCAAAGTCGTAGTACCCCCGCCACCGGCGCTGGACGACGTAGGCCGAGTTGAAGGGACGCCACGGCGCGGGCCCCAGCCACAGGTCCCAGTCGAGCTCGTCGCGGGGCGGCTCGGGCTCCGCCGGCAGCCAGGTGGTGTTGGATTCCAGCTGGTAGATCGAGGCGTGCAGCGTGTGCAGGCGGCCCAGCCGGCCGCTCCGGGCGAGGTGCACCGCGAACTCGAAGTTCGGAACGTTCCGCCGCTGGGTGCCCGCCTGGAACACCCGGCCCGTGCGGCGGATGGTCTCGTCCAGGTCGCGGCACAGCCCCGCGGTGATGCCGCAGGGCTTCTCGCAATAGATGTCCTTGCCGGCCCGCGCCGCGAGGATCGACGCCAGCGCGTGCCAGCGGTCGCCGGTCGCGATGAGCACCGCGTCCAGATCCGGCCGCGCCAGCAGTTCCCGCAGGTCCCGGTGCGTCGCGCACCCCCGCGTGCCATAATGGCCGTCCACCAGCTCCTGCACCGACCGGCGCAGCGTCGCCTGGATGTCGCACGTGGCCACGAACTGGACGTCCCGTTCGGGCAGCATCGACGACAGGACCATCCGGCCGCGCGGGCCGATGCCGATGCCGCCGAGGGCGATCCGGTTGCTCGGGGCCACGCCACCCCCGCGACCGAGGACGCGGGCCGGGACGATCAGGGGGGCGGCCGCGGCGGCGAGCGCTTGGCGGAGGAACGAACGGCGCGGGGTGGAGCGCATAAGGGGGTCCCTTTTCCTCGCCCGCCCACCGGGCGACGTCAACCGGGGAAGCGCCCGCCTACCAGGCGAGGACGGCGGTGACCGGGTAATGGTCCGACGGGAAGCGGCCCTCGCGCTGGTGGCGGTCGATGTCCGCCGCGGTGGCGCGGAAATGGCTGGTGTGGAGGACGAAGTCGATGCGGCTCCCGCGCAGGGTGCCCTTGAACCCGTTGAAGCTGGCCTCGTCGGGCGCGCGCTCCGGGTGCAGCGTGCGGTAGGCGTCGATCCAGCGCACCCAGGACGGCTCGGGCGGTTCGACCAGGACGCGGAAGGCGGGGGTGTCCTCCGTGATGTTGAAATCCCCCGTGAGCACGGCGGGAATGCCCGACGCGACGGGTCCGAGGCGTTCGGAGAGCACGCGCGCGGCCTCACGGCGGGCGACCTGGCCGCGGTGGTCGAAGTGGGTGTTGGCGAACACCAGCTCGCGGCCGGAGGCGGTTTCGCGCAGGCGCACCCAGGTGCAGATCCGGGGCAGCGCGGCGTCCCAGGATTTGCTGCCGGGCGCGTCGGGGGTGGTCGACAGCCAGAACGTACCGCCGGCGACGCGGCTGAAGCGGTCCCGACGGTAGGCGAGCGAGGCGAACTCGCCCTTGCGGCGGCCGTCGTCGCGGCCGACGCCCTCGCTGACGAGTTCCGGGAAGCGGGCGGCGAGGGCGTCGAACTGGAAATCGAGCACCTCCTGATAGCCGATCACGTCGGGTTGGAAGCGGGCGATCGTCTCGTAAACCAGCTCCGTGCGCCGGGCCCAGGCGTTGTCACCGTCGGGCGCGGTGCCGTAGCGGATGTTGAAGGACATCACGCGGAGGGGCGCCGCGGGCGTGGCGGCAACCGCGGGGAGGGCGGCGAGGAGGGCGAGGAGCAGGGCGGCGGGGGGCATCACGGGATGCGGGCCCGGGGCGGACAGGAAGGCAAGGCCGGGCGGCGGGCCGGGATTTCTGCTTGCCGTCCGGGAAAATCCTCCCGTACTCCCTCCCTTCCGCGTCGCCGGTTCAATCCGGAGAGGCGGGCGTCAGATGCCCAGGTGGTGGAACTGGTAGACACGCAGGTCTCAGAAGCCTGTGCTTAACCGCATGGGGGTTCGAGTCCCCCCTTGGGCACCATTTTCAGAGGGAGGCGGTAGGCCTCAAACAAACCTCAGATGAAGGTACGTTCCTGCTGGAGCGGCGCTCGGAGACCTACCCCCTACCGAACCTCCTCTGGAGTGCCCAAGATCGCCTCCGGCAAAAAGGCCGATGATCTGCTCGCCTTTCCGGGTCTGGAGGGCCGGTTCTACCCCGCCCTACCCGCATGGTGTTGACAGTGGCAACACACCAGGTTCGCTGGCCTGATGCCGACCGCCACTGCCCATCTTCACCTCCGGATCACGCCGAAGAAGAAACAGTTGCTGCAACAGGCCGCCAACGTCGCGCATGCCTCCACGCTGACGGAATACGTTGTCAGTTCAGCGCTCCGCCAAGCCGAGCAGGACCTGCTGGAACGACGGACGTTCGCGTTGAAGGGGAAAGACTGGGACGCGTTCAACGCCCTGCTGGACCGACCCGCGCGCGACCTGCCGGCCCTGAAGCAACTGGCCACCACGGGCGATGTCTTCCGTCGCTCCTGATCCCCCGATCCCGATTACCTCTCAGCATCGGGTCGCCGCCTTCGATTGCGGAGAGGAGGCCTTGAACGCGTATTTGCGCCGGTATGCCCTCGCCAATCACCAAGCGGGCTACGCCCGCACCTTTGTCGTCTGCGGCGAGGCGGACACCGTGTGTGGCTACTATACGCTGACCGCCAGTCAGGTATTGCACGAAGACGCGAGCGAACGCCTCGCTCGAGGCGCGGCCCGCCATCCGATTCCTGTGGTGCTGCTCGCCCGGCTGGCCGTGGACAAAACCGCCCAAGGCCGTCGCCTCGGCCAGGGCCTCCTGCTCGACGCGATCCGCCGGGTGCTCGACGTTTCCGAATCGCTCGGAGTTCGCGCGCTCCTCGTTCATGCTAAACACGAACGGGCGAGCGATTTTTACCGCCGCATGGCGGGTTTCGAGCCGTTACCCGGCGATCCGCTGGCGCTTTGCCTGCTCCTCAAGGACGTTC
Organism: Opitutaceae bacterium; assembly: GCA_049428505.1. GTDB lineage: Bacteria > Verrucomicrobiota > Verrucomicrobiia > Opitutales > Opitutaceae > ER46. The sequence continues at coordinate 1,626 of JBMTAG010000167.1, read as the reverse complement.
GGAAAACACTCTGCTCGTAGCGCCCTGGGACCGAAGTTTTGGTGTCGGCCGCGGGCGATCCTTTGCCTTTCGCAGCGCCATTCGTCGCCCTTCTCACCCACCCCGCCGTGAACGCCCTCCGCCACCTCCTCCTGCTCCTCCTCGCCGCCGGCACGGCCGCCGCCGCCGCTCCGGCGGCCCAGCGGCCCAACCTCGTCTACATCCTTGCCGACGACCTCGGCTACGGCGACGTGAGCATCCTCAACCCCGACCGGGGCCGGATCCGCACCCCGCACCTCGACGGGCTCGCCCGCGCCGGCACGATCTTCACCGACGCCCACAGCGGCTCCTCGGTCTGCACGCCCACCCGCTACGGCCTGCTCACCGGTCGCTACGCCTGGCGCACCCGACTCCAGCGCGGCGTCCTCGACGGCGCGGATGACGACCCGCTCATCGCCGCGGACCGCCTGACCGTCCCCGGCTTCCTGCGCCGCCACGGCTACGCCACGGCCGCCATCGGCAAGTGGCACCTCGGGTTCCGCTCGGAACGCCCGCCCGGGGCGCCGGCACCGGCCGCCAAGGACAACCCCAAGCGCCGGATGGGGGAACTGGGGCTGCCCGTCGGCGCCCGGATTATCGGCGGCCCCACGACCCGCGGTTTCGATTACTTTTGGGGCTGCTCCAATGCGCGCACCATGTCGGGCCTGATCGAGAACGACCGCGTCATCGAGAACCTGCCGCCCGCCGAGATGCTGCCCCGCCTGGGCCGCCGCGCGGTGGAGTACATCGCCGCCAGGGCCCCCGCGGCCCGCGCCGGCCAGCCGTTCTTCCTCTACCTGCCCCTCACCTCGCCCCACACCCCCATTCTCCCTTCCCCGGAGTGGAAGGGCCGGAGCGGCCTGGGTGACTACGCGGACTTCGTCCTGCAGACCGACGCGGTGGTCGGGGACATCCTCGCCGCCCTCGCGGCCCAGGGCCTCGCCGACGACACACTGGTGATCTTCACCGCGGACAACGGCTGTTCCCCGCAGGCCGGTACCGCCGAACTGGAGGCCAAGGGGCACTTCGCCAGCGCCCGGCTCCGCGGCTACAAGGCGGATATCTGGGAGGGTGGGCACCGGGTGCCGTTCTTCGCCCGTTGGCCGGGGCGCGTGCCCGCGGGGCGGACCAGCGACCAGCTGATCTGCCACACCGACCTGCTGGCCACGCTGGCCGAGCTGCTGGGGGAGCGGCTGCCCGAGGACGCCGGCGAGGACAGCGTGAGCCTCCTGTCCGCGCTGCTGGGACGGGAACGCGCGCCGGGGCGGGACACGGTCGTGAATCACTCGATCAACGGCGCCTTCGCGATCCGCCAGGGCGCCTGGAAGCTCGCGTTCGCCCCGGGCTCGGGCGGCTGGGGTAAGCCCGGGGACGCCGAAGCCCGGCGGGCCGGCCTGCCGGCGGTGCAGCTCTACGATTTGGCGCAGGACCTCGCGGAGACCCGCAACCTGCAGGGCGAGCGGCCGGAGGTCGTGGCGCGCCTCACCGCGCTGCTGGCGGATCAGGTGACGCGGGGCCGCAGCACCCCGGGAGCGCCGCGGACGAATGACGTCCCCGTCTCGTGGCGCGAACCCGCGCGGACTCCGGAGCGCTGAGGCCGGGGGCTAT
>JBMTAG010000166.1:0-5605 GCA_049428505.1 Opitutaceae bacterium | reverse complement strand
AACTCCCCGACGTTGCCCTCCGCCACGTGGCCGAACTCATCCGTCGCGACTACCTGGCGGACGTTGGGCGCGTGGCGCTGCTCGTTGATCGCGAGCGCCGCGGCGTCCATCTCCCGCGAGGCCCCGACCACGAACTGGTCGAGCCGCACCGTCCCGCCCCCCGGGGCGCCCAGGCTCAGATCGAAGACCGCCGTGCGACCGGCCACCACCTCGGTGACACCGGTCGCCGGGGGCAATCCGGTGAACGTGGCCCTGATTTCAACGCGACCGGCCGGCAGCCGCGGGAAGCGGTAGCGGCCGTCCGCGTCGGTGAAGGCCTCGAGCGCGCCCCCCGTGACCGTGACGCGCGCGTTACCGAGGTACTCGCCGGACCGCGCGTTGAGCACGCGGCCTTCCAAGCCGCCCTCCGCGGCGGCCAACCTCGCCGGCAGCACGGCACCAAGGGAAACCGCAAAACGCAGCGCGCACCAAAACCTTCGGGGTGGGGTCATTCCCGCAGCCTGGGTGCAAATGCGGTCACGCTCAAGCCCGCGCGCACGCCGCCTCTCCTCAGCGCGGCAAGGTCGCGATCCCGCCGGGCAGCGCGAAGACCGCCCGCGCCTCCGCGTCGTCCAGCTCCCGGTTGAACACGGCCAGGTCGTCGATGAGCCCGGTATAGGCGAGACCGACCGTGAGCGCGGATTGGCTGACGTCCCAATTGAACGTGTGGTTCCAACCCGTGAACGTCCCCTGGCGCACGCCATCGAGGTAGAGGGTGCCACGACCGTCCGGGGCGCCCGAGTTGATCCGCGCGAACGTCACCAGCACGTGCGTCCAGCGATCCCGGGTGAACGGCGGGCGGTGCACCGCGACCATCGGGCGCTCGGGCTCCGGCATTTCCTCCCACTTGCGGTGGTGCGGATTCCAGAACCGGGTGACCGCCATGATCGCGAACCGAAAGTGCCGCGGAGTGTGGTCCTTGCTGAACTCGATGAACAGGTTGCCCTCGTTCCACGCCTGGCCGACGAACTGGAACGGGTCGCAGTACCCCGGCTCAAGGTCCCGATCCGGATCCAGCCGCAGCCACAGCGACACGCTGCCCTGCCAGTCCTTGGGCTGATAACCGAGATTCTCCCCTCCCTGGTAAAAGACCTGGGACTTGATCTTGCGGCGAAACTCCAGCGCGCCGCCGAACCGGCCCCCGTCCGCCACGATCCGGACGTCGTCGCCGGCCGGCAGGCCCGCCGGGGCGCCGGCGCGCTTCGCCCGATCCGCCGCGGTGTACACGCGCGGATCCCCGCGGCTGAAGGCGGCGTCCGCCGTGGCGTCATACGGGGCGTGGAAGACGAGGGCGGACCGGAGCGAGGCCGGCGCGGGGGCGGCGAAGGCCGTGACGGCGGGAAGCAGGCACGCGAGGAGACGCGGGGGCAGGCGGGGATTCATACCGCGATCAGAATGGAAGGTAGCACACCGTGTTCGACAAGAGCACCGTGATGAAAATCAGCACCATCGTGAGCGGGCCGAGGTAGATCCGACCGGTGAGCCTAAAGAAGAAGCGGTTGAAGTAGGGCAGCAGGAACATGATCGGCACCACCGCGAACAGGAGGTTCACGTAGAGCCAACCCTCCGTCCACCGCACCGTGCCGGTGGCGGCGAAGGTCGCGTACTGGACCCCGAGGATGAGCAGCAGGCCGAGGGAGTTCGCGAGCCCCGCCCGGAGCAGGCTGCGCCACTCGGGCTCCCCGGCGAAGCGGAGGGCCGCGTTCACCCGCAGGGAATTCCCGAGGAAGAACACCAAAAAGGCCGGCGCGTACATCGGCAGCAGCGCCACGATGGACGGCCCGATGGGCCGCGCCCCGAAGAACAGGAACCGGTAATCCACGTGGAAGACCGCGTGGATCCCGGCGAGCAGCAGGAAGAAGGCGCCCCAGAGCAGCAGCGCGAACAGCGCCGTGCGCGCGAGCTCGGCGGCCGAGACCCGCCAGACGGGATCGGCGGCGTCGGCGGCCGGACGCTCCCGCCGCAGCCGCCGCCCGAGGAGGAAAAGGGCAAAGCCGACGATCCCGTTGACGAACGCCCAGAGCATCAGCGCGTTGTTCATCCGCTGCGGGAAGAACCACGTCAGCGTCCGGCCCGACGCCTCCGGGAAGAGACGCTGCGACCACTCCGCGAGCGGGATGTACGAGACTCCCGCGATCACCGCGCCGCTCCCGAGCAGGGCCCAGAGCACGACGCGGCCCGCGCCGGCCGGCGGCGGGAGGGCCGGCGGCACGGGGCGGACGAGCGTGGCGAAGGCGGGCACCGCGGCCAGCAGCCAGCGCGCGAGGGGCACGAGCGCCGTGAGGGCGGCCGCGAGGGCGAGCAGCCCGCAGAGGTCCTTCCAGTACCAGACCTGGTCGCGGGGGGCGGGAACCTCCTTCAGGCCCAGCGTGCGGATGAAGAACTCAAGCTGGTTGGCGGTGGCCTCGACGCTGTACGGCTGAAACGGATGCAGCAGTGGCTCGTTGTACACCACCCGCAGCGTGCGGTCCGCCTCCGAGCCATAGAAGCGGCCCGGTTCAATCTCGGCGAGGTCCCGGCCGGCCGCGCCGAGCCCCGAACGCACCGCGCGCAACGCCTCGGGCGCCCGCCGCAGGTCCCCGTGGCCCAGCTCGTTGCGGTAGGCCCCCTCATCGTGCAGCGCGTAACTGATCCCGAGATGCGAGCGGACCGGGCGCAAGGTGCGCTCCGTGAGCGTGAGGACGTAGCCGGAGATGAAGACGGCGTGCAGCTTGCTCGGCGTGCCCGTCCGCTCGGCTTCGCGGCCGAAATGGCTGGCCGCCTGCAGGGCGGCGTTGCCGCCGGCGGAATGCCCCGTGGCGGCCATCCGACTGCGGTCCACATAGTTCAGCACGCCGGTCGCGGCGTAGTCGATCACCGCGAACAACCCGTATCCCTCCTCCGTCGCCGCGCGGGTGCTCAGCGAGGCGCTCGAGCCGCCCTGCGCGGAGGGGTCGAGCGCGATCACCACCACCCCGCGGCGCGCCAGCTCGAGCGAGATGTTGGCCTGCGTCTCCTTCGAGCGCTGAAAACCCGGGACCACCACCACCAAGGGCGCCGGCCGGGCGGCGGTGGCCGTGCGGGGCCGGAAGAGGTCCGCGGCGATCCACTGGCCGTTGCCCGCCGGGAGCACGAGCCCGCGAACCTGCACCGCGCCGCCCGCGGACTGCACCCGCGAGCCGGCCCACGAGGCGAGCAGCACCACGGCGAGGCAGCCCCAGAGCAGGCGGGGAACCTTCACCGCCCCCGCGCCGCCAGCCCCATCTTCCATCCTCTGGTCAATGGTCATGCCCGTGGTCCAGCGCGAGCACCACCACCGCGAGGAGCCCGAAAACCAGCGCAAGCAGCCCCGCCTCGTAGCGCTCGAAGCTCCGCAGGCGCACCTTGTCGAACCCCAGCAGCGCCAGCCAGGTGAAGAGCGTCATCCCCCCGAGCGTCGCAACCGCGAGGATCACGCTCAGCACGACAAATCCGCGCCAGCCAAACTGCACCCCCGAGAGGTACACGCCGAGGAAGGCCTCGCACGGGGAAAGGGTCAGCATCACGAAGAGCCCCCCGACCGCCGCCATCTCGCCGGTGCGGGCGGAAACCAGGGGGCTGGCGCGCAATTCCTCCTGCCAGTGGCTGCCCTCGGCCTCGTGCCCGCAGCGCTCGCTCGGGTGGTGCGCGCCTCCCGGAGTCGCGTGGTGGCAGATGCCCCGGCCACTCAGCTGGCGCCAGCCGTAATACAGCGCGAACGCGCCGAGCATCCCTCCCGCAAGCCACGAGAACGAACCGATTCGCTCCTCCAGTTGGAAGCCGAACCAGGCGACCCCCAGGCCCAGCAGGCTGGTCAGGGCGACGTGCCCCAGCCCCGCGAGCGAGGCCACCGCGAGCGTGCGCCCCCGCGACCAACCGCGCTCCCGCGCCACCAGGACAAAGGGCAGCCAGTGCGTCGGGATGGCGGCGTGGAAGAAGGCCACCGTGAAGCCGGTGGCGGCCACGGTGGTGAGGACGGCGGAAGGCATCGGGAAGGAGGAGGGAGTCGGCCCGCGCGGGACGTGTCGACCGGAAACCTAGCAAAGCCGTCAAGCCGCGCCGGAAGAGGTGTTGCCTCCCGCGGGCCCGGACGCACGCTCCCCGCCTGCCATGCCGCCCGATCCCGCCGCCGTCCGCGCCTACCTGCTCCGCCTGCAGGAGGAGATCTGCGCCGGATTGACGGCTGAGGACGGTGGCGCCGCCGTATTCCGGAGTGACGAATGGGTGCGCCCGGAGGGCGGCGGGGGCCGCACGCGCCTGCTCACCGAGGGCGCGGTGTTCGAGAAGGCCGGGGTCGCCTTCTCCCATGTGTGCGGCGAGCGGCTGCCCCCCTCGGCCACGGCCCACCGGCCGGAACATGCGGGCCCCCCCAGGGAGGCGCTCGGCCTCTCGCTCGACCGCGTGGAGCGGATCGCCGAGGTGCTCGACGTCGGCGACGGCGTGGAGGACCTGCCGACGAGACTGGCCGAGGCGGGGCTCGACCCCGCGAGCGACACGTGCATGAGGCTCGTGACGCTCGTCGGCCAGCTCGTCGGCTTTCCGCGGCACCTCGGCCAGCACGTCGGCGGCATGGTGATGACGCGGGGCGTGCTCACCGATCTCGTGCCGATCCAGCCGGCCACGATGCCCGGTCGCACGATCGTGCAGTGGGACAAGAACGACCTCGACGAACTCGGCATCCTCAAGGTCGATTGCCTGGCCCTCGGCATGCTCACCTGCATCCGCCGGGCGTTCGACCTCGTGGCCGAAACGGGCGGCCCCCACCTCACGCTCGCCACCGTGCCGGCCGAGGATCCGGCGGTGTACGAGATGATCTCCCGCGCCGACACCGTGGGCGTGTTTCAGATCGAGAGCCGGGCGCAGATGAGCATGCTGCCGCGGCTGAAACCGGCCTGCTTTTACGATCTCGTCATCGAGGTGGCGATCGTGCGGCCGGGGCCGATCCAGGGAGACATGGTTCATCCTTACCTGCGGCGGCGGGCCGGCGAGGATCCGGTGACCTATCCCAACGACGAGATCCGGGCCGTCTTGGAGAAGACGCTCGGCGTGCCGCTGTTCCAGGAGCAGGCGATGCGGCTGGCCGTCGTGGCGGCAGGATTCACGCCCGGCGAAGCGGACCAACTCCGGCGGGCGATGGGGGCCTGGCGGCGGCCGGGGGTGATCGACGAGTTCCGTCGCCGTCTCGTCGAGGGGATGCTCGCCCGGGGGTTGTCGCAGGCCTTCGCGGAGCAGGTGTTCATGCAGATCCGGGGTTTCGGTGAATACGGCTTTCCGGAGTCGCATGCCGCCAGCTTCGCCCTGCTCGTCTACGTGTCGGCGTGGCTCAAGTGTCACCACCCAGCCGCCTTCACAGCGGCCTTGCTCGGCAGCCAGCCGATGGGGTTCTACGCACCCGCGCAACTGGTGCGCGACGCGAAGGCGCACGGTGTCACGGTCCTGCCGGCCGACGTCAACGCGAGCCGCTGGCACGCGTCGCTTGAGGAATGTCCTCGCGTTGAAGGCGGTAGTGTGCGTGGCGGCGAGCCGGCGCTCCGGCTGGGGCTCGAGCAGGTGTATGGCCTCGGCGCGG
>JBMTAG010000165.1:0-5708 GCA_049428505.1 Opitutaceae bacterium | reverse complement strand
CGGTCGCCTGCTCCTGCAGCTTGCACTCGCCCGCCTGGTCGCAGATCGGGCAGTCCAGCGGGTGGTTGATGAGCAGGAACTCCATCACGCCCTCGCGGCAGGCCTTGATCTGCGGGGTCTGCGTGCGGACGTGCAGCCCGGGCGTCACGGCGGTCGCGCAACCGATCTGCGGGCGCGGAATCCAGTTGATGCGCTGCCGGCCGGTGACGGGGTCCATCACGGGCGCCTTGGTGGCCGGGTCGACCGCGGGCTGGCCGAGCTCGACGAGGCACATCCGGCAATTGCCCACCACCGAGAGCTTCGGGTGGTAGCAGTAAAAGGGAACGTCGACCCCGACCCGCCGCGCGGCCTCGATCACGTTCGTGCCCTTGGGCACGGCGATCTCCTGGCCGTCGATGGTGACGGGGACGAGGTCGGTCGGGGGGGCGGCGCTCATGCGGGAAGGGCGGGCTTCAGGCGAGGGGCACGGACTCCGGCCGGGGCGCGGACTTGGTTGCCGGGTAGGCGCGGAACTCGTCGCCGAACTTCGCGAGAAAACTCTGGGTCGGCCACGAGCAGGCCTCGCCGAAGGCGCAGATGGTGCGGCCGGCGATCTGGTCCGCGACCCCCAGCAGCAGGGCGCCGTCCTCCGCCCGGGCCTGGCCGTGGACCATCCGCGTGGTGATCTTCTTCATCCACAGGGAGCCCTCGCGGCAGGGCGTGCACTGGCCGCAGCTCTCGTGGGCGTAGAACGCGTTGATGTTGGCGAGGGCCTCGACCATGTTGACCGAGTCGTCCATCACGATCACCCCGCCCGAGCCGCCCATCGTGCCGCAGGCGGCGAGGGTGTCGAAGTCCATCGGGATGTCCTCGACCGCGAGGGTGCGGGTGGAACCGTCCTTGTTCTTGAGGGTGAAGGTCTCGCCCCAGCGGAGCACCTTGGCGGAGGAGCCGCCGGGGATGATCGCCTTGAAGGTGCGGCCCGGCAGGGGCCCGCCGCAGACCTCGTGCAGGAGCTGCCCGAGCGTGATCCGGCCGACCTCGAACTCGAAATAACCCGGCCGGCGCACGTGGCCGCTCACGCACAGGACGCGCGTGCCGGTGTTGCCCGGGGTGCCGATCTTCGCGAACTCCTCGCCGCCGACGTCGACGATGTGCTTCACGTGGCACAGCGTCTCGACGTTGTTCACGATGGTCGGACACTGGTACAGCCCGAGCACCGCCGGAAAATAGGGCGGCTTGATGCGCGGATAGGGACGCTTGCCCTCCAATGACTCGATCAGCCCCGTTTCCTCGCCGCAGATGTAGGCGCCCGCCCCGCGGTGCACGTAGATCTCGCAGCTGTAGCCGCTGCCGAGGACGTTCGGGCCGACCAGATTCGCGGCGCGCGCCTCGGCGATCGCCTTTTCCAGGATCCGGGCCCCGTGCGGGAACTCGCCGCGGATATAAATGTAGGCTTGGCGGACGTTGTTGGCCCAGCTCGACACCATGATGCCCTCCAGCAGCTGGTGCGGGTCTTGGTGGATGATGTAACGGTCCTTGAAGGTGCCGGGCTCCGACTCGTCGGCGTTCACCACCAGGTAGATCGGCTTGCCGCTCTTGCGGTCGACCAGCGACCACTTGAGCCCGCAGCCGAAGCCGGCGCCGCCGCGGCCGCGGAGGCCGGACTTCTTGACCTCATCGATGATGGCCGCGGGCGCCATCGCCAGGGCCTTGCGCAGGATGGCGTAGCCCCCGTGGCGGAGGTAGCACGCGAGGTCGGGCGTGTAGCCCGGCTCGTCGATGTGCTTGAAGATGATCCGGCGTTCGGCGGGGGCGGGCATGGCGGGGCGGTTCAGCGGCGGGCGGCGGCCTCGGCGCGGAGGCGGGCGGACAGTTCCCGGGCGCGGGCACAGTCCACGTTCTCGTGCAGGTCGTCGTCGATCATCACCACCGGCGCGGTGCCGCAGCTCGCGAGGCACTCGACGAACTCGATCGTGACCTCGCCGTCAGCGCTGACCTCGCCGCGGTGGACCTTGAACTCCTCCTCGAAGGTGGCGCAGGTCTGGTACCCGCCGCGTAGCGCACAGGACAGGGTGCGGCACACCTTGATGTGCCGGCGGCCGATCGGCTGCTGGCGGAACATCGGGTAGAAGGTGACCACCTCGAGGACGTTGATCGGCTGCAGGCCCAGCCGCGCCGCCACCCACTCGGTGGCCTCGGCGGAGATGTAGCCCGCGTCCTCCTGGATCAGGTGCAGCAGCGGGAGCACGGCACTCCGGGCCACGGGGTAGTGCGGGATCACTTCCTCGATGCGCTGGAGGGTTTCCGGTTTCAGGTTCATCGCGCGGCGGATTCGGTCAACGGGCCCGGGGCTCAGCGGTCGCATTCCCCCATCACGAAGTCCATCGAGCCCAGCAGGGCGACGACGTCCGAGATCAGGATGCCCTGGCAGGCCTTGGGCAAAATCGAGAGGTTGCAGAAGGAAGGGGAACGGATCTTCAGGCGGTAAGGGACGCCGCCGCCGCGGCTCACGATGAAGAAGCCCAGCACGCCCTTGGGGTTCTCCGCCTCGAAGTAGACCTCGCCGGGCGGGATCTGCGGCCCCTCGGTGACGATCATGAAGTTCTGGATCAGCTCCTCCATCGACGTCATGACCTTGTCCTTGGGCGGCGCGAAGATCCGCCGCGCGTCCGGCGCGTACCACGGGCCGTCCGGGAACCGGGCGAGCACCTGCCGGATGATCCGCACCGACTGGCGCATCTCCTCGCCGCGCACCAGGTACCGGTCGTAGCAGTCGCCCGTGGTGCCCACCGGCACGTCGAACTCGTACTGCTCGTAGCCCGAGTAGGGCTTGTCCTTGCGCAGGTCGAGGCCCACGCCGCTGCCGCGCAGGTTCGGGCCGGTCAGGCCGTACGCCAGCGCATCCGCCCGCGAGATGACGCCCACGCCGACGGTGCGGTCCATGAAGATCTTGTTCCGCGTCAGCAGCTTCAGGATCTCCTCCAGAATGGGCAGGAACTGGTCGCAGAAGGCGCCCACGCGGCCCAGCCAGCCCTCGGGCACGTCGCGGGTGACGCCCCCGATGCGGGTGTAACTGGTGGTGAAGCGCGCCCCGGTGAGCTCCTCGAACAGCTTGTAGAGCTTCTCCCGCTCCTCGAGGGAGTAGAGCAGGACGGTCCACGCGCCGACGTCGAGGCCGAAGGCCCCAAGGCCCATGAGGTGGGCCGAGATGCGCGCCATTTCCGCCGTCAGGACCCGGATCGCCTGGCAGCGCGCCGGGACCTCGAGCTTGGCCAGCCGCTCCACCGCGATCGCATAGGCCATGTTGTTGGCCAGCGGCGCGAGGTAATCCAACCGGTCCGTGTACGGCACGAACTGGTTGTAGGTCATGTTCTCGGCGATCTTCTCGTCGCCGCGGTGCAGGTAGCCGAGCACCGGATCCGCGCGCGTCACCGTCTCGCCGTCCAGCTCGAGCTGCAGGCGGAGCACGCCGTGGGTCGAGGGGTGCGAGGGTCCCATCGCGAGGGACATCTTCTCGGTCTGGAACTCCGCGGGTGCCTCCTGGGCCGCGGCGGCGGCGCGGGCGGCGGAATCGGGGAAATTGTAGTCGGTGGCCATCGGCGTGCGGTTCACTCCTTCACCTGGCGCAGCGGGGTGTGCCCGGGCTGCGGCGCGCGGTCGCTCCAGCTCTCGTCCTTGGCCCGCGGTTCGGCCTCGGTCAGGTTGATCTCGCCCGCGGACGCCACGAACGGCCCGCCCGCCATCGGCGCCGCCACCACCCGGGCGCCCGTCTCCGCCGCCACGTCCTCCGCCGGCAGCTCGGTCTCGATGCCGGCCAAGGGGAAGTCCTTCCGCAGCGGATGGTAGGGATAACCGTCCCACATCAAAATCCGCCGCAGGTCCGGGTGACCCTCGAACCGGACGCCCATCAGGTCGAAACACTCCCGCTCGTGCCAGTCCGCCCCCGCCCAAAGGCTCGTGACGCTGGGCGCCACCGGCGCCTCTTCCGGGCCCGCGCAGGGCGCCGCCACCCGCACGTAGGCGCCCGCCCGCGTCGTCGACAGCAGGTGGTAGACGACCGTGAACCGCGGCGTGGCCCCGGGGGACCAGTCGATCGCGGTGACGTCCGTCAGCAGGTCGAACCCATGGTCATCGCGCAGGCAGCGCAGCAGCGGCACGACGTCCTCGAGGGGTGCGTTCACCGCCGGGTGATCGCCGGAGGGCCGGGGCGCCAGCCGCGGGAAACGGGCCTGCAGGGTGGAGACGAGGTCGGCGGACATCGGTGCGGGGGACTTCAGGCCGAGAGCAGCCGCCGTGCCGCCGGCTCACGGCGGACCTTGTCCTGCAGTTTCATCAGGGCATCGAGCAACGCCTCCGGCCGCGGCGGGCAGCCGCTCACGTACACGTCGACCGGCACGATGCGGTCCACCCCCTGCAACGTCGCGTAGGACCGGTACATGCCGCCGGAGCTGGCGCAGGCGCCCATCGCGATGACCCACTTGGGCGACGCCATCTGGTCGTAGATGCGGCGCACCTGGGGGGCCATCTTGTAGGTGACGGTCCCGGCGACGATCATCACGTCGGACTGGCGGGGCGAGAAGCGCATCACCTCGGCACCGAAGCGGGCGATGTCGAAGCGGGCGCCGCCGACCGCCATCAGCTCGATCGCGCAGCAGGCGAGGCCCATCGGCATCGGCCACATCGAGTTGGTGCGGATCCAGTTGATGGCCGCGTCCGCGCGGGAGACGATGACGCCCCCCTCAACCTTGCTGTTGTAGCCGAGTTCGGTGTTGGCGGTGACCATGGTGTGTGAGCCGTCGGCGGGAAAAAATCCCCCGCAGGCTTGGGTTCGGCCCGCGCCCGCGCAAGACGCATTTCGGATCGGCTCCCCCTTTTAACGTCCGACCAGCCCCCGCGGGCGCGCGGCAGAAGGCCAGCGAATGCCACGCATCAGTTTCCGTTGTGGTCCGCGGGCCGCGGCGGCGAAAGGCGTGGGCCGGGCGGATTTGCGGGTTGACCCGCGGGGACGGCGGCCGTTGGGTGTCCCCTCGCCCAGCGGACGGCCCCGGAAACGGGACCGTCCGAGCGCCCCGGAGAGGTGACAGAGTGGTCGAATGTGCATGATTGGAAATCATGTGTACGGGCAACCGTACCGGGGGTTCGAATCCCCCCCTCTCCGCCATCCTTCGCTCTGCGAGCTTCGGATGGCGCGGCCGTCCTGACCGCTGGTTCGCGCTCCCCGCGAGACGCGCGTCTTCCTCGGGCGAAGGATGCCCTGCGAAGCTTCAGCGCAGCAGGGCTACATGCCACAACCCGGACTGAGGAACCTCCTTCGCTCTGCGAGCTTCGGATGGCGCGGCCATCCTGACCGCTGGTTCACGCTCCCCTCGAGACGCGCGTCTTCGTTGGGCGAAGGATGCCCTGCTAAGCTTCAGCGCAGCTGGGCTGCCTGCCACAACCCAAACCGAGGAACATCCTTCGCTCTGCGAGCTTCGGATGGCGCGGCCATCCTGACCGCTGGTGGGATTACCCTCGATCTGTAGACTTGGGGCGCTTGGGTGTCAGTTGTTTTGGTTTTCGAAGTCAACCGGGGATTGATTGCCGAGGGCGGAGTGCCTGCGGCGGCGGTTGTAGAAGGCCTCGATCCACTCGAAGGTCGACCGGCGGTCCTCCTCGTGGTCCGCGAAGCGACGGCGGTAGGTGTGCTCGAGTTTAAGGGTGGAGAAAAAGGCCTCGGCCCGGGCGTT
>JBMTAG010000164.1:0-5828 GCA_049428505.1 Opitutaceae bacterium | reverse complement strand
CCGGGGCTGCCGCCGCGGCCACAACTCGAGGCGACCAGAGACTATTCCTCGTCCGGACCGCCGACGACGAGGAGGCGCACGGCGTCGAGCCGCAGTCGCGCGGCGCCGATCGCCGCCCCGATCTGCCGGCGCTGCTCGGCCGCCAGCTCGATCTCGGCGGGTCGCACGGTGGCGTTGATCCGCCGCAGGCTCTCGAGGCGCGCCACGCCCTCCGCCAGCACGGCGTCCGCCCGGACCGCCGCCTCCTGACGACGGGCGCCCGCGACCGCCTCCGCCCGCGCTTCCGCCGCCTCGAGCATCGCGCGCAACAGGTCGCCGTTGAAACCGGGCTGCTCCAGCAGCGGCCGGATTTCCCGATCCATCGCCTCCGCCGCGACCGCCGCCGCCGGGTGCTCCGCGGTGCGATCGCCGCCGCGGAGATCCACGACCACCCGGACCGGCGCGGGCGCGAGGAACTCGTCCACGTGCCAGCGCGCGTCCGCGACGGTCTCGAGGACGAACAACACTTCGAGGAGCAGGTCCGGCGCATCCCCGGGCAGGCGGGCGCAGGCGGCCGTGCCGGCGGGCGACTCGAGGAGCAGGTCGATCGTGTCTCCCAGCAGCGGATGGTCGGCGGTCAGGAAACGAAGGTCCTCCCGGGCGAGGGCGCGACGGCGGTCGAAGGTCGCGAGCATCCCCTCGGCCGGCAGCGAGGGAAACCCCTCGACGTAGGCGTGGCTCGGGTCGAGGAAGACGTCGCCCTCCTCGTGCTCGCGGATGCGGACGCCGAAGTGGTCGAGCAGTTCCACGAGGAAACGCCGCGGGAAAGGGTCGGCGTCGGCGGCCCGCACCTTGGCGACGACGGCCGCGGCCGCCGTCCGGTCGAAGGAATGCAGCTCCAGCAGGCGGTCCCGCCCGCGCTGCAGCCGCTCGCGCAGCGCCGCGCGGAATGCGGCGGTCTCGGCGACCAGCGCGGCGAGCTCCCGCGGTCCCGGTTCGCCGTCCGGCGCGTAGGCGGTCGCGAGGGCGACGAGCCGGTCCCGGAACGCCGCCTCGTACTCGTGGCCGCCGTGCACGGGCGCCGCGAAGGCGTCGAGCCCCTGGTCGTACCAGGTCGCGAGGACCTCGCCGGCGCCGCCCGCGAGGTACGGGACATGGATCTGGACGTCGGCACCCTGGCCGATGCGGTCGAGGCGCCCGATGCGCTGCTCGAGGAGCGCCGGGTTGAGCGGCAGGTCGAGCAGGATCAGGTGGTGGGCGAACTGGAAGTTGCGTCCCTCGCTGCCGATCTCGGAGCTGAGCAGCAGCTGCGCGCCGTCCGGCTCGGCGAACCACGCCGCGTTGCGGTCGCGCTGCACCAGCGGCAGGCCCTCGTGGAAAAGCGCGACCTTGGCGCTGATCACCTCCTGCAGCGCGGCGGCGAGGGCGAGGACCTTGCGCTGGGAGCGGCAGATCAGGAGCGCCTTCGCCCCGCGCTCGCGCCGGAGGAAGGCGGCCAGCCACGCGACGCGCGGGTCGTCCCGGAAGTTCGGCCGCAGGTCCGCGTCCTCCCCCGCCGCCTCCGCCCGCAGCTCACGGGCGAGGCGCGCGTGCACCACCACCGGCGCGCCCTCGAGCGGGGCCGGGCAGTAGCGGCGCCGCGGAAAACCGGTCATCGCCGCACGGGTGTTGCGGAACACGACGCGGCCGGTGCCGTGCTGGTCGAGCAGCGTCCGCAGCAGCGCCTCGCGCGCCCCGGGCCGGCCCGCCGCCAGGTGCGCGAGGTGCCCGGCGAGCGTCTCGGGGTCGCGGTCGAAGATGGCGCGCAACGCGGCCTGGTCCGCCGCGGTCAGCGCTCCGCCCTCGATCACCTTGCCGGCCACGTCCGCGACGCGCGCGTAGCCCTCCGCCTCCACCTCGAAGCGCGCGAGGTCGCTGAACCGCTGCGGATCCAGCAGCCGCAGGCGCGCGAAGTGCCCCGCCACGCCCAGCTGCGTCGGCGTCGCGGTGAGCAGCAGCAGGCCCGGGGAAGTCGCCGCGAGTTCCTCGACCAACGCGTACTCCGGGCTCGCCGCCTCCGGGGACCACGCGAGGTGGTGCGCCTCGTCGACCACGACCACGTCCCAGCCCGCCGCCACCGCCTCCGCCCGCCGCCCGGGCAGGCCCGCGAGGAAACTCACGCTGCAGAGGACGAGCTGCGCGCCGAGGAACGGGTTGCGGCCCGGATCGCTCGCCCCCGCCGCCTGGCAGCGCGTCTCGTCGAGGATGCTGAACCAGAGGTTGAAGCGCCGCAGCAGCTCGACGAACCACTGGTGCGTCAACGCCTCGGGGACGAGGATCAGCACCCGCCGCGCGCGACCCGTCGCCAACAGCCGCTGCAAAATCAGGCAGGCCTCGATCGTCTTGCCCAAGCCCACCTCATCCGCCAGCAGCACGCGCGGCGCCTGCCGCCCCGCCACCTCGGCGAGGATGTGGAACTGGTGCGGAATGAGGTCGATGCGGCCCCCGAGGAAGCCCCGCACCTCGGACTGGCGGAACCGCGCGCGCGCCTCGAGCGCCCGCCGCCGCAGGTCGAAGGTCCCGGCGTCGTCGGCGTCGCCGGCGAGCAGCCGCTCGTGGGGCCGGCTCACGCTGGTCGCGTCCGCAATCTCGTCCTCGCGCACGCGCCGGTCCGCCCCGACGTAGGTTGCCAGGCCGTCGGCCTCCTCCACCGCGGTGATGACGAGCCGCCGCCCGGCGCGGTCGGCCACGGTCTCGCCGGGGCGGAACAACACGCGGCGCAGGACGGCGGTGCCGAGGGCGTAGAGGCGTTTCTCGCCAGTGCCGGGAAAGTCGACGGCGACGCGGCGCGCCCCGGAGTCGATGGACGCGACCACGCCGAGCCCGAGTTCGGGTTCACGCTCGCTGAGGCATCGCTGGCCGGCCTTTCCGGGAGACATCCCGCGAGGCTACGGGTGCGCCGCCGCGCTTGGCCACGGGAATCTCGCCATCCGGCTTGGCGGGCCGGCCCGAAGCCGTACTGTCACCGCCACGATGAACGTCCGCCGCCGCCTGGTCCCCGCCCTGCTGCTCCTGCTGGCCGCCCTGCCGCTCCCCGGCGCCGCGCCGGCGCCGCTCCCCGAGCTGCCGCCGCGGGTGCGCGCCCCGTCGGACCAGGCGCAGTTCCGCCGCCTCGTCCTGCCCAACGGCCTCAAGGTGCTGCTCGTCTCGGACCCGAAGTTCAACAAGTCGGGCGCCGCGCTGATGATGCCGGTGGGCCAGATCGACGACCCGACGACGCGCGAGGGGATGGCGCACTTCCTCGAGCACATGCTCTTCCTCGGCACCGCGAAGTACCCGGAGCCGAACGCCTACGGCAACTTCATGCAGTCGAACGGGGGCTACAGCAACGCCTACACCGCGAGCGACCACACGAACTACCAGTTCGAGGTCCGCCATGAGGCGCTCGCCGAGGGCCTCGACCGCTTCGCCCAGTTCTTCATCGCCCCGCTCTTCACCCCCGAGTTCACCGGCCGCGAGATCAACGCCGTGCACAACGAGGCGATGCGGCACGTGCAGAACGACAGCCGCCGCCTCTTCTCCGTCCTCCGCGAGGTCTACGCCCCCGGCAGCGGCGAGAGCAAGTTCTCCACCGGCAACAAGGACACCCTCGCCGGCGCCACCCCCGCCGAGGTCCGCGCCTTCTACGAGGCCACCTACTCCGCCGACCGGATGGCGCTCGCCATCTGCGGCAAGGCGTCCCTCGACGAACTCGAGCGCCACGCCCGCACGCTCTTCGCCGCCATCCCGCGCCGGCCCATCACCCCGCCGCGCCGCGAGCCCGCCTTCCTGCCCCGCAAGGCCGCCCTCCGCGTGGTGCAGGTCGAGCCCATCAAGGAGGTCCGCAGCCTCCAGCTCGAGTTCGTGGTGCCCGCGACGCGCCCGGATTTCCTCAGCAAGCCCGACGAACTCCTCACCCAGCTGATCAGCTACCCCGGCCCCGGCGGACTGGTCGAGGCGCTCAAGCGCGACGGCCTGATCAACGGCCTTTCCGCCTTCGTCTGGGAACGCACCGCCGACTATGGCTCGCTGATGATCGGGGCCGACCTCACGCCGGCCGGCCTCCAGGCCCGCGAGCAGGTCACGCGCCGCATCCTCGCCTACCTGCGCCACCTCCGCGCCGCCCCGTTCCCGGCCGACTTCTACCGCGACCGCGCGCGCATCGCCCAGCTCGACGAGAGCTTCCGCGACCGCGGCGAAGGCGCCAGCCTCGCCACCAAGCTCGCGAACCAAGCCGGGTTCTACCCGCTCGAGGTGGCCGAGCGCGCCGGCGACGTCTGGGGCCCGCCCGACGAGGCCGCCTACCGCCGGCTGCTCAACGTCCTCACGCCGGACAACCTCCTCGTCGCGGTGATGGCCAAGGGCGTCCCGACCGACCGCGCCGAACGCATCTACCAGGTGAAGTACTCGTACACCGAGGACGCGGGCGCGGGCTACCAGGCGCTCCTCGCGACGGACGGCCCGGACACGTTCCGCCTGCCGGGGGCGAACGCCTTCTTGCCCGGTGCCACCGGCGTGCTGCCGGAGCGGCCCGTCGCGCTGGTCGACGAGCCGGGCCTGCGCCTCTTCTGGGCGCCCGACGCCGAATTCCAGCGCCCGCAGGTCGCGCTCAGCCTGCGCTTCGTGCCGGTCGCCCGCCTCGCCACGCCGCGGGGCGCCGCGCTGCTGCGGTTGTTCGACGCCTGCCTGCGCGACCACCTGGAACCCGCCAGCGCCGACGCGGCCCTCGCCGGCATCGACCTCGGCCTCGACGCCTCGCTCGAGGGCTGGAAGCTTTCCGTCGCCGGCTACGGTGATTCCGGCCTCCGTTACGCGGCGCACGTCGCGGCGCGCCTGCGGGACTTCACCGTCACCCCCGCGCGCTTCGAGGCGCTCAAGGAGGCCACCCTCCGCGGACTGCGCAGCTACGCGCAATCGGAGGCCTACATCCTGGCCCGCAACCGCCGGGACGCCCTGATGCGCGAGCACCTGTTCCTGCCGCCGGAGACCCTCGCGGCGACCGAGGCCGCCACCTGGGCGGACGTGCAGGCGTTCGGGCGCGAGTTCTTCGCCCGGGGCGCGCTCGAGGCGGTGGTGCACGGTCACCTCGCCCCCGAGGCCGCGGTCAACGCGGTGCGCGACCTCGCGCGCGCGATCGGGGCCGCGCCCGCCCCGGCGGCCGAGCTTCTCCGCCGCCGCCACCTGCAGCTCCAGCCGGGCGAGAACGTCGTCGACGCCGGCCCGGTCGAGGGCGTGAACTCCGCCTTCATCCGCGACTACGTGCTGCCGGATGAAACCCCCGAGGTGCGGGCGGCCGCGGCGGTGCTGGGCAACTTCTTTGCCGATCCGTTCTTCAGCGAGCTGCGGACCAAGCAGCAGCTGGGGTACATCGTGGGCGGCGGCGCCGGCGGCTCGCTGCGGCATCGTTACTTCGCCTTCGTGATCCAATCGAGCACCCACGCCCCGGTCGAGCTGCAGCGCCGGGCGGAGGCGGTCATCGCGGGCTTCCCGGAGGCCTTCGCCCAGCTCACGGACGAGCAGTGGAAGACGCTGGTCGCCGGCGCGCGCTCCGGCTTCGAGGAGAAGGCGAAGAGCATCCGCGAGAAGGCCGAGCTCTTCTTCGGCCGCGCCTTCACCTACGACGGCGAATGGGACCGCCAGCAGGCGTCGCTCGCCGCCCTCGACCAGCTGACGCGGGAGCGCACGCTCGCGATCTTCCGCGCCGCCCTCGACCCCGCCACCGCGCGCCGCCGGACGGTGCTGCTCGCCGCGAAGGAGCATCGTGCCGACCTGCCCGCCGCGGCGTTCGAGGACCGCGAGGCCTGGCAGGCGAAGCGCGAGTTCCGCTGAGC
>JBMTAG010000163.1:0-5932 GCA_049428505.1 Opitutaceae bacterium | reverse complement strand
CGGGCCACGCCGACTTCGTGAAGAACATGATCACCGGTGCCGCCCAGATGGACGGCGCGATTCTGGTGGTCTCGGCGGCTGACGGCCCGATGCCGCAGACCCGCGAGCACATCCTCCTGGCCCGTCAGGTCGGCGTGCCGAAGATCGTGGTGTTCCTCAACAAGGTCGACCTGCTCGAGGACAAGGAGCTGTTGGATCTCGTCGAGATGGAGATCCGCGAGCTGCTCTCCAAGTACCAGTTCCCGGGTGACACCACCACCATCGTGCGCGGTTCCGCCACGGCGGCGCTGGCCGGCACGCCCGAGGGCGAGAAGGCGATCGCCGATCTGATGACCGCGATCGACACCGACATCCCGGAGCCGGCGCGTGAGATGGACAAGCCGTTCCTGATGTCCGTCGAGGACGTCTTCTCGATCACCGGCCGCGGCACCGTCGCCACCGGGCGCATCGAGCGTGGGGTGGTGAAGGTCAACGACACCGTCGAGATCGTCGGCCTCAAGGACACCGTGACGTCGGTCGTGACCGGCATCGAGATGTTCCGCAAGCTGCTGGACAGCGGTCAGGCGGGCGACAACGTCGGCATCCTGCTGCGCGGCATTGAAAAGGACGGCATCGAGCGCGGCCAGGTCCTGGCGGCCCCGAAGTCGATCAATCCGCACAAGAAGGCCAAGGCTGAGATCTACGTCCTCTCGAAGGACGAGGGTGGCCGCCACACGCCGTTCTTCAACGGGTATCGTCCCCAGTTCTACTTCCGGACGACGGACGTGACCGGAGTGGTCAACCTGCCGAAGGGCGTGGAGATGATCATGCCGGGCGACAACATCGCGGTGGAGATCGAGCTGATCGTGCCGATCGCGATGGAGAAGACCCAGAAGTTCGCCATCCGCGAGGGCGGCCGCACCATCGGGGCGGGCCGCATCACGGACATCATTGAATAAACCGCGAGGCGAAACCCTCCCGACGTCTCGCCGAGGCATCCCCCGGATGCCTCGGCTGCGTTGTCTAAAAGGACCCTCCACAGGCGCGTAGCTCAATTGGTAGAGTAGCGGTCTCCAAAACCGTTGGTTGGGGGTTCGATTCCCTCCGCGCCTGCCATCTTTCCTCATGAAAAATCCTTTCCGCAGCACCCGTATCTTCATTGGCGAGATGGTGGGTGAACTCCAGAAGGCCACCTGGCCGACCAAGACTGAGCTGCGCGATTCCACCATCGTGGTCATCGTGGCGGCGATCATCATGGGGGTGTTCACGAGCATCAGTGATTTTTCCCTCACCCAGGTCGTGATCCTGTTCACGGATCTCGTCAGCTGACCCTGCGCCCATGCCCGCCCCTTCCACCTCCCCGGCCGGAGCCCAATGGTTCGCGGTGCACACGCTCTCCGGCCAGGAGAACAAGGTTAAGACTTACATCGAGAAGTTCAAAAAGCCGGAGGAGCTCGATGACTACCTGTTCGAGGTGCTCCTGCCCACCGAGGTGGTCTCGGAGGTCAAGGGCGGCAAGAAGAGCACCAAGGTGCGCAAGCTGTATCCGGGCTACGTGTTCCTGCAGGCCCGGCTGTACGGCGAGGATGGCAAGCTGATCAACAAGCCCTGGTACTTCGTCAAGGAGGCCTCCGGGGTGATCGGCTTTGTCGGCGGGGACCGGCCCTCCGCGCTGCGGCAGGCGGATGTGGATGAGATCTACGCGCGCATCGAGGCCGCGAGCGGCAAGGAAGTGCCGAAGGTGCAGTACAACGTGGGCGAGGAGGTCAAGATCACCGATGGCGCCTTCGCCTCGCTGACCGGCCGCATCGACGAGGTCGACCCCGAGCGGGGCAAGCTCCGCGTTTCCGTCTCGATCTTCGGCCGCTTTACGCCTGTCGAGCTCGAGTATTGGCAGGTCCAGCGGATGACCGAGTGACCCGCCGTTTCCCCCCGCTTCAACCCAAGTAAATCCCTTTTCCCATGGCTAAGAAGATCCAAGGTTACATCCGACTCCAGCTGCCGGCCGGCGCCGCCAATCCCGCCCCTCCGGTGGGTCCGGCGCTGGGCGCCCAGGGCGTGAACATCATGGCGTTCTGCAAGGAGTTCAACGCCCGCACCAAGGATCAGAACGGGATGATCCTACCGGTGGTGATCACCGTCTTCTCCGACAAGAGCTTCACCTTCATCCTGAAGTCCCCGCCGGCGTCGGTCCTGCTGAAGAAGGCGGCGAACATCGCCAGCGGCTCGGCGAAGCCGAACCAGGACAAGGTCGGTAAGGTGACCCGCAAGCAGCTCCTGGAGATCTACAACATCAAGAAGGCCGACCTCAACGCGACCACGCCGGAGGCGGGGATCAAGGTGATTGCCGGCACTGCCCGCAACATGGGCATTGAGGTCATCGACTGAATCTTTGCCCCGGGCGCGCGTCCGGGGCCCGTTCCCAACCCATCGCGGGAGTCCCCCAAGGACGTTCGTACCGCACCCAACCATGCCGAAAAAGCACAGCAAGCGTTACCAGGGCGCCGTCAAGGTCGCCGATCTGGCCAAGGAGTACCCGCTGAAGGAAGCGGTGGACATTCTGGCCAAGTTCCCGAAGGCCAAGTTCGACGAGACCGTCGAGCTCTCGTTCCACCTGGGAGTGGACGCGACCTCCGGTGAGCAGAACGTCCGTGGCACGACCCCGTTGCCCAACGGCTCCGGCAAGAAGGTCCGGGTGCTCGTCTTCACGGACGATGCGGCCAAGGCGCTCGCCGCCGGGGCGGACTTCGCCGGTCTGCAGGACATGATGCAGAAGGTGAACGAGGGCTGGCTCGACTTCGATGTCGCCATCGCGACCACTGAGGCGATGAAGCAGGTGCGCACCCTGGCGCGCGTGCTGGGTCCGAAGGGCCTGATGCCGAACCCCAAGGCGGGCACCGTGACCGACGACGTCACCGCGGGCATCAAGGCCGTCAAGGCCGGCCGCGTGGAGTTCAAGATGGACAAGACCGCGAACATCGGGGTCGGCGTGGGCAAGCGTTCGTTCACCCCCGCCCAGATCCTGGAGAACGCCGCTTCGGTCCTCGAGGCGGTGGGCAAGGCGAAGCCGAACACCTTCAAGGGCGGCCAGTTCATCAAGTCGGTCACCCTGTCGTCGAGCATGAGCCCGGCGGTGAAGGTGGCCTCCACGGAATTCTCCAAGTACTGAGGGCCCCGACCATGAGAGCTGAAAAACAATACCTGATTGCCGAAGTCGACACGCACCTCAAGAAGAGCGACTACGTCATCCTGGCGAATTTCACCAAGGTGACCGTCGCGGACACGGCGGACCTCCGGAAGCTGCTGGCCAAGGAGAATGCCGAGTTCCACGTGGTGAAGAACAGCTCGCTGCGGGTCGCGGCCAAGGCCCTCGGCCTGCCGGACGTCGAGGCGGCGTTGACGGGTCCGACGGCGGTCATCGTCGGCGGGCGCAACTCGGCGGGCGTGGCGAAGATTCTCAAGAAGTTCTTCGAGGACAAGCAGAAGCTCGACATCAAGTTGGGCGTGCTCGACCGCAAGCTGGTTTCCCGCGAGGACCTGCGGGCGATCGCTGACCTGCCCTCGTTCGATGCGCTGCGGGCCCAGTTCCTGGGCCTGTTGACCAGCAATGCGGCGGCGTTCGTCCGCGTGCTGGATGCCAAGGTCAAGAAGGAGCAGCCTGCTGCTCCCGCCGCCTGAGCCACGCGGCTCGAGGCGTTCCCCCCCGTCCCCCTTCCTCCCTTTCCCTTCCCTGGTGGCCCCGCCGTCAGGGTTGGAAAACCAACATCCACGAACCGGCTAGGAGATACGTCTCTTAAACGCGCGCCTTCCCGCGCCGCTAGTCGGGTCCAGGAGTCGTTACCATGAGCAACATCACCAAGGAACAAGTCATCGAGTGGCTTTCGGGCCAGTCGGTTCTCGAACTCGCCGCGCTGGTCAAGGACCTCGAGGGCAAGTGGGGCGTATCCGCCGCCGCTGCCGTCGCCGCCGCCCCCGCGGGCGGTGCTGCGGGCGCTGCCGCCGCTCCCGCCGCCGAGGCGCAGACCGAGTTCACCATCATCCTCAAGGATGCCGGCGCGAACAAGATCGGTGTCATCAAGGAAGTCCGTGCGATCACGGGTCTGGGCCTCAAGGAGGCCAAGGACCTGGTCGAGGGCGCCCCGAAGCCGGTCAAGGAGAACGCCCCCAAGGCCGAGGCCGAGGACATCAAGAAGAAGCTCGAGGCGGCCGGCGCCAAGGTCGAGCTCAAGTAATCCCGCCCGGCTTGGCGACCTTCCTCGCCCCCTCTGCGGTTTTTGTCGGGACAGGCTGCGGGAACCCCGCGGCCTGTCCCTTGCCTGCTTAGTGCGATTTCCCCGTCCGCGCCCGTCCGCTTCCCTCCGCCCTTTCTTCCCTTAACGGGATCCTCCCATGGCCGACCGTAACCACCTCGACCGCGTCAACTTCGGCAAGCTCCGCGAAGTGATCCAGCCGCCGAATCTCATTGAGATTCAGATCACGTCGTACCTCGACTTCCTGCAGAAGGGTGTGCCGGAAAAGCAGCGCAAGCCCCAGGGGTTGGAGGCGGTGTTCCGCGAGGTGTTCCCGATCCTCTCGTATGATGAGCGGCTGACGCTGGAGTACGTCTCCTACACGCTGGGCGACGCCAAGAACTCCGAGCTCGAGTGCCTTCGGGAGGGCATCACCTATTCCGTGCCGTTGTACGTGAAGCTCCGGCTGCGGGAAGAGGATTTCATCAAGGACGAGGACATCTACATGGGAGAAATCCCGATGGTGACGGAGCGGGGCTCCTTCATCATCAACGGCGCCGAGCGCGTCGTGGTGTCCCAGTTGCACCGTTCGCCCGGCATCGCCTTCGAGGTGGCGCTCCATCCGAATGGCAAGCCGCTCCATTCCTTCCGCATCATCCCGGACCGCGGCACGTGGCTGGAGGTCCAGTTCGACAACAACGACCTGCTGTACGTCTACCTCGACCGCCGTCGTCGTCGCCGCAAGTTCCTGATCACGACCCTGCTTCGCGCGGTCGGCTACAGCTCCGACATCGATCTCCTGAACCTGTTCTACGAGATCAAGGACCTCAAGGTCTCCAAGGCGCTGGACATGGAGAATGTCTCGACGCTGGTGCTGGTGGAGGACGCGATTGACGCCCAGAAGGGGGTGGTCCTCGCCCGGGCCTTCGAGCCGCTGACCAAGGCGATCGTCCGCACCTTCGAGAAGCACGACATCACCACGCTGCGGGTCATTGATACTTCGGTGGACGAGGGGGCGATCATCCGTGCCCTCAAGAAGGATCCGACCCGCAATGAGGAGGAGGCGCTGAAGGAGATCTACAAGCGCCTGCGCCCGGGCGAGCCCCCGACCACCGCCAACGCGAAGGCCCTGCTCAAGCGCCTGTTCTTCGATCCCAAGCGGTATGACCTCGGCCGCGTCGGCCGCTACAAGGTCAACCAGAAGCTCGGCCTGAAGGCGGACCTCGAGCAGCGCATTCTGGAAAGCGCTGACGTGGTGGCGGCGACCAAGTACCTCGTCCGCCTGAAGCGGGGCGTGGGCGTGGTCGATGACATCGACCATCTCGGTTCCCGCCGCGTGCGCACCGTGGGCGAGCTGCTCGCCAACCAGTGCCGCGTCGGCCTCAGCCGCACCGAGCGGCTGGTGCGCGAGCGGATGACGATGTACGACCAGAGCGTCGACTCCATCACGCCGCAGAAGTTGATCAACCCCAAGGCGTTGACCACGGTCATCCGCGACTTCTTCGCCCGCAGCCAGCTGTCGCAGTTCATGGATCAGATCAACCCGTTGGCCGAGGTGACGCACAAGCGCCGCCTGTCCGCCCTCGGGCCGGGTGGTCTGAACCGCGAGCGCGCCGGCTTCGAGGTCCGCGACGTCCATCCGTCGCACTATGGCCGCATTTGCCCGATCGAGACCCCGGAAGGTCCGAACATCGGTCTGATCAATTCCCTCTCCACCTACGCCC
>JBMTAG010000162.1:0-6117 GCA_049428505.1 Opitutaceae bacterium | reverse complement strand
GGGGATCGAGGCCTGTCACACCCGGCTTCGCGTGCCCGCCGCACCGCGCGGGGGGGGCGCCGGCCGGGGACTGGTTACGGGCGGCGGAGCGGGCTTATGTCCATACCGGCGCGGCCCTCGGGCAGATCGCCGCGGACGCCCACGATGAAGCGCTGTACCTGCTCCTGCACGGGCTGCGGTTGCCGCTGGATGCGCCGGAGTCCGTCCTGACGCGTGCTTTGACCGCTGGGGAACGGGAGGCGCTGGAGCGCTTGTTGCGCCGCCGACTCGTGGAGCGGGTGCCGGCCGCTTACCTGACCCGCGAGGCTTGGCTGGGCCGCCATCGATTTTACGTGGATGAACGCGTGATCATCCCCCGCAGCTACTTTTTGGAGATGATCCCCGAAATGCTCGGGGAGCTACTCCCTTCGCCGCGGCCGGGCCGGCGAATGCTCGATGTATGCACCGGCTCGGGATGCCTCGCGCTGTTGCTGGCCCACGGTTTTCCCGACGCCGAAGTGGTCGGATGTGACCTTTCGACTGCTGCCCTTGAGGTCGCCGCCCTCAACGTACGCGCCCACCGACTGGAGGCCCGGGTGCGCTTCTGCCGTAGTGACGTGCTGGCGAGCGTTCCCCCCGGTCGCTACGACTTGATCCTCAGCAACCCGCCCTACGAGCCCAGCGCGCATGTGGACCGCCAAGCTCCAGAATTTGCGGCCGAGCCCCGGTTGGCCCACGACGGCGGGGCGGATGGCCTGCGGGTGATTCGAGAACTCATCCGGCAGGCGTCTCAGCGCTTAGTGTCGGAAGGTTTGCTCGTAATCGAGGTCGGGGGGCTTCGCCGGGCGGTCGAACGGGAATTTGCCACCCTCGCGCCCGAGTGGCTCCCCACCGCCGATGGCTCCAATTGCGTCGTTCTTTTCCGCGCCGCCAACCTCGGTCGCGGCGTTGTTTAGTTCGCCTGGAATAATTAGGAACCAATTGAAGGGGAAAATCTAAGGAAAGTTAGAGGATCCCCTGCCGATCGCTCCCGAAGTCCCGGCGATGGAGTGGAGGATAGGCGCGGGGAGTAAGGCCTGTCCTTAATGCCCAAGTTTGGCATTAAGCCTGGAACGGAGTTCGGACTGGGTCTCGGAAGCCCCGATTTTGCATAAAAGTGTCAAAAATCCGGACAAAAAAGGGGCTCAAATGGGGGTCATTTTACACTTACGGAGATCACGTAAAGGGCCGTAAGTAAGCTCCCAAGACCTTTTAGTTGATGGGGTTATAGTTATTTCAAGGGTTTGGCATTAGCTATGGCATAATCACTGCAATAAGGGGGCTGTCCTCAACCAAAACCTGCCATGACCTCCTTCAGTCCGATGCCCTCCCGTCTTCCCCGTCCGCTCCGCCGCGGCCTGCTCATTCTGGCCTGCGTCCTAGGTGGCCTGATCGCCGCCGTCGCTCAAGTCCGCGCGACCACGGTCAATACCTTCACGACCGAGTCCTCCTTTCAAGCGGCCACCACCAGCGCGGGCTTGGTCCAAGGCTCGATCAACTTCGATTCCGTGGCGTACCCGGTGGGGCTTCCGCTGCCGAGCCCCTCGGCGCCGGCGACCTTCACGGACGGCTCCAACGCCATCACGGCGCAGACGGACGGCGGGCTGCTGTCGGTGGTCACGATCGGTTTGACGAGCGGCTCGGCGGGCACCTCGACCCGTTCCGGCTCCTATCTGGTGGGGTTCAGCGGCTACCCGATGAACTTGTCCGACTTCTCCTTCCCCGCGCTGGATCCTGTGTACGCCGTGGGCGGTCTCTTTTCGCTCACGAACGAATCCCTCGACTTCATCTCGGGCACGGTGCGCATCCGGTTGTTTGATGGTATCGAGCAGGTGGCGCAGGAGGATTTCTCGCTCACCGCCGTCAGTTCGCATGGCTACGGCGACCCCCTGACCGATAGCGTGTTTCTCGGGATGGTATCCCCGGTGTCTTTCGATCGGATGTCGGTGCAGGCCGTGGTGGATCCGAACCTGCAGCTGTCCTCGGGTGATCAGCCCTGGGTGGGCATCGCGAGCCTCACCTTCGGTGGTCTCTCCACCGCGCCGGCCCCGTCCAATTCCGGCTCTTCCTCGGTGGGTGCGGCCTCCGTGCCGGACGGCGGTGCCTCTCTGGTGATGGTGGGGTCCGCGATGTTCGCCCTGGCCGGCGCGGCCTCCCGCTGGCGCCGCCGGAAGTAAGTCCCTTTGGTTAGTGAGGTGAGCCCGGTGTGACCCGGGTGGGCGCCGCTCCCTGGCAGGGGAGCGGCGCCTTAGTTTTTGGCAGTCGGGATTTCCCGCTTTCCGGGCGTTCGGGCAACGGGTTGAATCCGTTCTCCCCGATGCACCCCTTCGCGCTCTGTTCCTTCCTGCTCGGATTTGCCGCCGTGGCCTTCGCCCGCCCCGCGAACCTCGTGCTGATCATGGCCGATGATTTCGGCTACGAGTGTGTGACCGCCAACGGCGGCGAATCCTACCGTACCCCCCACCTGGACCGGCTGGCGGCGACCGGGATGCGGTTTGAGCGCTGCCACGTGCAACCGCTCTGCACGCCCACGCGGGTGCAGCTGATGACCGGCCTCTACAATGTGCGGAATTATTTGGAGTTCGGGGCGATGGACCGCGGGGCGGTCACCTTCGGGCACGTGTTGCGCGACGCGGGTTACCGGACGGCGGTGGCGGGCAAGTGGCAGCTGGGCACCGAGCCGGATTCGCCGCGGCACTTCGGCTTCGACGAGGCATTCCTCTGGCATCACCTCCGCCGGGCCTCCCGCTACGGCAACCCGGGTTTCGAACGTGATGGGGAGCCGGTGGATTTTCCCGGGAGCTACGGCCCGCGCGAGGTGCAGGCCTTCGCCCTCGACTTTATCCGGCGGCACCGGGACCGGCCGTTTTTCCTCTATTATCCGATGATGCTCACGCACAGCCCGTTCCAGCCGACGCCGGACAGCCCCAAGTGGGACCCGCGGATCGGGGAACGCGGCAATCAGAGCCCGGCGCACTTCGCGGATATGGTCGCCTACATGGATCGGCAGATCGGCGAATTGGGGACTCACCTGGAAACGCTCGGCCTGCGGGAGAATACCCTCCTGCTCTTCCTGGGGGACAACGGCACCGCGACGGACCTGACTTCGCGGTTCAAGGGGCAGGACTATCCCGGAGGCAAGGGCCGGAGCCATGCCCGCGGGACACACGTGCCGCTCATTGCCCATTGGCCGGGCCGGATTCCGGCAGGGAGCGTCAACCGGGACCTGATCGCGAGCGTCGATTTCCTCCCGACCCTAGCGGAGGTGGCGGGCGTGGCCTGGCCGGCGGGACGGCTGACCGATGGACGCAGCTTCTGGTCGCAGCTGCAGGGCCGGCCGGGGACGCCGCGGGAAGCGATCTACTGCTGGTACGCCTCCGATGGCGGGCCGGTGGCGCGTTTTGAGTTTGCGCTGGGAACCCGCTACAAGCTCTACCGGGACGGGCGCTTCTTCGATCTGCAGGCGGATCCCTTCGAGCAGGGACCGCCGTTGCCGCGGCCGACCGGCGAAGGGGAGCCCGCCGTCGCGGTCCGGGCGCTGCAGGCCGTGCTGGATCAATACGCCGAGGCGCGGCCCGCCCACCTGCGGCAGGAACGCGTGACCGCGAAGCAGGCGAAACGGGCCGGGAAGCAGGGCAAGGCGAAGCGCTGATCCGGTTGGGCCGAGACGCCAAGGGGCGGACTCACCGTGCCGGCAGGGCGTCGCGGGCCTCCAGCACGAAGAGCACGGAAAACAGGGCGAGGCAGAGCACGAGCAGCGCGTTGGCGCCGCGACCGTTGCGCAGCGGCCCCAGCAGGTCCGCGCGGTTGTTCAGCACCAGCAGCACCGCGGCGAGGAAGGGGAGGAAGAACGAGCCCGTGATCGCGTAAAGCACGACCAGGGCGAGCGGGCTCTTGAACAATAGAAGCAGGAGCGGCGGGAAGGCGAGGCCGGCAAGAAAGGTCTGGTAGGCGGGATCGGTGGACGAGGCTGGTGCGGCGGTTGGACCAGTGCGGAGCTGGCGCCAAGCGTCCGCGAAGAGGTAGGGCACACCCTGCCAGACGCCGAGCAGCGAGGTGAAGACGGCGGACCAGAAACCGAGCAGGAAACAGGCGCGCCCGAAGGCCCCGAGGATCTCGCCGAGCCGCGCCGCGAGGGCGGCGACCAGGGCGTTGCCGGAGGCGTCCCCCGGGGAGGAGCCGGCGGCGATCACGATCATCGCGAGGCCGAAGACGCCGCTCAGTGCATAGGCGACCGTGAGATCGGCCTGGCAACGACGGTGAGCCGCCGGGCCCTGCCAACCCTTCTCGCGGATCCAGTAGCCGTAGCAGAGGAGCGTCACGCTGCCGCCGACGCCGCCCATCAGCCCGAGCAGGAAGCCGGCGGAGCCCGGCGGCACGGTGGGCACCAGCAGCCCGCGGAGGAAGGCGCCCGGATCGGCGAGCAACGGGAAGGCGCAGCCGACCACCGGCACGAACATCGCGGCGGTCAGCCAGGACATCAGCCGCTCGAAACGCGCGTAACGTCCCCAGCGTACCAGCGCGTAGCCGGCGACCGCGTGCAGTGCCGCCCAGGCCGGGACCGGCAGCGCGGGCCACAGGGCGTGCCCGGCGACCCCGCAGGCAGCGGTGAGCGCCGCCGCGACCAAGGCGCCCCAGAGCACCAGAAACGCCAGGAAGTACCACGCCACCGCCCGCGGCAGGTACCGGGTCCAACCGGCGATCAGGCTGGTCCCGGTCGCCAGCTGCCATCGCGCGATGCCGTCATTGAGCACGCCCTTGCAGAGGGCTCCGAGCACGACGACCCAGAGCACCGCCAGGCCGAAGCGGCGGCCGGCGACGCTCGCCGCGATCAGGTCGCCCGCGCCCACGCCCGTGGCGGCCACGACAAAGCCCGGTCCGAGCGCGTTGCGCCACGAGAGCGCGGGGGCGGCGGAGATGGGTTGGGGCACGGGCCGGAGGTTCAGGCAGCCAGGGCAAGGAGGGCCAGTCTGCAATTGCCGCGATCCGGGCTTGGCGCCCGGCGTGCCGGCGGCTGCACTGGGTTCCCGGATGATCCTGCGTCACCGCCCGTACACCCTCCAGCTCCGGCACGCGTTCGGCCTGGCCGGCAGCACCCGCACCTCGACCCCGGCGATGCTGGTCGAATTGGAACACGAGGGCGTGACCGGCTTGGGAGAGGCCTCGATGCCGCCGCACCTCGGCGAGACACAGGCGTCGGTCGATGCCTTCCTCCGGCAGGCGGCGCCCTGGTTGGCGGCGGTGACGGATCCGTTTCAAATCGAGGAGATCCTGCCGGCGCTCGACGCCCTCGCGCCGGGCTGCCCGGCGGCCAAGGCGGCGGTCGACATCGCGTTGCACGACTGGATCGGCCGACGCTGGGGCCAGCCGCTGCACCGCCTCTGGGGCATCAATCCGGCGCGGGCTCCGCTCACCTCCTTCACCATCGGGATCGATGCGCCCGAGGTCGTGCGGGTGAAGGTGCGCGAGGCGGCCGCCTACCGCATCCTTAAGGTCAAGCTGGGCCGCGACTGGCCGACCGACCAGGCGATGATCCAGACCCTGCGCGCCGAGACGGCCGTGCCGCTGACGGTCGACGCGAACCAGGGGTGGCGGGACCGGGAGGACGCGCTGCGTCGGATCACGTGGCTCGCGGAACGCGGGGTGGAATTCGTCGAGCAGCCGATGGGGCGGGAGCAGTTGGCGGACACGGCGTGGCTGCGGGAGCGGAGCCCGCTGCCGCTGTATGCAGATGAGAGCGTGCAGCGCCTGGCGGATGTGCCCGCGCTGCGGGGCGTGTTCGACGGCATCAACATCAAGCTGATGAAGTGCACGGGGCTGCGGGAGGCGCGGCGGATGATCACGGTGGCGCGCGCCCTCGGGTTGAAGGTGATGCTCGGGTGCATGACCGAGACCTCGTGCGCGGTGTCGGCCGCGGCGCAGCTCTCGCCGCTGGTCGACTGGGCGGACCTCGACGGGGCGCTGCTGATCGCGAACGATTGCTTTGACGGCGTGGGGTTCAGCGACGGGCGGATCGTGCTGCGCGACCGGCCGGGCATCGGGGTGGTGCCGCGGAGCGCGTGAGCGCTCGCCGGCCGCTTTTGGGATCGCCGCGGCCGG
>JBMTAG010000161.1:0-6176 GCA_049428505.1 Opitutaceae bacterium | reverse complement strand
GCCACGGCCATGAAGTGCGGGATCTGCCAGAAGTAGAGGATCGCGAAGAGGAGCCAGCCCAGCGTGGTCACGCGGCCCTCGCCGGCGCTCCAGCCGATGAGCGGCGGGAAGGCCCCCGCCACCGCGCCGATCTCCGTGCTCCAGACCGACCAGCGCTTCGCCGGAGTGTACCACGCGAGGTACGACACCAGCGTCAGCAGCGTGAACAGGGCCGCCAGCCGGTCCACGCGGCCGAAGAGCAGGAACAGCGCGACGATGCACATCAGCGCCCCGAGGACGAAAGCCGACCCCGTGGGCACCTTGCCCGCCGGAATCGGCCGGTCCGCGGTCCGCGCCATCCGCGCGTCCGTCTCATGCTCCAGCCACTGGTTCAGCACCGCCACCCCGCCGGCGGCGAGGGCCGTTCCGACCAGCAGCCAGCAGACCTCGGCGAGGTCGGCGGCCGGGCGCGCCGCGTAGTAACCGACCAGCGCCGTCAGGACCGAGAGCAGGCTCAGCCGCGGCTTGGTGAGGGCGAAGTAATCGCGGAACGTCGCGGCGGCCGGTGCACTCATCCGCGGGTGGGGGTCGCCAGCGGGGCGGGTCCGTCCAGCTGGTCACGGTGCGCGACCCACGTGAGCCAGAACGTGACGGCCAGCGTCAGGGCGCCGATCACGACGTGACCGGTCGTCATCTCCGGCCGGCGCAGGCTCCAGATGACCATCGCCCCGAGCAGGATCTGCAGCACCAGCAGGCTGACGAGGGCGGCGGCGCCGGCGCGCATCGCCGCCCCGGAGGCGGGATCGCGCCGGATCGTCCACGCGAACCAGGTGAGCGCGACCGCCAGGACCACGGCCATCACCCGGTGGGCGAAGTGGATCCCGATGCGGAAATCCCACACCGCGGGGAGCAGCGCGTTATCGGGCGGGGGCGTGGAGAACGGGAAGCTCCCGATGGCCAGGCCCGCGTTGTTGTGCCGCATCGTGGCGGCGATCGCCAATTGCACCAGCAGCAGCCCGCAGCAGACGATGCCCGCGCGGCGCACCCGCGGTCCGAACGGCGCGGAGGTCTCGATCCAGCGGCGCGTCAGCGCGACGGCGATCCCGATCAGCAGGCAGACGTACACCTGCGCGAGGATGCCGTGGGGGATGCGCAGCATCTCGCCGACCGACATCGTGAGGCCCGGCACCTTGAGCTCGTGGAGCAGCACCCGCTTGCCGCCGATGAGGCCCTGCAGGATCACGATGCCCAGCGCCCAGTAGCCGAGCCGGCGCAGCCACGCGCGCTCCTCGCGCCGCCACAACCAGAACGCCAGCCCCATCGTGATCAGGCCCATCACGGCCCCCGTCAGGCGGTGCGAGTGTTCGGCGAACATCGACAGGTCCGACAGCCAGCCCTCCGGGTTGATCGAGCCGTTGGACAGCGGCCAGTCCGGGAACGCCATCCCGGCGTTGATGCTCGTGGTGAACGCCCCGAGCGTGACGAGCAGGAAGACCCACACCGAGCCGGCGGCGGCGAACGCGGCGAGCGCGGGCTGGTGGATGGTGGTGCGGCGGGCTCCGGAGTCGGCGGACATGCGGGTGCGGTCGGGGAGAAGAAGCGGGGCCCGCCCGCGCCGCAAACCCTTTGACAATTTTGTCCCCCGCCGGATCGGTTTAGAAGATGCCTGCGCGCCGACTATTCGTTCTGCTGGGCCTGCTGGCCGCCACCGCGGCCGGTTGCCGCCGCGCGGGCGAGGCCCCGGCCGCGGGCCCGGCCGAGCTTCGGCACCCGCTCACCGGGGTCATCCTGAAGGTCGAGGCCGAACGGGGCGTGCTCATCGTCCAGCACGAGGAGATCAAGGGCTACATGCCCGCGATGACGATGGAGCTGGCCGTGGGGCCGGAGGAACTGGCGGTGGCGCGCGCGGGCCGGCGGATCCGGGCTGACCTGGTGGAGGGGGCGGACGGCGTGTTCCGGCTGGAGCGGATCTGGCCGGACGACGCGTCCACCGAGGCGCAGGCGGTCGCGGCGGCGGCGCTCCAGCTGCGCCAGGACACGCACACGCGGGGGCGCCACCCGTACCGCGAGGTCGGGGAGGTGACGCCGGACTTCGCGCTGCTGGACCAGGATGGCCGGGTCGTGCAGATGGCGCGCTTCCGCGGCAAGCAGGTGCTGCTCAACTTCATCTTCACCCGCTGCCCGGTGGCCACGATGTGCCCGGCGGCGACGGCCAAGATGATCACCGCGCAGCGCCTCGCGCGGGAGGCGGGGGTCGCCAACCTCGAGCTGATCTCGATCACGCTGGATCCCGCGCACGACACGCCGGCGGTCCTGCACGCGTACGCGGCGATCCGGGGCATCGACACGGCCAACTTCTCCTTCCTCACCGGCCCGGTGCAGGCGATCCGCGACCTGCTGGCCCAGTTCGGGGTCAACACCCAGTTCCAGGGCGACATCCTCCAGCATACCCTGGCCACCGTGCTGATCGCGCCTGACGGGCGGATCGCGCACCGCACGGACGGGAGCCAATGGGACCCGGAGGAATTCGTCCGCCGCCTTTCCCGCTGATGTCCACCGCCGCCTCCGCTCCGCCGCTGCCCCGTCCGCCCTTCGCCTGGGGCCAGTTCCTCGCGCTCACCGCGGGGGCCGCCGTGGTCTTCGCGCTGCTACGGCTCATCCCGACCGGCAGCGACCTGAACCACATGGATTTCCGGGTCGACCCGAAGGGCGGGCAGGCGATCGAATTCTGTGACCCGCTGAACCCGCAGTTCATCCCGGTGGTCGCGGTCAAGTCGCCCGTCCTGATGGAGGTCGCGCCGGCCGCCCCGCCGGTCGCCGGGTTCCCGGTGGCGGCGGTGGTCACCCTGCGCACCGCGCGCGGCAAGGCGATCGGCCCGGAGGACCTGCAGGTGACCCACACGCGGCGCCTGCACCTGCTGGCCGTTGATCCCACGCTCTCCGATTACCAGCACCTGCATCCCGTGCCCGGCGCGCGCCCCGGGGAGTGGGCCTTCACCTTCACGCCGGCGCGGCCGGGGTCGTACCGGATCTTCGCGGACTTCACCCCGACCGCCACCGGCCGCGGGCTCTACGCGAGCGCGGACGTCGCGGTGGCCGCGCCCGCCGATCCCGCGGCGGCCCCCACGCCCGCCCCGGGTGCCGTCGGGGAGCCGCTGGTGCGGGACGGCCACCGGTTCACCCTGGCGGTGCGCCCGGCGCCCGCGCGGGCCGGCCAGCCGCTGGACCTGCGCTTCGCCGTGGAACGGACGGACGGGGCCGCGTTCGCCCTCGGCGAGGTGATGGACGCCTTCGCGCACCTCGTGGCGTTCGACGCCGAGCGTTCCGGTTTCGCCCACCTCCATCCCGTGGTCTCTGGCCCGGCGCGGCCCGGGCCGTCCCCTCGGACCGAGCTCGACTTCAAGCTGACCATCCCGCGCGGCGGGCGGTACACCATCTGGGCCCAACTGAGCCTCAACGGCCGCGAGGAGTTCGTGCCGTTTCAGTTTGAAGTGAAATGAGTGGCCGCGGACCGGCCGGGGGCAAGGGCGGGGTGCTGGAGCGCCGGGTGCCGCCGCTGCTGGCGTGGGTGGTGGCGGCGGGTGCGGTCTGGGGGTTGGGGCGCGGTTGGCCGGCGCCGGGCTGGGGTGGGGCGGGAGCGTCCGGCGCGGCCCTCGTGCTGGCTGGTGCCGGGGCCTTGGTGGCGGGCGCGGGCGTGTGGCAATTCCGGCGGGCGGCGACGAGCCTGAGTCCGTTCGCCGGGGCGGGCGTGCGGACCCTGGTCGTGAGCGGGGTGTATGCGTGGACGCGGAACCCGATGTACCTGGGGCTGGCCCTGGCGCTGGCGGGCGTGGTGGTCTGGCGGGGGAGTTGGGCGGCGGTGGTGCCGGGGCCGTTGTTCTGCGCCTACCTGCAGCGGTTCCAGATCCGGCCCGAGGAGCGCGACCTGGCGGCGGCGTTCGGCCCGGAGTTCGCGGCCTACCGCGCGCGCGTCGGCCGCTGGTTCGGCCGGCGGGGATGACCGGCCGTGCGATGCGTCCGGGTCGGAGCGCATGGCCGCGGCGAGCGCGAGGGCGGATCCGCGGGCGCGGAGGAATCCGCGGCGGAGTGTAACCGCGGCCCGGGCTCGGACGCCGTTCCCGGAGTGGCCCTTTTCCTGCAACTCCCGCGATGTCCGGACCTGAGCCCATTGACCCGGCGTGGCTCGAACGGGTGCGGGCGCGGGAGCCGGCGGCCAGCCGTGAGTTGGTGGAGCGGCTCCAGCCCCTCGTGCTCCGCATCGTCCGGGCGCACCGGCCTTGGCGGATGGCGGAGGAGGACCTTTGCCAGGAGGTCTTCATGAGGGTGTTCGCCAGCCTCGACCAGTACCGCGGCGCGGTGCCCTTTCACCACTGGGTGTCACGCGTCGCGGTGAACACCTGCATCGACCATCTGCGGCGCCAGCGGGCGCGGCCGGAATTGCGGTGGGCGGACCTGGATGCGGACACGGCCCGGGCCGTCGAGAACCTCGGCCAAACGGACCGGGAGGAGTCGGCGGCGGAGGGCTTCGCGCTGCGCGACCTGTTGGAACAAATCCTCGCGACGCTGCCGCCCCGGGACCGGCTGCTGCTCCAGCTCACCGCGCTCGAGCAGCGTTCCCCGCAGGAGGTGAGCGCCCTGACGGGCTGGAGCCCGACCCTGATCAAGGTGCGGGCTTTCCGGGCCCGCCAGCGGTTGCGGCAGGCCTTGGAACGGCTGCGGCAGGAGGAGGGCGCATGAAACCGGACCAGCAGAGGCTGGAGCGGCTGCTGGCCGCGGCCCGGCGGGCGGGCCCCCCTGCGGCCCGCGCCCCGGCGGCCGGGCTGGCGGACCGGGTGGTCGCGCGTTGGACGGCGAGGCCGGCGGAGCCCTCCCTGCTCGGGTTGTGGGAAAGGTTCAGCCGCCGGGCGGCGGTCGGCCTCGCGGTGGTCGCAGTGGCGGCCGGGATCGCGACGTGGGACCTGCTCCCGGGTGGGCCGGAGGAGTCCGTGCCGGGCTTGGAACAGGAATTTCTGGCGATGCTCCCATGAGAATCACGCAGCAATGGAAAGTGGCGGGCTGGATCACCCTGCTCACCCTCGGCAGCGGCACCATCGGCGCGGCGGTCGCCTTGCGGGTGCACGAGCGCCGCGGCGCGGCCGACGGAACCGGAATCGCCACCGCCCGCCTGGAGCGGCTCACCGAGGTCCTCCGCCTGGACCCGGCGCAACAGGATCGGCTCCGGCCGGTGCTGGAGCGGGGAGAGGCCGAGATCCTCGCCCTCAGCGCGACGGTGGCCGCGGAGGCTGCCCGGGTCGGCCGGAGGCTCGACGACGAGATCCGGCCGCTGCTCGACCCGGACCAGCGGCGCCGCTTTGAACGACTGGTCGAGTCCCGCCAGCGGCTGCGCGAGCGGTGGAAGGCCGGCGACCGGCTGTCCCCGGAGCAGCGCGAGCGGTTGCGTGAGCGGCTGGAGCAGCGTCCGGGCGGCCGTCCCCGGGGCGAGCCTCCGCGGCCCTGAGCCTGGTCGGGCCCGTCGCGGGGGAGCTGCCTGGCGAGGGGGCGGGAGTTCACGGGTTTCGCCTTGACCCGTCCCGCGCGCTGCCCGGTCGTGACGCGCGCCGCCTGGGAACCCCGCGCCTTCACCGGCATCCCGGTGGACCGGGCCGCGCGCTCATCCCCCTCATGTCATCCAAGGTACTCATCATCGTCGGCGACGCCACGGAGACCGTGGACACGTTGTATCCGTACTACCGGCTGCGGGAGGGCGGGTTCGAGCCGGTGGTGGCGGCGCCGGAGAAGCGGCGGTACCAGATGGTCTTACACGAGGTGAAGCCGGGCTGGACGATCACGAAGGAGTGGGAGGGGTACACGATCGAGGCCGACGTGGCGTTCCGCGACGTGCGGCCGGAGGAGTACGCGGGAATCTTCTTCAGTGGCGGCCGGGCGCCCGAGTACCTGCGGGACGATCCGGACCTGATCCGGATCACGCGGTGGTTCTTCGCGCAGCACAAGCCGGTGGCGAGCGTCTGCCACGGCTGCGAGATCCCGGCGCGGGCGGGCTGCCTGCAGGGCCGCCGGATCGCCGCGGTGGCCAAGTGCCGCTTCGACGTGGAGGTCTGCGGCGGGATCTTCGTGCACGAGCCCTGCGTGGTGGACGGCAACCTCGTCAGCGGCCGCACCTTCCACGACCACGGCCACTACATGGGCGCGTGGATGCG
>JBMTAG010000160.1:0-6295 GCA_049428505.1 Opitutaceae bacterium | reverse complement strand
CGGGCGGCCCGGGTCCGGGTGTCGGCCAGCTCGGCGCGGGTGTCGGCCAGCGCGGGCCGGAGCTCAGCCAGCTCGGCATCCGCCGCGAGGATCGCATTCTCGTAGGCCGTCACCTGCAGGCGCGCGGTGCGCAGCAGCACGTCGGCCTGCTCCCGGCGGACCCGGTGCTGGTCCCGTTCGCGGGCGACATGGTCGGCATGGTTTTGGGTGAGTTCCCGGGCGCGTTCAAGACCCGCGGCATGCTCCCGCGCGGCGGCGAGCAGGCCCTCCAGGTTGCGGGCGTGATTGCGGGTCAGCTCCTCGCGGGCGGCCACGGCGTCGCGGTCGGCGTGGGCGGCCGCCACGCGGTCGCGGGCCGCGGCCTCGACACCCTGCTCCAGCTGGCGGACCAGTCCCGCCAGCAGGTCGGTCTGCGCCGCGAGTTGGCGGGCGGCGGGATCGTCGAGGGTGGCGGCGGCCTCGTTGAGCTGCGCCGCGAGCCCGTTGGCGAACAACGTCGCGTCAGTGGCGGTGGGTTCGGTCAGCGCGGACCAATCGGCGCGCGCCCCCCGGGCGGCGGTCTCGGCGTAGAAATCCGCCAGCAGGCTCGTGTTGTGCGCGAGGTCAAAGTGCAGCCGGGCGAAGGCGGCGCCGTGGCGCCCGAGGGTGGCGGCGAGGGCGGGATCGGCGAAGAGCCGCTGGCAGGCCGCCGCGATCTCTTCCGGAGTGCCCGCGGGCGGCAGGAACAGGGCGTCGCGCCCGTCCTCCAGCAGCGCGGCCAGGTTGGCGCGCGGGAGCACGACCGGCCGTCCGGAGGCGAGGAACTCGGGCAGCTTGGAAGGCAGCCGGTAGTCGTTGAACGGCCCCGGCTGGCCCGGCTGCACCAGGACGTCCGCGAGCGCCAGCAGCACCGGCAGGCGACGCTTGGCGACGAAACCGAGGTCCAGCACGTGGCGTCGCACGTCCTCCGGCAAGCCCGCGAGAAATCGGGGCGAGTTCAGGCCGGTACGCACCAGCCGGGTGGGGATGCCGCGCTGGTTGAGGAGCGCCACCGCGAGGTAGAGCGCGCGCATTTCCGGCTCGTTGGCGAAGGTATTGCTCCCGGTGAACACCAGCACCCGCTCGTCCGGACCGAGCCCCAGCGCCGCGCGTTCCGCCGCCGTTTCCGGCGCGTCCACCAGGTCGGGCCGGTAAAGGGCGAAATCCACTCCGGGCAGCAACAGGTGCGTGGGGGTTCCGGGCGGCGCGAACTCCGCCAGCGGCGCGATGATGTGCGTCACCGCATCCGCCAGGCGCAGGAAGCTCTCCGCGCGGAACGGGTGCGGCAGGCGATCGTCCACCAGACCCGCCAACTCTCCGGCCGGCAGGGCGCGCAGCCCAGCGAGGGACCGCCCCGTGTAGCTCTCCAGCAGGAAGTGCTCGTTGTCCTCGAGATGGAGGATCAGGCGGGCGGGCGAACCGCCCCCGGCCACGACCGCCCGCTGGTACGCCAGCACGCATTTCCGCACCCCCTCCCGCGGGGTCCACGCGTGGATCACGTCCGCCGGCCGGCCGTCCGGGAATAAACCGGGCCGCGCCACCGCCTCGGCGTGGGTGACCGGGATGAACAGCGGGTCCGCGACGTGGCGCAGGGTCTCCAGCTCCCCCGGGATCGCCACCGCGCAGGCGTGGCCCGCCGCACTCAGGGTGTTCGCGAACCCCCCGATGTGGTTCAGGCTGTTGGTGGTGAAGTCCCCGTAATTGACGAAGAGAAGATTCAAGGCGCGGAGCGGCGGGACGGCCGGGTCAAAGCTGGAAACCGCAGGCCGCGGCGTCCTTGGCGAACATCCGCACGGTATCGAGGGAAAGGGCGCCCAGGTCCTGCCCGAGCAGGGCGGCCGCCTTGGCGAGGATGTCATGCGGCACGGTGATGATCGCGCAGCCGCAGGCCTGCGCCTGCAGGATGTTCAGCACCTCGCGCGTGCTCGCCCACAGCAACTCGGCCTTCGGCCGGTCCGCCAGCAGCGCCCCCGCCGCCCGCATCAGCGGCATCGGATCGACGCCCGTATCCGCGATTCGCCCGGCAAAGACCGAGACCACGGCCGGCAGGTTCGCCGGCAACGCCCCCGCCACGCCGGCCACCTGCGGCAGGGTCAACAGCGCGGTCACGTTCAGCTTCACCCCTTCCGCCCCCAGCTCCCGGATCAACGGCAACGCCGACTCGCCGCGGGAATTCGTGATCGGAATCTTGACGTAAACGTTGGCTCCCCAGGACGCGAGGCGGAGGGCCTGCCGCCGCATCTCCGGAAACTCATCCGAGAACACCTCCAGCGAGAGGGGCTTCGCGGTGACGGTGCCCAGGATCTCCCGGGCAAAGGCCTCGTAATCCTTGATCCCCGCCTTGCGCATCAGGGTCGGGTTGGTGGTCAGGCCGCGGATGTAGGGCTTCGCGTACAACTCCAGGATGCCCGCCCGGTCGGCACCATCGGCGTACAGCTGGATCGTGAGGGCTTGGAGGGACGTCATCGGCGGATCCGGAATTGAGGAGCCGGCGGGGACGGGGGCGCAAGGCCGAAGTCCCGCGCGCCCCTTCGACTCCGCTCAGGGCGGGGCCGGACTCACGCGTGACGCAGGACGATGTCCGCCGCCGCCGCGAAGGAGTCGACGGTGAAGTCCGGCGGCGCCCGCAGCGCCTCGGCATAGCCGCGGTCGATGAAGACGGTCCGCACGCCCGCCCGCTGCCCACAGTCCACGTCGCGCCAGCGGTCGCCGATCATCCAGGAGCGCGCGAGGTCGAGGCCCAGCGCCGCCGCGGCGTCCCGCAGCATCCCGGGCTCCGGCTTGCGGCGCGGGTCGGGCGGGTTTCCCCCTCCGGGCGCGTAACACACTTCGACGCGCGCGAGCTCGGGTAACTCGGCGAGCAGCCGCGCGTGCATCGCCTCCACGACCTCCCGCCGCTGCGTGCCCCGCCCGACATCCGGCTGGTTGGTCGCCACCACCAGCGTGAAACCCGCCGCCGCCAGCGCCGCGCAGGCCGCAGGGACGTCGGGATACAGGACGAAGTCCTCCACCCGATCCGGCGGGTACGGCCGGCCGTCGCGCACGACCTGCCGGTTCAGGGTGCCGTCGCGGTCGAGGAAGACCGCCGGGCGGGGCAGGGACGTTCCCGCGCTCACGGGGCGGCGCTCAGGGCTTCGCGACCGACTCCCACTTGGTCTGGTTCACCTTCACCGCGGGGTGGGAGACGAACAGGTGCCAGAGCACCGCCTGGAAGGCCTCGCTGTGCGGCGTGATGTTGCCGGGGTTCACCACGGGTACGATCACGCAGGCATCGGCCACCTTCGCCGTGTGCCCGCCGTCCTTGCCCAGCAGGCCGATCACGCGGGCGCCGACCTGCTTCGCGAAGTCGACCGCGGCCACGAGGTTCGGGGAAACATTCTGCTCGCGGTTGCCCCCGCCCACCGAGAGCACCAGGAGCGCGTCGTCCGCCCGCAGGCGTGAGCCGCGCAACCACTCGACGAACACTGTCGCCCAGCCCTCGTCGTTGGTCCGCGCGGTGAGCTCCGAAACGTTGTCGGTGGGCGCGTAGCACTCGAAGCCGCCGATCTTGCGGAAATCGTTCACCGCGTGCCCGGCGTTCGCCGCGCTGCCCCCTACGCCGAGGATGAACAACCGCCCGCCCCGCGCCCGTAGCGCCACCAGTTCCCGCACGCACCGCTCGCAGTCCTCCGGGTTCAGGCGGGCGACGATCTCGGCGGTTTCCCGCAGGTGCTGGACGGCGTAGGACATCAGTTCGAGGGTTGCGGAGGGAGTGAGGGCAGGGCGGGGGAGACGGCAAGCGGGGAATCAACCCCACGTCGGCCGCCGGCATCTGTGCGCGCGGCGTCAGGGCGCGGCGTGGAACCAGCCGAGCGGCACGCTGCGGAACTTCAGCGACAGCAGCTTTCCGCCCTGCGGGAAGTGGTAGTAGGTGAGGAGCGCGCGCCCCTCGTGGAACGTGATGCTCGTGTACGCGTAGGTGCACGCCGGGTCGGCCTCGAGGTTCCGCGGCGGGCCCCACGTCTCGCCTTCGTCCCGCGAAAGCCGCGCGGCGAGCGGCGTCCGCGGCCCGCCGTGGTTCGCGCCCAGCACGGTCCGTGCGGGATCCGCCCACGCCACGTGCGGGTTCCACACCAGCAGCCAGTCGCCGGTCCCCGGTACGGCGGCGAGGGTCGCCGGCGCCTCGGGCGACTCGACGTTCCACGGGGTCGCTTCCGTCCACGTCTCCCCGCCGTCGCTCGAGCAGGCGCGCCAGATGAGGCCGGTCTGGGTGCGGAGGATCTGCATCACCCGGCCATCCCGCAGCTCGATCAGGCCCGGCTCCATCGCGCCGCGCTTGGGCGCGGTGAGCCACGAGCGCCCCCGCCGCCACGTGCGGCCGTCGTCATCGGAGAGGTGCACGGTGGTCCGGAAATCATCCTGCTTCGTGCCCACCCGGCGCGTCGACGCCACCGGTGCCAGCAATCGGCCCGAGCGCAGCTGCAGCACGCGCGCGTTGTTCATCACGTGGTAGCCGTCCTCTGGCGTCACGAGCACCGGCGGGCCCCAGGTCGCGGCATCGTCGGTCGAGCGGCGCACAAACACCTTTAGGTCGGTCGCCGAGTTCTTGCGGAGAAAAAAGAACAGCACGTCGCCGGTGCGCGAGCGCAGCAGGCTCACGGACATCACGTTCGCCCGGCCCGAGTTCTCTTGGATTACCGACCGGGCGCCCCACGTGCGGCCGCCGTCGGTGGAACGCGCCGCCGCGATGTGCGCGGGGGCGTCATCGCGCGCCCCGCCCGCGAATTCCGTCCAGGCTGCCAGCAACGTGCCATCCCGGAGGACGAGGATGTCCCCCTCCGAGTGCCGCGGGTGCTCCGGGGTCGCGCGCGCGATGAAGGACTCGATCACCGGCCCGGCGGCGGAGGCCGGTTCCGCCGCGCCTGCGCCGGCCGCCAGGACCGGCAACCCCAAGAGGAGTAAGCGGGTGCGAAGTCGGGAGCAGGCAAGCGCGACGCGGGGAAACATCCGGGCGGAGGCTGGCAGGGGGCGGGCCGGAGGAAACCGGATTCCGCGCGGGTGCCGGGTGCCGTCCCTCGTATGCCCTCGGCGCTGACCGGGAAACGATCCCCCGGCTATATCGGGCCGAACACCACGTCCAGCGGATCGATGTAGACTGGGCGCGTCGCCCCGTTTGCAGCAGACGGAAGCCGATGCCGCCCTTGCCGCCGTTCCGATGCGACTATCGGAGCCGAACGGATTTTGTTTGGCAGCGAACAACGGCCTGACCCCTTCCTTAGACCCCGAGCCGCAGACCACCGCATCAGATGCGGTCAGGCCGTGGTTCGCTGCTACCGCGCTGGCCTCGTTGCGCCGCCGGGGGAGTTGCGAAGCAAATTACGCGTCGCGCGTCGGTACCGGCGGACCCTTTCGACGATCGGAGCCGAAAGGGGTTTCCTCGGTAGCGAACAACGGCCTGACCCGTTCCGATCTCGTGGATAATGGGGTCACGTCCGGAATCCGGAATGCTGTGTCCGGGTTCATTCCTTGCGCGCGCGAAATCGCGTGAGCAGGGAGGCGACGCTGTCGGTTGCCCCCAGCTGCAGCCGTCGTGCCAGCCAGCCGAGCGATACGGACGTCGTTTCCTTCATGGCCGCCGCCAAGGCCAGCTTCTCGGGTGCTGATTTTTTGCGGGGCAGTTCCGCCAGGTTGATGGTCAAGGTTTGCGCGATGACCCGGAGCCGATCCTCCCACCATTCGGACCGCGCTTCTCGGGTGGCGCTGCGGTCCGCGCCGACCAGTTCGAAACGCGACTGCTGGTCGGCTGCCGCGCGGAGCTTTTCCCGTAATTCCGCCCGATAGGTGGCTGAACCGATCGCCCACCCCCGCAGCAGCCGCGAATGCTTTTCCTCGCGGAACGCGGCATCCTCCTCGAAGAGCACGCCCAGGTAGGCCGCATAGCTGCGCCAACCGGCGGGCGTATCCGCAAGACCGCCACTTTCCTGCAGCACGGTCGCCGGGTTGAGCCAAGCCGGCCGCCGGCGTCGCGGCATCCAGGCGAGGCTGCTCCAACGATACTCGCCCACGCGGTCGGCCGAAACGATCTTCGCCCGCACGGGATTGAGGTGAATGTAGTGCGCCGCCTGGGCCAGTGCGTGACCTTTCTCGAGGTGGCCAGCCCGGTAGCGTCCCTGGAAGGGCCGGCCCGTCTCCCGCCGAAACCGGTTGAAGCGCTGCGCCCAAGTTCCCTGAAGCCACTTCATGCCGTCGCTCAGATTCGGCTCGGGCGTCTCCACCGCGAGGTGAAAATGATTCCGCA
>JBMTAG010000159.1:0-6419 GCA_049428505.1 Opitutaceae bacterium | reverse complement strand
CGGCGGTCGAACGAGACCGACTCGCTGAACCGCAGCATCAGCTCGGCAGGACCGGCGGAGAACCGCCCGCCCCAGGTGGCGTGGGATGGCTTGGCCATAAGCGGAACGTGATGCGCGCCGGCTCCGCCCCCTGCAACGCGAAACCGGCCCGCTCCACCCTTGCCCCACCCCCTTCCCCGTCGTCACCGTCCGCCATGCGCCCGCGTCCGCGCACCCTCCTTCCCGCGCTCGCCCTGCTGCTGCACCTCGCGCCCCTCCGCGCCGGCGCACCCCTGCCCGCGCGGGCGGAGGTCGAGCCCGCC
Organism: Opitutaceae bacterium; assembly: GCA_049428505.1. Taxonomy (GTDB): domain Bacteria; phylum Verrucomicrobiota; class Verrucomicrobiia; order Opitutales; family Opitutaceae; genus ER46. The sequence goes on along the minus strand of JBMTAG010000159.1, from coordinate 6,117 downwards.
TGGACGTCCATCTACGTGGGGGCCGTGACGCTCCGCACGACCGGTTTCACGCGGGACGCGGCCGGCGCCTTCACCGCCGCGTACACCGCGCGGGTGATCCCCTATTTCCCCGCCAACGAGGCGGGCACGCTCGCGATCACGGTGCCGGACGCGGACCTCGCGCGCCTCCTCGCGGGGGAAGCCGTGGATTTCCGCGGCGCCGCCCGCAACGCACAGGGCGAGGAGCGGATCGTGACGGGCCGCGCCACGCCCGTGGACGCCCACCACGGTCGCCTCAAGGTCCGCGTGCGGGTCTCCCCCCGCATCGAGCTGATCTTCAACACCACCTACCGCTTTCCGACGATGGCCCCGGGCGATCTCACGCCCATTGGAAAGTGATCGGTGCGTCGATGTCCGGATGGAGGCTGCGGTGCACCGGACAGGCCCGCGCGGCTCCCATCAGCGGTTGCGCCGCGGGGTGATCCGCGGGCAGCGGCACCCGGACCTCGGTGACCAGGCGGCCGATGCGGCGCGGCAGGTCGGGGGCCATTTCCTTGCGCACGGTGAACGTCAGGCCGCGCAACTCGACCCCGTGCTTGCGCGCCGCGATCGCCATCGTCGTGGCAATGCAGGTGCCAAGCGCCGTCGCGACCAGATCGGTCGGCGAGAACGCCTCACCCTGACCCTGGTTGTCGCGCGGGGCGTCCGTCTGGAGCACGGATCCGGAGGGCCCGTGCCGCACGCTGCAGTGAAGGTTTCCCTGGTAACGACCGGTGACTTCAACCATCCGCCGAGCCTCGGTGAAACCGCGGCGCACCGCAATCCCCGGGTCGCATCCTTCGGCGGGGCGGCCCGCGGAATGTGTTTCCCACGGCGGCCTCGCGAGGTTCGACTCGTCGCACCCTTCCCATGCCCCCGTACCCTACCCTCCTGCGCCTCCTCGCCTCCGCCCTGCTCCTCGCTGCCACCGCCGCGGGCGCCGCGGAAAAGCAACCGGCCAAGGCCCCCAGCCCGATCCTGGCCCCGATCACCGACAGCCCCGGCCTGCCCCGCGTGCTGCTGATCGGCGACTCAATCTCGATGGGCTACACCCTCCCCGTGCGCGCCCGCCTCGCCGGCCGGGCCAACGTCCACCGGCCGCCGGTGAACTGCGGTGACACCGCGCGCGGCGTCGCCTCCCTCGACCAGTGGCTGGGCGCCGGCCGTTGGGACGTGATCCACTTCAACTTCGGCCTCCACGACCTGAAGTACCTCGACGCCAAGGGCCAGCTCGCCGCGCCCGATCAGGGCCGGCAGGTGCACTCGCCGGCGCAGTACGAGGCGAACCTGCGGAAGATCGTGGCGCGGCTGCAGCGGACCGGGGCGCGCGTGGTGTTCGCGACGACCACGCCCGTGCCCGCCGGCAGCCAAGGGCGCGTGGCGGACGACGCCGCCCGGTACAACGCGGTCGCCGTCCGGGTGATGCGGGAACTCGGGGTCGCCATCAACGACCTGCACGCCGTGGCGGCGGCCGACCTCGCCAAACTGCAACGGCCGGCGAACGTGCACTTCACGGACGCCGGCAGCGAGCGCCTCGCCGATGCGGTCACCGCGCGAATCACGGCCCTCCTGCCCGCACGCTGAGCCCCACCCCTCTCCACCGTGGTTCCGCGCCCGTGGGGATGAGTCCACCGCGCGGCATCCGGAGGTCCGACCCGCATTGACCGGGTGATGTCCGCACCCAAACCTGCCGCCGGATGAGCCTCGCGCCGCGCCCCCACCCGAAGCCCCTGGCCCCGCGCCCGCTCCACGAACGCGTCCTGCCGTTCGGTCTCGCCGCCCGCAAACCGCGTCACTTCCGCGAAATGGCGGCCGCGGTCTGGGAGAACCGGGACGCGCTCGGCTACGCGTGGCAGGTGCTTTCCCGCGGGGTCTGCGACGGCTGCGCGCTCGGCGTCGCGGGCCTGCGCGACTGGACGATCTCGGGCCCGCACCTCTGCCTCACCCGGCTCAGCCTGCTCCGCCTCAACACGATGGGCGCCGGCGATCCCGCGGCGCTGGCTGACGTCGGGGCGCTCGCCCACTGGGACAACGCCCGCCTGCGCACCCTCGGCCGCCTCGCCTTCCCGATGGTGCGCCGCCGCGGCGAGCGCGGCTTCCGCCCGGTTGGCTGGGACGAAGCCCTCGCCCGCCTCGGGGCCCGAATCCGCGCGACCGACCCCGCGCGTCTGGCCTTCTTCGTGACCGCGCGCGGCGTCACCAACGAGGTCTACTACCTCGCCCAGAAGGCCGCGCGTTTCCTCGGCACCAGCCACGTCGACAACGCCGCGCGGCTCTGCCACGCGCCCTCCACCGCCGCGATGCGCGAGATGACCGGAACCGCCGCCGCCTCGTGCAGCTACACCGACTGGATCGAGTCGGACCTGATCGTGCTGTTCGGGTCCAACCCCGCGAACGACCAACCGGTCGCGATGAAGTACCTGCTCCTCGCCAAGCGGCGCGGCGCGCGGATCATCGTCGTGAATCCCCTGCTGGAGCCCGGACTGCGGCGGTACTGGATCCCCTCGGATGTCCGCAGCGCCCTCTTCGGCTCGGAGCTCGTGGACGAATGGTACCCGGTCGCGCCCGGCGGGGACGTCGCCTGCCTTTACGGGGTGCTCAAGGCACTGCTGGCACAAGGCGGCGTGGACACGGCCTGGGTGGAGGCGCACACCGAGGAGTTCGCGCGGTTGCGGGCGGTGGCCGAGGGCATGGATTGGCCGCGGCTCGAAGCGGCCAGCGGCCTCTCGCGCGCGCAACTCGAGGCGTTCGCGGCCACCGTGGCCCGCGCGCGGCGCGGGGTGCTGATCTGGAGCATGGGCATCACCCAGCAACCGGAGGGCGCCGACGGGGTGCGCATGATCCTCAACCTCGCCCTGGCCCGTGGCTGGATCGGCCGCGACGGGTGCGGCGTGGTTCCCATCCGCGGTCATTCCTCGGTGCAGGGGGGCGCCGAGATGGGCTGCTACGCCACCGCGCTGCCCGGGGGCCTGCCGCTGACCGCGGAGAACGCGGCGGCGCTCGAGGCGCAGTACGGGTTTCCCATCCCCCGGGGACCCGGCTACACCGCGCCGGCGATGGTCGAGGCGGCGCACCGCGGCCACCTCGACGTCCTCTACTCCGTCGGCGGCAACCTCCTGCGCACGCTGCCCGACCCGAACTGGGTCCGCGAGGCCCTGACCCGGGTTCCCGTGCGCGTGCACCAGGACATCCTCGTGACCGACCAGATGCTGCTCGAACCCGGGGAGGAGGTCTGGCTGCTGCCGGGGAAGACGCGCTACGAGCAGGATGACGGCGGGACGGAGACCAGCACGGAGCGGCGGGTGATGTTCAGCCCAGAACTGCCGCGCTCGGTCGGCGAAGCCCGCGCGGAGTGGAAGATCCTGCGGGATGTCGCAGCCGCGGCGTGGCCGGAACGCGCCCGGCTCCTCGGCGCGGAGAACGGCCAGGCGCTGCGCGAGGAGATCGCGCGCGTCGTGCCGTTCTACGAGGGGATTCAGCGGCTCTCCCGGACCGGCGATGCCTTCCAGTACGGGGGCCGTCACCTCTGCGCCGGCGGCGTCTTCCCGCGCCCCGGCGGCCGGGCCCGTTTCACCACCCCGGCGCTGCCCGACTCCACCGCCCCGGAGGGCACCTTCCACGTCAGCACCCGCCGCGGAAAGCAGTTCAACACCCTCATCCACGCGGAGGTGGATCCGCTGACCGGGGCCGCGCGCGACAGCGTCCTCATCGGCGCGGAGGACGCCGCCCGGCTCCGGTTGCTGCCAGGGGACGCGGTGGAACTCGTGAGCGCCACCGGACGCTTCCGCGGCCGGATCTTCGTCGCCCCGCTCGCCCCGGGCGCCCTCCAGGTCCACTGGCCGGAGGGCAATGTCCTGCTCCCGCGGGACGCGCGCGAAACCAGCAGCGACACACCGGACTACAACGCCCGCGTCCGCCTCGAACGGCTCCCCACCCCGTGAACCCGGACCGCTCCCCCTCCCCGATCCTGCGCTGGCGCGAGGCCCGCGCGGCGGAGACCGCAGCCGACCTGGTCGTGGTCGAGGAACCGCTGGAGGTCCGGGTTCGCGGCCGGAGCGTGGCCGTGCTGATGCGCACGCCCGGGCACGACCGGGAACTCACGGCGGGCTTCCTGTTCACGGAGGGCATCCTGCGGCGCGCCGAGGACCTGCTCGACCTGCTGCCGTGCCGCGAGCAGCCGCGCGGTGAGGCGGGCAATGTGGTCGAGGCGGTCCTCGCCCCGGGCGTCGCGGTGGACTTCGAGCGCCTTACCCGGCACGTCTTCACCTCGTCGAGCTGCGGGGTCTGCGGGACGACCACCCTCGACGCGCTGTTCCGCACGGCGCCGCCGCTCGCCCCGGGGCCCCGCCTGGACCCGCGCGCGCTGACCGCGTGGCCCGCGCGCATCCGGGGACACCAGCCGCTCTTCGCCGCGACCGGCGGCGCGCACGGCTGCGCGCTGCTCACCCCCGAGGGGCGGATCGATTGGGCACACGAGGACGCGGGGCGGCACAACGCGGTCGACAAGGCGATCGGCGCCGCGCTCCTCGCCGGAGCGCTCCCGCTCTCCGGCCACGGCCTGATGCTCAGCGGCCGGATCTCGTTCGAGCTGGTGCAGAAGGCGCTGCTGGCCGGCGTGCCCGTGGTGGCGGGGATCGGGGCGCCCTCCAGCCTGGCCATCGCCTGCGCCCGCCGGGCCGGCCTCACCCTCGCCGGTTTCGTCCGGGAGGACCGGTTCAACGTTTACGCGGGCGCGGAGCGCCTCGGCCTGGAGGCGCCCGCGTGAGGATCGCCGCCCTCCACGTCTCTCCGGGGCACAACTACTTCGGTCACCACGGCCGCGAGCCGGGAGCGCACGCGATCGAGGAGGTCGCAGCCGTCGAATGCCTCGCCGGCCGCGGGCTGCGCGGCGACCGTTTCCTCGACTACAAACCCAACTATGGGGGGCAGGTCACATTCTTCGCGGAGGAGGTGCACCGCGAGCTCCGCCGGCGCCCGGACACGCCGCCCCATCCGGCGCACGCCTACCGCCGGAACGTGCTGACCCGCGGCGCGGACCTCGGCGCGCTCATCGGCCGGGAATTCACCGTGCAAGGGGTCGGGTTCCAGGGCGTCGCGGAATGCCGGCCCTGCGCATGGATGGACCGGGCCGTGACGCCCGGCACGGAGGCGCGGCTGCGCGGCCAGGGAGGCCTGCGCGCGCGCGTGTTGAGCGACGGCTGGCTGCGCGTGGACTGCCCAACCGCGGCCGCGCTCCTGCTCGCGGGCGGCCGCGCGCGCCGGCTGGGGCGCGACAAGGCGACCTTGCCCTGGGGCCCCTCCACCCTCGGGGAACACCAGGCGGGGACGCTCGCGCGCACCGGCTGCTGGCCGCTCTGGGTGGCGTGCCGCGCGGAGCAGCCCTGGACCCCGGCGGGCTTCCGGCGCTTCGAGGATCCGCCGGACCAAGGCGGGGTGATCGAGGTGCTGACCCGGGCCTTGACCTGTTCCGCGGTTCCGGTGCTCGCGGTCCTGGCGGTGGATCTTCCCGGGGTGACGCCGGCTGCGTTGGCGGCCAGCGTCGACCGCGCGCGGGAGCGGGGCCTATCCGTGGTGCCGCGCGTCAGTGGCCAGCATCAGCCGCTTGCGGCCGCGTGGCACCGGTCCGCCCTGCCCGCCTTGCACGCCGCGGCCGCGCGCGGGGACTCCCTGCGGCTCGTGTGTCGGCAACTGGTTGAGCAGGGTTTGCTCGAGGAGCCGGAGCCGCCGGCCCACGACGCGGCCCGGATGACCGCGAATCTCAATACGCCAGAGGATCTCGTCCGCTGGCACTCCCTCCTCGCGGAGGCCTCCGGGGCCGGGTCCGGCGGGTTTGAGCAAGGGGGTCGGCGAATTTCGGCTCGGCGCGACACTCCGTGGGCCGACGCACCTCCGGCTCACCCATTCGGGTGATTTCCAGGCCTCCCCGGCGAGAAGGGCATTGACCCGCCGGTCGCGCCGCCTGCCGTCCCAATCCATGGCCACCCTTAGCTTTCCTCTGCGCCCGCCTAGTCCACGCCGCCTCGGAGGAGAAACGGACCCCCAAACCTGAACGATGGGACGTGATGTCGGGCGCGCGGCAACTGCGGCTGCAACTTCATC
>JBMTAG010000158.1:0-6426 GCA_049428505.1 Opitutaceae bacterium | reverse complement strand
TGCGGGCGTGAGGACAACGTTGAGCGGGACGCGTTCCGCGGCAAGCCCGCGCTCGCCCGCTCAGGATCCCGCCGGTCGGCGCCATTCCCGCCACCATTCGTGGCCGGCGAACAGGAGGGGAGACTCCGCGGGGGGCACGGGCTGGTTGGCCTCGGGCACCAGTCGGGCCCCCAGCAGTTGTTCCACCTCGCCCTGGTCCCAGCCGAAGGGCGGGCCGTCCTCCTTGGGCCCCTCGTAGAACAGGCCCACCCAGCGCCCCCCGGGGCGCAGCAGGGTGGCGATGCGCCCGGTGACCGCCGCCCAGCGCGTCGGGTCGAGGGCGCAGACGAAGGTCCGCTCGTAGACGAGCCCGAAACCCGCTTCGGGCAGGGCGCAGGTGAAGAAGTCGGCGCAGTGAGTCTCCACCGCGGCTCCGCCGGGCACGCGGGTCCGGGCCCGGGCGACGGCCGTGGGGCTGAAGTCGACGGCGGTGACCGCGTAACCCGCCGCGGCGAAGGCGGCCAGTTCCTGCCCGGAGCCGCAGCCCGGGATGAGCACGGAGTCGCCGGGTTGGGCGGGATTGCGGGCGAGGAAACGGATCAGCGCCGGGGGAATGCCCGGGAATTCCCAAGGGGTCTGGCCGGCGCGGTAACGCTCCTCCCAGAACGCGGGTTCGGCGAAGATCGGGGTCATCCGCGGGAGGAAACGCGTGGCCGGGCCGCGCTCAGCCGTAGCCCCACAGGGCGATGTCGAGCTGGTGTGCCCGCGCCAGCACGGCGGGCCGGTCGAGCAGCAGCACCTGATCCGTGGCGAGGGCGGCGGCGCGGATGCCCGCGGCGGCCATCACCTCGAGGGTGCGTTCGCCGAAGCAGGGGACGTCGAACCGCCAGTCCTGCCGCGCCTTGACGGTCTTCACGAAGAGGGCCCGCTCCGCCTGGAAGCTCCCGGCGCGGCGCAGCATCTCGTCGGTGCCCTCGTAGGCCTCGACCGCGAGCACGGTGCCTTCGCGGACGACGCACCCTTGGCCGATGTCCAGGCGTGCACACTCGCGGGCGATCTGGATGCCGTGCGCCAGATGATCCGGATCGATCGGGAACTTCCGCCCGGTCATCAGCCCCGGGGTGGCGAGCTGATCGTCGAGGAAGGCCCGCGCGTCGAGGAGGGTCACGCCCAGTTCCTCGATCTCCCGGGCGATGGCGCCGAAGATGGTCTCGGCGTTGCGGCGGCGGAGGGAGAGCAAAATGCGCGCGGCCTTGAAGTCGGGGTGGAGCCCGTGGAACAGGCGCCGCGGCGTGATTTGCCCGGCCATCAGCGCGGCGCCGGCGCCGAAGGCGCGCAGCGCGTCCAGCATGTGCCCGAGCTGGCCGACCTTGAGCAGCACGCGGTCCGGTTCCGGCACGGCGGCGAGGAGTTCCGGCGGGGTCTCGCCCTCAAAGGCGATGAGGCGCAGGGGAACCCCGGCGCCCCGGACCGCCGCGGCGACGAGTTGCGGATAACGCCCCTGCCCCGCGATCAGCGCCAGCGGCCGGGTCGCGTCAAACGCGGGCGGCAGGAAGCGGGAGGTCGCGGGCACGGCGGGGAACTCAGCCGACGACGAGGTTCAGGATCTTGCCCGGGACGTAGATCACGCGCCGCAGTTCCTTCCCCTCGAGGTGCGGGGCCACCTTGGCGTGTCCCCGGGCGAGGGAGACCGCCTCCTCCTGTCCGGTCCCGACGGGCACCAGCTGCTCGCCGCGGTGCTTGCCGTTCACCTGGAAGACCAGCTTCACCTCGCTGGCGGTCAGCAGCGCCGGATCGTAGGCGGGCCACGGGGCGGCCATCACGCTGCCCGTGCCCCCCAGCCGCGCCCACAGCTCCTCCCCCAGGTGCGGCGCAAAGGGGGCCAGCAGCTGGAGGAAAGCGCGCACGGTCCCGGTCCGCGCGGCCGGCGCCTTCTGCAGCGCGTTGGCGAAGATCATCATCTGCGAGATCGCGGTGTTGAACCGCAGCGCCTCGATGTCGTCGCCGACCTTGCGGATCGTCTCGTGCAGGAGGCGGGTCAGCGCCGGGTCCTCCGCGGCCTCCGGGGTCAGCTTGGCATGGACCGCGCCGTCCGGCCCGAGGCACTCGCGCCAGACCTTCTGCAGGAACCGGTGCACGCCCTCGATGCCGCGCGGGTTCCACGGCTTCATCGCCTCCAGCGGTCCGAGGAACATCAGGTACAGGCGCAGCGTGTCGGTCCCGTGCGACTGGATGATGGTGTCCGGGTTGACGACATTGCCGCGGCTCTTGGACATCTTTTCGCCGTCCTCCCCGAGGATGATGCCCTGGTGGAAGAGCCGGCGGAACGGCTCGGCCTCCGGGACGAGGCCGAGGTCGAAGAGCACCTTGTGCCAGAACCGGGCGTACAGCAGGTGGAGTACCGCGTGTTCGGCGCCGCCCACGTAAAGGTCGGGACTGCCCCAGTACTCGAGGGCCGCGCGCGAGGCGAAGGCTTCCGGATTGGCCGGGTCAAGGAACCGCAGGTAGTACCAGCAGGAGCCGGCCCACTGGGGCATCGTGTTGGTCTCCCGGCGGGCGCGCACCCAGAGGCCTTCCGTGGGGCAGGGCTGGGCGGCGGGCACCGCCGCGCCGGTGTGCGGGTTGAACCAGATCTCGAGCCAGGCGGGGAGCTGCGCGAGGGGACTCTCGCCGTTGCCGCTGGGCAGGTAGGATTGCACGGGCGGCAGCTCGAGGGGCAGGGCGGCCGCGGGCAGGGGCAGCGCGCATTGCCGCACGCCGTCCTGCACGTAGGTGACCGGCGATTCCGGCCACGGACCGACGCCCGCGGCGCGGACGCGCGCGTAGTCCGCCTCGCTGACCCAGACGATCGGGAACGGCTCGCCCCAGTAACGCTGCCGGGAGAAGAGCCAGTCGCGGAGCTTGTAGTTCACCGTGGCCTTTGCGACGCCGCGGGCGGCGAGCTCGGCCGTGATGCGGCGCTTGGCGTCCTCCCAGGGCAGGCCGTCGTAGCCGGGCGAGTTCACGAGGTGCCCCGCGCCGGTGTAGGGCAGCTTGGCTTCCCCGGCTTCGGGCGCGATGACGGGGATCACCGGCAGGCCGTACTGGACCGCGAACTCGTGGTCGCGGTCATCGTGCGCCGGCACCGCCATGATCGCCCCCGTGCCGTAGCCGAGCAGCACGTAATCGGCGATCCAGATGGGCACCTCGCGGCCGTTGATCGGATTCACCGCGCAGGCGCCGGTGAAGACGCCGGATTTGCCTTTGGCGAGATCGGTTCGCTCGAGGTCGCTCTTGGCGGCCGCGGCGCGGCGGTAGGCCTCGACGGCGGCGCGCTGGGCCGGGACCGTGAGGGCGTCGACCAGCGGGTGCTCCGGCGCGAGCACCATGTAGGTGCAGCCGAAGAGCGTGTCGGGCCGCGTGGTGAAGACCTTCAGCGGCTCGGGCCGGCCGGGCAGGGCGAAGAGCAGTTCGGCGCCCTCGCTGCGGCCGATCCACGCCTCCTGCATCCGCTTGGTGGAGTCCGGCCAGTCGACGTCCTTGAGGTCCGCCAGCAGGCGCTCGGCGTAGGCGGTGATGCGCAGGACCCACTGGCGGAGGTTGCGGCGCTCGACCGGAAACCCGCCGACCTCGCTCCTGCCGTCCACGACCTCCTCGTTGGCGAGGACGGTGCGCAGTTCCGGGCACCACCAGACGGGGCGCTCGTCCACGTAGGCCAGCCCGCGCTGAAAGAGCTGGAGGAAGATCCACTGCGTCCAGCGGAAGTAGCGCGGATCGGTGGTGTCGATCTCACGCTCCCAGTCGTAGGAGAACCCGAGGGCTTTGATCTGGCGGCGGAAATTCGCGATGTTGGCCTGGGTGTTGGTGGCCGGGTGGGTGCCCGTCTTCACCGCGTGCTGCTCGGCGGGCAGGCCGAAGGCGTCCCAGCCGATGGGGTGCAGCACGTTGCGGCCCTTGGCGCGCTGGTAGCGGGCGAGGATGTCCGTCGCGGTGTAACCCTCGGGGTGGCCGATGTGCAGCCCGGCGCCGGAGGGGTAGGGAAACATGTCCAGCACGTAGTACTTCGGCTTTCCCGGGGTCAGTTCCGCGCGGAACGACCGGTTTGCCTCCCAGTAGGCCTGCCAGTGGGGCTCGATCTCGCGGAAGTGGTACTCGGTGCAGGAAGTGGCCATCGTCGAAAACGGGCGATGCTGGTTCCTTTCCCGCTCCGGTCAACCTCCGCGCTCCGCGCCCGCCAGCGGCCAGCGCGCCGTTGACGCGCGCCGCCGGAGGCGGTTGCGTGCGCGGCGATGCGTTTTCCCCGGCCCCAGCCCCGCCTTGTCGCGTCCGCCCTCCTCTTGGCCGCGTCCGGCCTGCCCGCCGCCGAGCCGGCCCCCGGCGCCCGCGGCGCCAGCCTCTACGCGGCCCACTGCGCGATGTGCCACGGCGTCGCCGGCCAGGGCTTCCCCGGCGTCTACCCGCCGCTCGCCCAGTCCGACTGGCTCCTCGCCAAGCGGGATGCCGCGATCGCCGCGGTGACCGCCGGGCTCAACGAGGAAATCACGGTCAACGGCGTGACCTACCGCGGTCAGATGCCCCCGCAGATGCTCGACGACGCCGAGGTGGCGGACGTCCTGACCTACGTCTTGAATTCCTGGGGCAACCCCGGAGGCGAGGTGCGGACCGAGGACGTCACCCGCGTGCGGGCGACGACGCGGTTCAAGACGTTCGAGGACCTGAAGAAGGCGGCGGACTACCGCCCGCTGCCGGCCGCGCCCGCCGGGTTCGAGCTGAAGGAACTGGCGCGCCTCCCGGACTTCGGCGTGCGCCTCGCGAGTGACGGCAAGGGCGGTCCGCTCTTCGTGCTGGGTCAGGCGGGTGGCGTCTGGCGCGTGGAGCCCGAGACGGGCAACCTGCGCCAAATCCTCTGGCCGCGGGACTTCGAGGGGCTCCGGCCGCAGGAGTTCCAGACGCTCGGGATGGTGCTCGACGGCGCAGGCCGGCTCTGGATCACCGTGAACCAGCGGGTCGCCACCAAGCCGTACGAGACGAACGAGGTCGCCATCTTCCGCACCACGGCGTTCAGCCCGGAGGGCGACCCGATCAAGCCGCGGCCCTGGTTCCGGACGTCGTACCCCTGGGGCAACAACTGGTTCAACCACGGCATCTCGGACCTCCGCTTTGGTCCGGACGGCATGTTGTACGTGAGCAGCGGGTCCCGGACCGATGCCGGCGAGGAGGGCAAGTTCGAGCAATTCGCCAAGATCGGGGAGACGCCCATCACGGCGGTGATGTGGCGGTTGGATCCGAAGGCGGCCGAACCCCGCATCGAGATCATCGCCCGCGGCATCCGCAACGCCTACAGCTTCAACTGGGACGGCGCCGGCAACCTCTTCACCGTCTCCAACGGGCCCGACGCGCACGCCCCCGAGGAAATGGACCACATCATTCCGCCGGGCCCGGGCGAGGAACCGCGCCACCACGGGTTTCCGTACCAGTTCGGGGACCAGCCCGCCAGCCACGCGTGGTACCCGCACACGCCCGCCCCGCCCCCGGGACTCAGGTTCGTCCTGCCCGTGCTCAACCTGGGGCCCGCGGGCATCATGTCCGGGCAGCCGACCAGCACCTTCAACGCGCACAGTTCGCCCACCGGCCTGGTCTGGCTGGGCGCCGGCTGGCCCGCGTCGGTCCGGGATACGTTTCTGGTCGGCCGCCTGGGCAGCTTCGTGATGGGGCCCGGGCCCGACGAGGAGCACGGTTTCGACGTGCTGCAAATGCGGATGGAGCGCCGCGCGGACGGCTCGTGGGCCGCGCGCACCACCACGTTCCTCGCGCCGCTGGGCCGCCCCATCGACCTGCTGCCGGCCCGGCCGGGGCTGCTCTACATCCTCGAGTACACCCGGCCCACCGACCTCAAGGGTCGGGCCGGCTGGCTGCCGGGCCGGGTCCTCGAGCTCCGTGCCACCGGCCGAGGCTGAGGCTCGAGGCCCGCGGCTTGCGCCTCCCGGGCGGGACCGTCCAGCCTCCCCCGATGCGGTCCCCCTCCGAGCTCGTCGTCGGCTTCGATGCCGACGACACCCTCTGGCACAACGAGAACATCTTCGAGCATACGCACGAGCGTTACCGGGACCTCCTCGCGCGCTACCACGACGCCGCCACCGTCGACCGCACCCTCTTCGCGACGGAGATGCGGAACCTCGAGCTCTACGGGTACGGGGTGAAGGGCTTCACGCTCTCCGCGATCGAGACCGCCATCCAGCTCACCGAGGGCCGCATTTCCGCGGAGGAGATCCGGCGCCTGATCGAACTCGGCCGGGAGATGCTCGCCCATCCCGTTGAGTTGCTGGAAGGCGTCGAGGAGACCCTGGCGCAGCTCGCCGATCGGCACCGGCTCCTGCTCATCACCAAGGGCGACCTTCGCGACCAGGAGCGCAAGCTGGCCAAGTCCGGCCTGGCGGGCCGCTTCCGCGCCGTGGAGATCCTCTCCGA
>JBMTAG010000157.1:0-6564 GCA_049428505.1 Opitutaceae bacterium | reverse complement strand
GCGACCCGGGCGGGCCGGGTCGCCGAATCGACTCAGAAGCCGCGCCGGAGCGTCAGCTGCCACCGCCGGCCCGGCATCGCCTGGGCCAGGGCATCGCCCAGCGTGTCGCCGGTCCGCGGCTTGAACTGGCGCTCATCGGTGGCGTTGAAGACGTCGAACTTGATCGACCACTTGTCCGCACCCACGAACACGTTCGCGCTCCAGATCACGCTCGACGGCAGGCGCACGATCCCGAGCCGGCCCGTGTTGACGGCCGAGAGGTAGTTGCCGCTCAGCGTGAACCCGAGGCCATTGCGCAGGGTGTAGCCCGAGGTCAGCGCCGCCTGCACCTCCGGGTTGCCGCCCTTCAGTTTGAAGGAATCGACGTTGTTCGGCAAAATCACCCGGCTGCGACCGCCATAGAGGAAGGCCTCGGCGGGATAAACCACCCGGCCCGTCGCCGGATCCACCACGTCCCGGAACCCGAGCGTGCGCGCGTCCACCAGCAGCGTGCCGCCGGAGTTGGGGCGGAACTCCGTCTCCTGTCGCAGGGCGTAGGCCGTGACGAAGAAGCGCCGCGTCGGAACCCATTTAAGCTCCCATTCCACTCCCGTCGTGCGCGTCGAGCTCGCGAACGCCCCCGCGGTCGCCGCCGCCGCCGCCGGATCCTCGTCGGGGGACTGGAGGATGATGCGCGTCTGCTCATAGGCGGAAAAGGTGGAAAACAGCGTGTTCCTGAAGAGGCTCGTCTTCACGCCCGCCTCCCGCAGCTCCGCACTGCCGATGTGGCCCGCCGCGATGATGTTGTCCGCGATCCGGTTGTCGCTCCCGTCCAGCGCGAGGCTGGAACGCGCGATCGTGACGTATGGGCGGAGCTGGAAGGGCAGCTGATGCGACAGGCTCACGCTCCAGGACGCGCCGTCATCCGTTCCCTTGGAGGACGTGGTGGCGGTGATCTCCCGCAGCGGGTTCGCATTGGAGGTGCCCGCGCCCCCGAGCGCCCAGACGCCGCCATAATTCCAATTGTGCGCCTTCGACACGTCGTAGCGCCCGCCCACGATGACGTTCGTGCGGCCCCAGAGATCCGCGTCCAGCATCAGGCCCCCGCCCGTCTCGGTGAAGGACGTGCGTCCGTGGGTCGTCCAAGGGAAGCTGTCGTCGCTGCGCGGATCGGCGTTCTCGAACGGGTTGGCGAAGGTGGTGTTGGGCACCATTCCGCCCCGCTCGTCCACCCACGTGGAGGCCATCGCGTCGGTGCGGTGGGTCCCGTAGTCGCCGCCGCTGCTCTTGGTGTTGGCCCGGGTGTACCGGAAATTGACCGAGGCGAGGCTGTTGAGGGTGAGGAACTCGGCCGGCGACTTTAGCCGCTTCACAACCGTCAGCTTGTTCTCCCAGAGCAGCACGTCGTTCTTCGGACTGAACGGCTGGTTGGAGATCTTGTACTGGTCCATGCTGTCGAAGAACACCTGGTTCTTCACGGTGAGGTCCGGCACCCGGTCGTGGATCAGGTCGAAGTAGCCGGTGACGAGCTCCGCCCGCAGGTTGCGCTCGAACGCCGCGGAGCGGCGCGGATCAAACGTGTCGTAGCCGACCGTGGTCGGATCGAGCACCATCCCGATCGGGACCTGGCCGTTGCCCGCGTTCGGCCGCGGGCCCCCGATGCCCTGGGCCCGGAGCAGGCCCGTGGGGTCCTTCGCGGGGTTGGCGACCAGGTAATTGTAGAGATTCAGCGGGATGCCCGGCACCTGCGGAAACTGGTCCAGCGGGAGTGGCCGGCCCCGCGCGTCGAGCGGCCAGTTCCAGGTCTGGATGAGGGGCAGGTTATTGCCGCTGATCGAACCGGTAACCGGCGAGGCGCGGAACATCTCCCGGATGCCGATCACCCCGCTGCCATTCAGGTCGAGGTTTACCAGCGGCACGCCGCGGATGTACCGTCCGGTGTCCACCAGATCCTGCGTGAACCGCCCCGTGAGCGCTCCCGCCGTGCGGGAAACCTGATAGGACATCCCGGTCTCGAGCCGCCAGGAGCCGAGGACATCGTCCAAACTCAGCGAGGCCTGCAGGATCTCCTGCTCGATGGGCACCCCCCGCGCGAAGGACTCGGAGTCCTCCAGCAGGCCGTAAAGGTAGAATCCACCGCGGCGCGCGCCCGCGCCGACCGGGCCGCCGTAGCCGAAGGAAACCTCGCTCCGGTCGTAGGAGCCGAGGATGACCTGGGCGAATCCCTCGGGGGCGGTCAGGTACTTGCCATTCCTCGCCCGACCGGACTTCGGGGTCACGTTGGTGTAGCCGCCGATCTTCCCCATCCCGAAGATCGGGGAAGGCGGGCCCTTCACCACCTCGATGCTGTCCATCGCCGCCAGCACGCTCCGGGCATTGCCCTGCAACGAGAGCCGCCGCATCCCGCGGAAATAGGTGTCCGCGGGCACGTTGCGCACATCGATCCCGCCCTGGATGCCGAAGCGGGTGGTCGTGAACACGCCCGGCACCACCCGCGCGAGGTCCTCGACCGCGGAGAGCGAGAAACGATCAATGGTCTCGACGCTGATCAGGGAAGACGAGCGCGGCGTGTCGACCAGCGCCTTCGCGAAGCCGAACGCGCTCTCCACCGGCTGCGTCGGCAGCACGAAGGTCGGAGCCTCGGTGGGCGCGCTCGTGCCCAACCGCTCCCACGTCACGATCGCCTCGGTCGGGCCGCGGTCCGGCGGGGTCGCCCCGCCGGCACAAACGGCCCCGAGGGCCAGGATCGGGATTGCAATGAGGACACGCTGCGCGGATGTAGACATAGCCTGAGTGGGTTCATGGTTTCGGTGTTTCCTGACGGGTCGCGCTGTCTGCGAAGCATCCGAAGTGCCAAGGTTCACTCAGGCGCTTTAGCATTAATTCATTTCCTGCGGCGCGCCGGCCCACCCCCGGCGCGGCCCCGCGGGAATAGCGTTGCCGGCCCCTCCCCGCCGCCTACACCCGGGGGCTCCCGATGGCCCCGACCCCGGTCTCCCTCCCTCCCGGCTCCTGATCCGATGTACCAGGTCACGTTCTCGTCCCAGGCGATGCACGAGCTGAACCGGCTCGACGCCCTCGCGCAGCTCGACGCCATCAACCCCCTCACCGCGCTCAAGGCCGCCGACCTCGCCCACCCCCGCGAACCCCTGGGCAGCTTCCGCCGCGCGCAGAAGACGCTCTACCGCCTCCGCTCGGGGGACTTCCGGTTCTACTTCGACGTCCAGGGCGACACCCTCCACGTCGACTACATCCTCCACCGGAACTCCCTCGAGGACTTCCTCCTCCGCAACAAGCTTCCGGTCTCGGAACAGCAGCTCGTCGAACAGGATTCGAAATTCTGGAAGTACCTGGAGGGCCTCACCAAATGAGGCGCCCGCCTCCGGAAGGCCACGGCAACGCGGAGGACCCCTACTTGGTCCGGCAGGCCAGCCGCATCTACTTCCTGCCCAACCTGATGACGGCCGGAAACCTGTTCTGCGGCTTCACCGCCATCATCCAGTGCATCCAGGCCCGGCTGGCGGAAACCTCGCTTACCGGCGAGTACGCGGGCGCCACGCCCCCGGAGCATTACCGCTACGCCGTTTGGTGCATCTTCGGCGCGGCGGCGTTTGACACCCTCGACGGCCGTCTGGCCCGGATGGGCGGCCGCGAATCGCTCTTCGGGGCGGAGTTCGATTCCCTCGCGGATGTCATCTCCTTCGGGATGGCGCCGGCCCTGCTGATGCTCTACCTGATCATCTCGCCCACCCAGGCTCAGGATTACGAGTGGTTCCGGAACATCGGCTGGTTCATCGGGTTCGTCTACCTGCTGTGTGCCGCGATGCGCTTGGCGCGCTTCAATGTCATCACCAACCCGCTGCTCCGCCCCGGGGTGAAGGATTCCAACCGGGACTTCATCGGGTTGCCGGTGCCTGCCGCCGCCTCGACCGTCGCCGCCACGGTGCTCTTCCTCCTCAAGCTGGGCGAAGCCGACCGCTCCTTGAAGACCGGGGCGCTCGCCCTGCCCCCGCTGATGCTGCTGATCGCCTTCCTGATGATGAGCACGGTCCGCTACCCCAGCGGCAAGAACGTGAATCTCCAGACAAGGACCCGCCTCCGCTCCTTCGTCGCGGTGCTCGTCCTGATCGCCCTCGTGGTCCGCTACAAGGAATTCGCCGCGCTGGGGATCTGCCTGGGGTACGTTTTCTTCGGCATCGGCCGTCACCTCCGGCGCAATTTCGGCGACCGCGCCGCCGCGCTGAATTCCAAGTGAACAACCTGCGGGCATCTTCCGCGCAACCCGGACCCCGTGAATAACCGGGCCGTTATCGGGTTCCGGCAGCAGGTTGTTCACCACCCGAAAACCCCGTTTTTCCCTCGGTGGCGCGCCGGTTGCTGCGCTTGTTCGCAGCCCATATGACTACGGATAGAATTCCTTATTGAACCCCTATTCGTTTGAGCTTTGTTAACTTCCGCGCGATTCACCCGCCGCCCCGATGAAATTCAAAATCAACCGCGACCACTTCGCCAACGGCCTCGCCCAGGTGCTCAATGTGGTCGGTTCCAAGGCCACGATGCCGATCCTCAGCAACGTGCTCATCGAGGCGGAGAAGGATCACATTTCGCTGACCACCACGAACCTCGACCTCGGCATCCGTTGCCGGATCAAGGCTGAGATCAAGGATCCCGGCGCCGTCACGCTCCCCGTCAAGCGCCTCGCCGGCATCGTCCGCGAACTGCCCAACCTCGACGTGACGGTCGACGGGTCCCCCAATCATCAGGTCAAGCTCACCTCGGGGGGTTCGACGTTCAAGATCATGGGGATCGGCAAGGAGGAGTTCCCCCCGTTGCCTGAGTTCGGGGAGGAGAAGGCCCACAGCCTCGCCCAGACCGAACTGGCCACGATGCTCCGCAACGTCGCCTACGCCCAGTCGAACGACGAATCCCGCTACATCCTCAACGGCGTCTACTTCAACTTCCGGGACAGCCGCCTGTTCCTCGTCGCCACGGACGGCCGCCGCCTCGCCTTGGTCTCCAAGGAAATGGAGATCCCGGCCGACACCGCCGGCGCGATCATCCTCCCCGCCAAGACGGTGGGCGAACTCACCCGCCTCCTCGACAAGGGCGAGAAGGTCCAGATCAGCTTCAACGACCGCCGCGCCGCGTTCCAGATTGCGACCGACAAGGACGCCAGCGGCCTGGTGGATAACATTTACCTGTATTCGAAGGTGGTTGAGGGCAACTACCCGAACTACCAGCAGGTGATCCCCAAGGAAACGCACCAGCGGATCAAGCTGGAGCGGGAACTGCTCCTCCAATGCGTGCACCGCGCCGCCTTGGTCTGCTCGGAGAAGGCCAACTCGGTGAAGATCCGGTTGTCGACCAACCTGCTCGAGATCACCGCGCAAAGCCCGGATTTCGGCGAGGCGCACGAATCGATGGCGATCAGCTACAGCGGCCCCGATCTGCAGGTCGCGTTCAACCCCGCCTTCGTGATGGATCCGCTGAAGGCGCTGACCAAGGACGAGGTCTTCTTCGAGGTGAAGGACGAGGTCAGTCCCGGCGTCTTCAAGACGCTCGATAATTTCGTCTGCGTGATCATGCCCGTCCGGCTGAGCTGAGGTCCGCCCGCGCCTTGCCCGCTTCCCCGGTCATCTTCGGTGCCGTGCTTGGGGCGATGGTGCTGTCCATCGTCCTGATGCAGGTGAATCAGCGGTTGGGCTCCCCGCTGCTGCAGATCATCGACCGGTGGCTGCGCTGGCTGATCTTCTCCGTCGGCGGGGCCCAGATCTGCGTCGAGTACGGCCTGATCCACCGGCCCTTCTGGGCGCTCGCGGGAGCGTTCTTCCTGCTCTGGTTCCTGGTGGTGTCGCTCCACGACTGGCTGGCGATCAGCCTGCACAGCCGCAGCGCGCTGCCGTTGTTCCCCCGCTATGCGGTGAACCTGGCGGGCGATGAATGGCCCGTGCAACGGCGCCTGCTGCGGCACCGCGAATGGCTCCGCGCCCAGGGGTTCCGCCAGGTGCAGGCGATGAAGGCCGAGCTGGCCGAAGGGCTGCACCTGCGGACCTCCGTTTACCAGGATGGCTCCGGCACGCTCCGGGTGCAGGCCACGTTCCTGCCGCAGGCGTCCGGGGGGATCACGGCGTGCTACGCGGTCACCTCGATCACGGCGGATGGGCAGCGCTACCTGACGGATAACCTGCACATCCCGTTTGCGGGCTTTTTTCCGGAGAATTGGTACGTGGAGCGGTTGCCGTGGCGGCGTTCCCTGCCGGCGCTCCTCGCCCGGCACCGTCGGCGGATGGAGCGGGCTGGGGTCACGCCGGTCCGGTTTGCGGTGGAGCCCTTGGCGGACCTCAATGCGGCGCAGCGGGAGCTGGATCATTTGAACACGGAGCTGGGCTTCCTGCATCCGCAGGCGTTGCGGGAGGACGAGGGCAAGTTCACGGCGGCGGGCCGCTACCGGGTCTGGAAGGAGATCTGGATGCTGAACTACCTCGGCCGCGCCGCGCGGTACGAGTGATCGGGCGGGGGGAATTGCTCCGCAACCGGGGGTGCAGTCGCGTCGGCCGGGGCGGCGCGCCCCAGCTACAGCGGACC
>JBMTAG010000156.1:0-6636 GCA_049428505.1 Opitutaceae bacterium | reverse complement strand
GCGCCCGCGCGCCCACGCGACGACCGCCGGTTCGAGGCGTTCCCGGGGCAGCAGCGCGCCGCAGCGCGCCGCGGCCTCACGCAAAGCTGAGGTATTCCCGGCCAAAATGGGGCACCAGGGCCTCCGGGAGCTTCACCCGGCCGTCAGCCTGGAGATTGTTCTCCAGCAGGGCCGCCAGGACCCGCGGCACCGCCAGACCCGAACCATTGAGGGTGTGCACCAACTCCGGCCGTCCCGACTCCCGGGAACGGAAGCGGATCTGCGCCCGGCGCGCCTGGAAAGTCTCGAAGTTGGAACAGCTCGACACCTCCAGCCAGCGCTTCTGCCCGGCCGACCAGACCTCGAGGTCGTACTTCTTCGATTGCACGAACCCGAGGTCGCCCCCGCACATCAGCAGCACCCGGTAAGGCAGGCCCAGGCCGCGCAGCAACCGCTCGGCGTCGTCCCGCAGCTTATCCAGCTCGATGTAACTCTGCGTCGGATGGACCCACTTGAGCATCTCCACCTTGTCGAACTGATGCAGCCGGTTCAGCCCGCGGACGTCCTTGCCGTAGCTGCCCGCCTCGCGGCGGAAACAGGGGGTGTACGCGCACCGGTAGACCGGCAGCGCGGACTCCTCGAGGATCTCGTCGCGGAAGAAGTTGGTCAGGGGCACCTCCGCCGTGGGCACCGCGTAGAGGTGGTCCGGCGTGGTCTCGTACATCTGACCCTCCTTGTCCGGCAGCTGTCCGGTGGCGGTCGCGCTGGCGGCGTTGACGAGGACGGGCGGATTGACCTCCACATATCCGGCGCGGCCGTTCTCCTCGAGAAAGTAGCGGAGCAGGGCGCGCACGATCCGCGCGCCGTCGCCCACGTAGAACGGGAAACCCGCCCCCGTGACCTTGGCCCCCCGGTTGAAATCGAAGAGCCGCTCGAACCCGGAAATCTCCCAGTGCGGCACCGCGTGCGGCGAGACCGCGGCGCAATCGCCGTGGGTCGAGAAGACCACGTTGTCCTCCGGCGTCCGCCCCTCCGGCACGCTCGCGTGCGGCAGGTTCGGGACGGTGAGCATCGCCTGGTGGAAGCGCTCCTCCAGCTCCTTCAGCTGGCCCTCGCGCTCCTTCACCTGGGCCGACACCGCGCGCATCTCCGCCACCTTGGCGGTGAACTCCGGCGAGCCCTTGGGCAAGGCGGCCATCGCCGTGTTGGCGGCCTTCTGGGCGGCCCGCAGGGACTCGACCTCCTGCAACTTGCCCCGCCAGGCGGCATCGGCCGCGAGGACGGCATCGAGGTCCACCTCGAGGTGTTTCTTGGCGATCGCCGCGCGGACGAGGTCCGGCGACTCGCGGAGGAGCTTCGGGTCAATCATGGGAAAAGCAGGTTCACGCGCGCCGGGCCCGGGCGCGCTGGAAGCGGGCGTAGACGTCCTTCGCCGCCAGGAGACGCAGGTCGCCCACCGGGGCCTGGACCACGACGTGGTCGGGCGCGTTGAGCGGATACGGGCCGAACAGCCGGGGATCGGTCGGGCCGAAGATCCCCATCACCGGGACCCCGAGGGCGGCCGCGAGGTGCATCGGGCCGCTGTCGTTGGCGATCACCCACTCGGCCCGGCGGATCAGCGCGGGCAGGGAGACGAGGCTGGTGTTGCCCGTGAGGTTGAAGAACTGCGCCGCCGGGAACGCCCCGCGGTCGTGAACGTAGCTGCTGCCCGCCCAGACCACCTTGCGGGAGCGGTCCTCGCGCAGGATGAGCTCGGTGAGCTGCTTGAAGCCGTTCCAGCACTTCTCCGCCCGCCGGCTGTCCACAAACATCAGAATCGGCCGGCCGCCGCCGCGGCCGTCGGCGAAGCGCAGGCTCAGGCCCTCGACGGGCCGGAAGCCGAGCGTCCCGCGCAGCTCCGCCTTGGCACCCAGCACCGGGCAGAACTGGAGCAGGATCTCCAGGGCGTGGCTGCGCTTTCCCTCGCGGGGCAGCGGCACCTTCTCCCCGTAGAACAGGCCCGAGCACTCGCGCGCGTCGGAACGGCCCACCTTGCGGTCGGCGTGCACCCGCGAGGTCAGCAGGCCCGTGCGCAGAAGGCCCTGCAGGTCGAAGACGAAATCGTAGTGCTTCCGGCGCAGCTCGCGGGTCAGGCGCAGGAATCCCTTGGCCCCGCCACCGCGTTCGAAGATGTGCACCTCGTCAACCGCGGTGCAGGCGCGCACGATCGGGGCGAAGATCTCGCGCACGACCCACGAGATCCTCAGGTCCTCGACCTGCGCCTTCAGCGACGCCGCCACCTGCAGCCCGTGGACGATGTCCCCGAGGGAGGAAGGCTTGATGATGAGGAGCTCGGTCATGGACGCCGGGAAGCGTCCAAGGCACCGCCGCCGCCGCGCCGAGGCAACCCCTTTTCCGCGCGGTGGCGGCCGGTGGGCCCGCTCAGACCTTCGCGGCAGAGGGGATCTCGAAGCCCTTGTGGTTGGGATCCTGCAGCAGCGCGTTGGCCTCCGCCGCGAACTCCCCGGTGTGCCGCTCGGCGGCCGGATCAAAGGTCAGCCAAGGGCCGACGACGTACTCCGCCCCGTTCTCCGGGACGCCCGCGCCGTCGCGCATCATCTCGTGGAGCTTCAGGAAGTGCTCGGCGGCGGCCGCATTGTCCCCGAAGCGCCCGGCCTTCGCGTTGAACGGCACCTTCTTCCCCAGCCGGTAGGAGTTGTTCATGAGGTGGCCCAGCACGCTGGCATAATGGGACTCCTCGGCGTTGCCGTTGGCCATCTCCGGCTTGCCCGCGCGACAAGCGGCGATGAACGAGCCCCAGTTGCCACCGGGGGTCACCTGACCCGGAGGAAGGTTCAGCTTCTCCCCCTTGGCGCTACCCTTGGCGAAATAGGAGCCGTCGATGATCTTACCGCCGTCCTCGAAGTAATACTCGTTCTTCACCTGGTGCACGTAACCCGGGTGGTTCACGTTGCGGACATTGAAGAAGACCTGCTGGCCGTTCGGATACTCGGCGATGGCGAACATCGTGTTCGGGGTCTCGCCTTGGTCGTTCCACTTGAAGCGGCCGCCCAGGGCCATCACCCGCACGGGGTTGGTCAGCTTCGGCTCGAGCGCCCAGCGGGCGACGTCGAGCTGGTGCGTGCCCTGGTTGTTCATGTCCCCGTTGCCGGTGGCCCAGAACCAATGCCAGTTGTAGTGAACCAGGTTCGCATGGTACTCCGTCTTCGCCGGTCCGCGCCAGAGGTTCCAGTCGAGCCCCGCCGGCGGCGCGCCCGCGGGCTTCATCCCGATCGTGTCGCGCGGCTTGCAGCAATAGCCGTAGGAAACCTTCAGGCGCCCGAACTTGCCCGCCTGGATCGCCGCATGGAGTCCCGCCAGCTTCGCGTCGCTCCGGCGCTGGGTGCCGTGCTGGATGACCACCCCGTACTTGCGCTGCGCCGCCACCACCACCCGGCCCTCGACCACGTCGTGGCTCATCGGCTTCTCGACGTACACGTGCTTGCCCGCCTGCGCCGCCCAGATGGTCATCAGCGAGTGCCAGTGATTCGGGGCCGCAATGGAGATCGCATCGAGGTTCGGGTCAGCGAGGGCCTTCCGCACATCCGCGACGCCCTGCGGGGTGTACCGGCCCTGCACCCGCTCCTGCACGTTCTTGAGGGTCCGCTCCAGCACGCGCTGGTCCGGATCGATCAGGTACGCGATCTCGACGTTCGGCTGCTCCAGCCAGCCGGAGATGTGGCTCTTGCCCCGGCCGTTGAGGCCGGCGACGGCGATGCGCAGGCGATTGTTGGCGCCGACGACCCGCGCGGCCGAGCGGGTGCCGCCCAGCAGGGCGAGCGAACCCGCGGCGAACGCGGACTGACGCAGAAAGCTACGACGGGGCAACAGGGTCATGACGGGAGGCGGAGGGGTGAAACCAACGGGGGGGGGAAAGCGCCGGCGGGGACCGGCTTCGACCCTGCCATCCAGCGCCGGCCTCCCGGGCAGGTCAAGCCCGGCCCTGCTCAACGCCACTCGTGCCGCGGATAACGGCGCGACAACTCCGCGCGCACCTTCGGGTACATCTCCCGCCAGAACGCCCCCAGGTCCTCCGTCACCTGAATCGGCCGCTGGTTGGGCGCCAGCACCTCGATCCGCACCGGCACCCGCCCGTGTCCCACCGCAAAGCGGCCGTCGATGCCGTACAGTTCCTGGATCCGCGCGCTCAGCACCGGCGGGCCCTCGGCCGCATAGGTCAGGCGCGCGCGGCGGCCGTTGGCCATCACGAGGCGCTCCGGCAGGTAATCGTCGAGCACCGCCAGCTGCTCCGCCGTGAGCCACTCGCGCAGCACCGGGAGCACCGGCTTGTCCTTCAGGTCGCGGTACCCCCGCTCCCCATAGCACACCTGCTCGATCAGGGTCGCCCGGTCCGCCGGCGTGATCGGCGTGACCTCCAACTCCGGGAACCACTCGGCCAGCCGGTTGACCCGGATGATCCACTGCTCGACCCCCTCGTCCCAGCCCTCCAGGCGGATCCGCCCCGCCAGCACTTCCTTCGCCAGCAGGGCGGCCGCGGCCGAGGCGGGAATGTCGTCGCCCCCGGCGCGGGACTCGAGGACGAGGTCGCGGAAACGGCGCTCCCGCCGGGCCACCACGCGCCGCGCCTGCTCGTCGTAAATGACCCCTTGGGTCTCCTGATAATCGACCGGGAACAGTTCCCGCAGCCAGGACTCCTCCACCGCCGTCGCCAGCGAGAGCAGGGTCGTCACCTCCCCTCCCCGCCCGCCCACCTCGCTGATCTCCGCCGCCACGAAGAGCGGCGAGCCCTGCACGCAGCTCTCGCGGGCCAGCATGCCCCGCCGCTGGTGCACCAGCTCGCACCGCAGCGTGCCCGCATCGAGGCGCCGCGCCAGTTGGTCGGAAAAGCCCGCCAGGATGCACTTGCGGAGCGCGTCCGCGTCCGCCGGGCGTTCCTCGATCGGCAGGCCCTCGGCCGCCGCGATCTCGAGGAACTGGGCCAGCAAGGGACCCACCTGCCGCGCCGCCTGCGCGTGGATCCCGAGACGCCGGCACGCCTCCAGTTCGAACCCGCACCGCCGCGCCTCCTCCCACGCCGCCCGCTGCAGCAGGAAGTCGCTCGTCCGCTCCTCGCCCAGCGTGTCTTCCCGCGCCTGGTCGACCTCGCGGGACACGCCCCGCACCAGCAGGCCCCGCCCCTGCGCGAGCGCCGCCACCAGGGCGGCATCCCGAACGCAGCCGGCCGCCTCGGCGGCGAGGAACATCCGAGCCTAGCGCGGATGGCCGGGGAACCGCCGCATCCGTCGGCCCACCTCCGTGATCACCCGGTGGCCCCCCGCCGAACCCGGCGGACCGAGGGCGCCGAGATCCGCGAGCAGCAACTCCGCCCGCTCGAGGGCCCGCGGCTCGGGCCGCTCCAGCCACGGGAAGGAAACGATGTCCGCGATGCCCGCCGCCTTGAGGGTGAGCACCACCTCGGAGAGATCCAGCCGCCGCACCTCCGGCAGTTCCTGGGGCGCGCGCTGGGCGTGTTCCCGCTCGGTCCACAGCCGCACGCAAACCCCGGGCGCGGTCCGCCCCGCCCGCCCCGCCCGCTGGTCCGCGCTCGCCGCCGAGATCCGTTCCACCAGCAGGGTGTTGATGCCGCGCTGCGGATCAAAGCGCGCGATCCGCGCCAGCCCCGAATCCACCACCGCGGTCACCCCGTCGATGGTCAGGGAGGTCTCGGCCACGTTGGTCGCGACAATGATCTTCCGGGCCGACTGCCGCGCGACCGCGCGGTCCTGCGCCTCGGGCGAAAGTTCCCCGTGCAAGGGCAACGCCACGCAGCCCCGCAGCCCACGCGCGTGGTCGAGCGCCTGCAGCGTCCGGCTGATCTCGTAGGCGCCGGGCATGAACACCAGCAGGTCTCCCGGCGTGGCGGCCGCGACCCGCTCGCACTCCCGCGCGGCGGCCTCCCACACGGGCTCCTGCTCGAAGTTCACGGGGCGCGCCTGGTACTCGATCCGCACCGGATGGGTCCGCCCCCGCGAGACCAGCGTTTCGCACGGCGCGAGGTAGGCGGCGAGGCTCCCGGTGTCGAGGGTCGCGGACATCACGAGGATGCGGAGGTCCGGACGCACGGAGGCCTGGATCTGGAGCGCCCGGGCGAGGGTGATGTCCCCGTGCAGGTGCCGCTCGTGGAACTCATCGAACACCAGCGCCGCCACCCCGGGCAGCGTGGGGTCAAAGGTCATCTGGCGCAGCAAGATGCCCTCCGTGACGAACCGGATGCGCGTCCGCGCGCTGACCCGGGACTCCAGCCGGATCTGGTACCCGACGCCCTCGCCCAGCCGCGTGCCGGCCTCCTCGGCGACGCGCGCGGACAGCATCCGCGCGGCGAGGCGGCGCGGCTGGAGGACGACCGCCTGGCCGGTTTCCCCGAGCAGTCCGTGCCGCCAGAGCCATTGGGGGATCTGAGTGGATTTACCGGACCCGGTGGGCGCCTGGATCACGAGCCGGTTGCCCGAACGCAGAGCCGCGACGAGGGCGGCTTCGAGTTCGTAGATGGGCAGGTCCGGGATCGACGGCATAGGGCGGGCGCGGGCAGAGGACGGTTGTCGAGGGTCGGGGGACGCTGGTCAACGTTTGCAGGACCGGAGGTGGCCGCGGTCTGGTGTAGCCGCGGCAGTTGCCGCG
>JBMTAG010000155.1:0-6670 GCA_049428505.1 Opitutaceae bacterium | reverse complement strand
GTTCAGGCCGCGAGGCCGTGCGCCGCGGTCCGGCTCCGGCGCGGGACGAGCACGGTGAGGACTCCGTCCGCCAGTTCCGCCTCCATCCGGCTGAAATCGTAGCCCGCCCCCAGGCGCAGCCGCAGGAGGTAGTCGCGCTGGGCGGCCTCGAGGTGGAGCGCCTCGAAATTGGGCCGTACCACGCGCTCCTTCCGCGCCAGCACGGTCAGGTCCGCCCCGCGGCCCTCAATCTCCACGGCCGAGTCGTCGACGCCCGGCACGTAGACGGTGAGGCGCACCCCCTCCGGGTGCTCCGCGCACTCGTGGACCGGCTGCCGCGGCTGCCGCTCGGGGCGGGCGCTCAGGGCAGGGCGAACACCGGCACGGGGCCGGACGGAGGTTTCGGTGAGGTTCATGGAGGAAAGGGTGGAAGCGCCTTCCTCGCCGGTCGGAAGACCGTCGGGCTCGGCTCAGGAACTGCGCTTCCGGAGGAAGCTTCAGTGCTGGCGGCCCGGAACGGTCTGTTTGTTTCCGACGGAAACGGTGACCGCGCCCATGCCGCCGATGCGCTGCCACGCCTGCTGGATGCAGGCGCCGGAGCGGCGGACGGTGGAATGGGGCGAGACGGTCATCAGAGAACGGGTCGACAGAACGCACTGCAGGCCTCGTGCCAAGTCAGAACGGAAGTTTTTCGCGAGATTGCGCCGCGCGGCGCCGCCCGCCACGGTCCGAAGATGACTCCCGGAACCGACGACTCCACCACCGTGGCCACCCTCAAGGCACGCGTGCTTGCCTTCGCCCGCGAGCGCGACTGGGAACAGTTCCACAGCCCCAAGAACCTGAGCATGGCCCTCGCCGCAGAGGCCGGCGAACTGATGGAGCCGTTCCTCTGGGTCTCCCCCGAGGAGGCCCGCCGCCTCGCCGCGGATCCCGTCCGGCAGCCTCGCATCGCGGACGAACTGGCCGACGTGGTGGTCTACGCCCTCCAGTTCGCCAACATGGCCGGCATCGACCTCTCGCGCGCCATCAGCACCAAGATGGCCGCGAATGCCGCCAAGTACCCGGTCGAACGC
This sequence comes from Opitutaceae bacterium, assembly GCA_049428505.1. Lineage (GTDB taxonomy): Bacteria > Verrucomicrobiota > Verrucomicrobiia > Opitutales > Opitutaceae > ER46. The sequence goes on along the minus strand of JBMTAG010000155.1, from coordinate 5,618 downwards.
GCCCGCGGCCGCTCCGACAAGTACACGGAACTCTGACCGCCCGGGCAGGCGGCGGGCCCGCCCCACACTCAACCGCGGCCACCGAAGCTCACGTAGTCGTCGAGGTCGAGCAGGTCCGCGAAGCCCTTGATGTCATCCCGGTCCGGGGCCGCCGCCTTGAGGGTCGCCGCCATCCATTGGTGGCCGTCGCTGCCGCCCGGGCCGTGGCGCATGAGCCAGTCCGACCAGGCCTCGATTTCCGCGGGCAACCGCGCGGTGCGGGCGCGCACCCAACCCAGCATCTGGGTGTCGGAGGTCCCCTTGGCAGCCTCCGCCAGGAATGCGTCCGCATTCAGCCCGGTGAAGGTGAAGAACTGCTTGTCGAGGGGGCAGTGGTAGACGTAGGCGCCGATCTTGCCGGCCGCGCTGGCCCGCGCCTTGTCGAGCAGGCGGGGCAGGTGGGCGTAGCCACCGAGGCGCACCCGCACGCTGCGCGGGGGATGGAGGGTGAGGTCGGGAGCGGAGAGGTTGGTCATGGCCGGATCAATTGTTGCCGTAGCAGGCGCATTGGCTGCCGCAGGGGGCCGGGGGCGGAGCCGCCCGTTGGGCGATCACGCCGTAACCGCCGGCGATGACCCGCTTCACGCGCTCGCCGGTCTCCGGATGCCGCTCGAGGGGAGCATCGTGCATCGACTGGCGGACCTCGAATTGGCGCGGCTTCTTCCCCGGTTGGTCCGGGATGGTCTCGTACACGTAGGTCGTCATGGGAAAGTGGTGAGGAGTGAGGCGTTCCCGCGGTGCGGCGCAAGTCTCCGCCGGCCCGGCGTGGGCGCCGTTGACCAATTTCACCTGAGCCAAAGAAGCCCGGCCTTGGCGGCTTGCCAGCGGGGGTCACGCCCGACGGCATCCATCAGTTCCAGAGGATGGCCACAAAAGGCTCAAAAGGGTCGAATCCGCGGTTGGGACTGTGCGTGGCGTCCATAGACGCCTCGGCCGCTGAAAAGACTGATTCGTCGAGGCAGGGACTCGAGCCGAGGAATTTCCGATCGCCCAGGCGTACGGAGGCGAAGACCTCGTGGCATTGGTTCGTACCCTCCCCTCAGAAAGCTCGCCCTGAAACCTCCGCGGCGTCTATGGACGCCACCATCAGCCTGGTCCGCGCCTAGCGCCCTTTGTGCCTTTTGCGGCTAACCTCCGGGGGTGGCGCGAGGGTGCGCCCGGCGCGGGTCCGCGATCGGGCCCCGCGGCCCATCGGCCCGCAAACGTTCCTCCCGGCCTGCTCCTGCCTTCCTCCTGCTTTCATCCTTCGGTCATCCTTCGGTTCCGATTGGCGAAAACCCATTTTTACCTCTGGGACCCCGAAGGATAACCGAAGGATCACTGTAGGATCCCGGGACCAGCACTGAGGGCACGCGGGCGCTCGTCGCCTTGGCCGCCGCCCTCAACCCGGCGGGCGGAACGCCTTCATCACGGCCTCGTTGGTCTCCAGCCGCGGGCCCCCGATCAGGTCCAGGCAATAGGGGATCGCCGGAAACACCGCCTCCAGGTTCTCCCGGATCGCCTTCGGCCGCCCCGGCAGGTTCACGATGAGGGTCCGGCCCCGGATGCCCGCCGTCTGCCGCGACAGGATCGCCGTCGGCACGTAGCGCAGCGACGTCGCGCGCATCAGCTCGCCGAAGCCGGGCAACGTCCGGCTGCAGACGGCGACGGTGGCCTCGGGCGTGACGTCCCGCGGCGCCGGCCCGGTCCCGCCGGTCGTCACGACGAGGCCGCAACCCGCCTCATCCGCCATCCGCCGCAGCTCCGCCTCGATCACCGGCTGCTCGTCCGGGATCACCTTGTACTCCAGCGTGAAGGGCGTCCGCAGCCACTCCCGCAAGAGGGCCGCGCACGCCTGGCCCGGGGTGTCCGCGTAGACGCCCGCGCTGGCCCGGTCCGAGATGTTGAGCACGCCGAGGCGGACGGTGGGTTCCATGGGCCCGGAGCAAAGGCCGTGGCGGTCAAATTGCGAGCCGGCCGCGGTCGCGCCGGAGCGCTTCCGGCTCGATCCGCGGCGCGGGTGCCTCCAGCCTCCGGCTCATGCCCCGCTGGTTCCTCCCCCTCCTGCTGCTGTTGCCCGTGCTCGTGCCCGCCGTGCCCGCCGCGGCGGCCGCCCCCGCGCGCCCCAACGTCCTCTTCATCCTGGCCGACGACCTGGCCGCCACGCTGGGCAGCTTTGGTCACCCGTTGGCGCAGACCCCGCACCTGGACGCGCTGGCGCGCCGGGGCGTGCGCTTCGACCGCGCCTACTGCCAGTTCCCCCATTGCAACCCCTCGCGGGCCTCCCTGCTGGCCGGGATGCGCCCCCACACCACGGGCGTGACGGTCAATGCCGACGACCTGTACCGCAATCTGCCCGGCGTGGTGACGCTTCCGACCCATTTCCGGCGCCACGGCTACACCACGGCGCGCGCCGGCAAGATCTTCCACCTCGGCGTGCCCTCGGGTGACGAGAGCCGCGACGATCCGCAGGCGTGGGACTTCGGCACGCCCTTCAAGGACGAGCGCCCCTATCCGCCCAAGCGGCCGAGCGCCGTCCAAGTCCCCACCGGGCGCCGCGAGGGCTTGTCGTGGGAGGAGAGCGTGGCGGGGGACGACGACCTCGTGGACGGCGGGTTTGCGCGGGAGGCGATCGCGTGGCTGGGCCGGCGGGACCGTTCCAAGCCGTTCTTCCTCGCGGTCGGGTTTCATCGCCCGCACCTGCCGTTCGTCGCCCCCGCCAAGTACTACGACCTCTATCCCTTCGAACGGATCACGTTGCCGGCCGAACCGGCGGACGACGTGGCCGACATTCCCTTGCCCGCGCGCAACGAGGCGGTGCCCCAGTACGCGATGACGGCGACGCCGGACCAGCGCCGGGCCGCGATCCGGGCCTATCTGGCCACGGTGAGCTATATGGACGCCCAAGCGGGGCGCCTGCTGGCGGCCCTGGAGCGCGAAGGCGTCGCGGAGCAGACGCTGATCGTCTTCACCGGCGACCATGGCTGGCACTTGGGCGAGCACGGGTTGTGGCACAAGCGGAGCCTGTTCGAGGAGTCCGCCCGCGTGCCGCTGATCGTCTTCGCCCCGGGGGCGGCGGGCAACGGCCGGGCCAGCCGGTCCGTGGTGGAGCTGCTCGACCTGTACCCGACGCTGTGCGACCTCGCCGGCCTGCCGGCGCCCGCCGCGCTCGAGGGCAAGAGCCTGCGGCCCTTGCTGGCCGATCCCGCGGCCCGCCTGCACGAGGGCGCCTTCACCCAGGCCCGGCGCGGGCCCAAGGCCGAACATTGGGGCCGCAGCGTCCGCACCGAGCGCTGGCGCTGCACCGAGTGGGACGAGGGCCGCAACGGCCTGGAGCTTTACGACCACGCCAACGATCCCGGCGAATTCACCAATCTCGCCGGTGATCCCCGCCATGCCGCCACCCTGCGGGAACTGCGGGCGCGGCTCGCCGCCCGCCTTCCGGCGCCGAAAGCGCCCTGAACCGGGCCGTCAAGCCGCCCGCCGCAGGATTTCCTCCACCACCGCCGGGGTAACCTCGCCCCGTTCGCCGAGTTGCGTCATCCCGCGCGCCGCGAGGCGGCGCGCGACCTCGGGGGCGGTCGCGACCGGGATGCCATGGGCGCCCAGCGTGGTCGGCAGGCCGATCGACTCGTAGAAGGCCCGCGTGCGGGCGATCGCCGCGTCCACGCGCGTGGCGACCGAACCTTCGCGGATGCCCCAGACCCGTTCGCCGTACTGCAGGAGCTTCTCCCGCTTGGCCGCGCGGCGGACCTCGAGGAGGCTCGGCAGCACCACCGCGAGGGTGCGGGCGTGATCGAGGCCGTGGAGGGCGGTCAGCTCGTGGCCGATCATGTGGGTCGCCCAATCCTGCGGGACCCCGGCCCCAATCGCGCCATTGAGGGCCCAGGTCGCGGCCCAGACGAGGTTCGCCCGGGCGGCGTAGTCGCGCGGCTGGGCGAGGGTGCGGGGGCCCTCGCGGACCAGAATCCGCAGGACGCCCTCGGCGAACTCATCCTGCACGGCGGCGTCCGCCGGGTGGGTGAGGTACTGTTCCAGGACGTGGCAGAAGGCGTCGCCGATGCCGTTGGCCACCTGGCGTTCCGGCAGGGAGAAGGTCGTCTCCGGGTCCAGCACGGCACAGCGCGGGAAGACGGAGGGATGAATGAAGAACAGCTTCTCGCGCCACGCCCGGCGGCTGATCACCGCGGCGGCGTTGGCTTCCGAACCGGTTGCCGGGAGCGTGAGGACGGCCGCCAACGGGAGGGCGGAGGTGACCTTGGCCCCGGCGCTGGTCAGGATTTCCCAGGGGTCGCCGGCGTGGCCCGCGGCCGCCGCCACGAACTTGGCGCCATCGAGGACCGAACCGCCCCCGACCGCCAGGATCCAGTCGAGTCGCTCGCGCCGGACCAGGTCCACGGCGCGCATCAGGGTGTCGTAGTCCGGGTTGGCCTCCACGCCCCAGAACTCCTGCACCGTCCGGTCGCCGAGGGCGGTACGGACCTGGGCATGGACGCCATTGGCGCGGATGCTGCCGCCGCCGGCGAGGAGGAGCACCCGGGCGCCCGCGGGGATTTCCGGGGCGAGGTTGGCGATCTGGCCGCGCCCGAAGAGGATCCGGGTGGGATTGTGGTAGGTGAAGTTCTCCATTCCCCCGAGCTAGGCGGGAAAGGGTCGCCGCGCAAGCGGGCCGGTCAGTCGCCCGCGCGGATGCGCTGCACCTTGGCCCGGAGCACCATGAACCGGAAGATTTCCGGGCTGAAGAGCAACAGGGCGAGCACCAGCACGACCGTCAGGAACGCGGGGGGCAGGCCGAAGGCCTTGCGGATGGCGAAGGCGCCGAGGCAGAGCAGGAAGACGTAGCCGAGGTGGATGATCAGCTTGAAGAGCGCGCGGCGGTACGCGCGTTCCACCTCGGCGGGATCCTCTTCGGGTGCGGCCATCCGGCGGAGGGTGGGGGAGGGCGCCCCCCGCGCAAGGGATTAAGCCTTGGAACCCGCGCCGGGTTCTGGCGGTCTCGCCCCTGCGATGAACCTCCTTTCCTCCCGTCTGTTCCGGGGCTTCGCGGCCTCGCTCTCCCTCCTCGCGTTCGCCGCCCTCGGTTCCGGTTGCGTTGCCGTCGTGGCCGCCGGGGCGGGCGCCGGGACGGTCGCCTACCTCCGGGGCGAACTCGAGGCCACCCTCGGCGGCAACCTGGACCGGACCAACCAGGCCGTGAACCGCGCCATCGAGGAACTGAAGTTCGTCCGCATCAGCGAGAACAAGGACGCCCTGCTCGCCCTCACCGTGGTGCGCAACGCGGCGGACCAGCGGATCGAGATCCGGCAGGACGTGGTCGGCGAGAAGCTCACCCGGGTCCGCATCCGCGTCGGGGTCTTCGGGGACGAGCGGCTCTCCCGCACGCTGCTGGATCGCATCCAAGCCAAGCTGTAGCCGGCGCGGCGGGGGCCGTGCCGTGATCGGGGGTTGCAAATGCCGGGGATTCCCCGAGGCTCCGCCGTTTAATCCGTATGTTGAAGAACTTGTTTGCGAAGCTGCGTGGCAAGCTCACCGGCTCGCGTCCGGCGCCCGCCGCCGACTCCGGCTCCCCCGCCGCCTCCCCTTCCGCTCCCCGTCCCGCC
>JBMTAG010000154.1:0-6680 GCA_049428505.1 Opitutaceae bacterium | reverse complement strand
GGAGGCGAGGGCGGTGGCGGCGGTGTGGTGGAGGAAGCGGCGGCGGTTCATGGGGATCAAAGGGGGTTCAGGTGCGGGCCATCGCCTGGTCCAGCCAGGAACCGACGTCGGCCACGTAAACGGCGCGCGTGTCGGCATGCACGCCATTGAAGATGAGGAGGCGGCCGGTGGCGTCCCAGACCGGATGCTGGTCGATGCGAAATTCCGTCGTGAGCCGCGCGCTGTCGCTGCGCCGGGCAGGCACCCAGGCGAGCGCGACTTCGGTCTGGTCGCGCAGGTCGATCAGGCGCAGCGGCACCGTTCCATTTGGGCGTGCGAGCGGCTCGTGGGTGTAGGCGTCGGTAACGACAAAGGGCAGGGTCGGGTGGCGCGAGGGATGGCCGGATCCGACGGGATGGACCGAGCTCCGGGTGCTGCCGTCGTAGCGCACCTGCACGAGGTCCAGGTCCTTCGTCCCGTCCCGGACGTTGAGGTTGATGGTCAGGTGTTCCCCATCCGGGGCCCACATCGGGTGATGGCCGCCGCGCGCGTACTGCGCGGGGGTGACCGCGAGGCGGATGTCGGAACCGTCCCCCCGCATCGTGACCAGCGTGAGGCGCCGCGGTCCTCCCTTGGGCTCGGCCGGATCGTGCCAGCGCAGGAAGGTCATCAGCCGCGTGCCCTGGCGATTCCAGCGCACCTGGAAGCAGTAGAACTCGCAACGCTCCGCGTGGGGAATCTCCAGCCGCGGCACCGCCCGGGTGCAGATGTCCCGGATCGAGGCGATCAGCCGGGTGCTCCCGGTCGCGAGGTCGGTGATGAAGATGCCGTCGTCGTCGACCGGACCGAGGTTCCGCCGGGCGTGCCCGTCGGGCACGACGACCCCGTAGCCGACCTGGATCCGGCGGGAGGAAACAAGGTTGTAGGAGGTGAGCTGCGTCCCGTCCGGTGAGACGGTGAAGACGGTGCCGGCCAGCCGGCGGGATCTTCCGGTGAGGGGATCGAGCTGCACCGCGAACGGGGTCCAGGTGGCCGGATCGACGTCGTTGAAGTACAGCTCGGCGTCGGTGCGACCCCACTGCACGTTGGCCCCCAGCTGAACCTCCCAGCCCCGCGAGGTGGCGACCACGCGTTCCTGCCCGGTGTGCAGGTCGATCACCACGACCTCGCCCGACTCGCCCGGCTGCGGCGTCCGCGTCTCCTGGGGCAGGCGGAACAGGCCCGCATAGCGGCCGGAAGGGCTCAGCGGCGAGGTGTCGAAGAACCGGTGGATCGTCCGCCCGGTGGCGATCCGGACCACCGGCACGCGGGCTTCCAGGCCCGGATCCCGCGGGAAACGCCGGAACCACGGCGGGGACCCGGAGGTGTCCGCGGCGGCACGGATCACCCCGGGCTGGAGCGCGACCGCGGCGGAGAGCCGGAGGAAGGCGCGCCGGGAAGGCCCGGGAGCGGGAGTCCGGGGAGGGACCACGGGTACGGCAGGGGTGGTCATCCGCCGTCCTTCAGAGCGTCGCCTTGAAGCCGACGTACCATGTGGCCCCGTAGTTGATGCGGCCGCGGATGATCCGGTCCGCCGGGGTCGAGGGACCGTAGGTCACGGTGTCCTCGTTGGCCGAATTGACGTTCCGGCCGGTGACGTACAGCGCGTAGCGCCGCGTGAAGCGGTACTCCGCGGCCACGTCGGCGATGGCCCGCGCCTGGAGGTAGGTGATCGTGTTCGGCTCGGTGCCGGCGTTGGTCACGCGGCCCTGCTCGATGCGTCCGCGGTGGTTCACGGCGAGGCGGAGCGTCAGCCGCTCGCGGTTGAAGGACACGCCCCAGTTGAAGGTCTTGCGCACGAAGCCGGTGAAGCTCGCCTGCTGGCTGCCCTGGGTGCGCTGGAGGGTCACGTTGCCGAAGACCGTCAGCCCCCGCGCCCACGGCGGCAGGAAAACGAGGTTCTGGCGGTAATCGAACTCCGTGCCACTCACGCGGGCCGCGCCCACGTTCCGCGTCGTGCTCACGAAGTAGCCGAGCGCGTCACCGTACACCGCCGGGTCGATGCCGTAGGGGCCGAGGATGTCGTTCGTGGCCGGGGACAGCGTGGTGCCCCAGAAGTCCGTGATGTCGCGCCGGTAACTCCGCACGGAGACCACGCCCGTCGACGGCTCATTGAAGTAGTACTCGAGCGCCAGCCCGTAGCTGTCCGCGAACCACGGCTGCAGGCCCGGGTTGGTCGCGGTGATGGTTCGGCTCGTCGATTCCGTGTCCGGGAGGTTCATGGACGGCAGGATGTTGCCGAAGTCCGGCCGGTTGAAGGAGCGGCTGTAGGAGGCCCGTCCCAGCAGGCTCGGGGTGAACTTCCAGGTGCCGTTGATCGAGGGGAAGAAGTCGTCGTACGATTTCCGGGCCTGCGCGCCGCGCTCCACGTAGGCGAGCCGGCTGCCCGCGAGGGAGGCGAGCGCCGCGGTGACCACCGGGCGCCCCGCGGCATCGCGCACGATCTGGCCCGCCGCGTTGCGCTGGTAGATCCGCGTTGGGTCGATCAGCGGCCCCGTGCCCACGTCCTCCGTCCGCTCGTACCGCACGCCCCCGGTCAGCTGCAGCCGCCCGGCGAACAGCGCGGTGTCCAGCCGCAGGTACGGCGCGAGGATGGTCTCGGTGATGACCTGCGACCCCGTGACGCTGCTGCGGTACGCCGTGACCGCCTGGGCCTCGGTGTTGGTAAAGGACTGCCGCCGGTCGCGGAATGCCGCCCCGATCTGGTCCAGGTCGAACCACTGCATCCGCGGGCCGAAGATGAGGTCCCGCTGCGAGTAGCTCGGATCGAGCCACTGCGCGGCGCTGTCGTCCGCTGTCCGCGCCACGCCGTCAGCGCCGATGAAGCCGTAGCTGTAGGTCGGTCGCCGCAGGTCGCGGTGCTCCGAGCGCAGGTCCGCGCCCGCCTTCACGGTGATCGGGAGCACGGCCCCGAACTCCCGCCGCGCGTGCGCGTTCAGGGTCCGCACGATGGCGGCGCTGGTGAAGCTCTGCCCCGAAACGCTCTCCAGCCGGTAATTGGCCAGCGCGTAGGGATCCACGTCGCGCCCGGTCCGGTCCCGCACCCCGATGCTGGTCGGATGGTCGACGGTCAGGCCCTCGAAGCGCAGGGTGACGTCGCGCAGGAAGGCGTTGTTCCCGAGGAAATACCCCTCGTTCGCGTACTGGTTCGAGGCGGCCGAGTAGGCGCCCCCGACCTGCCACTGCCAGACCGGACCATCGTGCTTGTACCGGAAGCTCGGCGCCCACGAGGTGTTGGCCTTGGCCCGCGCATCCGTGAGGATCTGGACGAAGCCGGCGCCGGCGGCGCCCTGGGTGAAGTTCGGGCCGAAGGACTCGACCCGCCCGGTGTCGAAGTTGAGCTGCCGCACCCAGAACTCCGCGTGGAAGTAGGCGTATTGGAAGCCGAGGGTGAGGACGCCCGCGGGGCTGATGCGCCAGTCGGCGTTCAGGCTGAGATTGTTGCGGGCGGTCAGCTTCGGCCGCTCCTGCACGCGGTAGCGCGCGAGGTAGGGCTTGTCGGGGCTCGTGGCGGGAAAGTTGGCCGACTGCGCGGCGACCGTGGGCACCCAGTCCTGCGTGATCCCGGGACCGTTGTTGTAGGTCCGCGTGGCGAGGGCGCTGGCGGTGAAGCCGAAGTTCCGCGAGAGCGGCACGACGGCCCCCAGCTCGAGGTTGGGCAGGAAGACGTACTCCCGGTGCTGGAACGGGCCCGGTTCCTTGCGCAGGCTGAAGTCGTCGCCGCGGAACGTCAGGTAGGCCTTCAGGGTGTACGTCGGCCGCGAGCGCTCGAAGCTGCTCCGGCTGATCAGGTTCACGGAGCCCCCGATCGCGTTGGCCGGCGTGTCCGGATTCTGGGAACGGGAGACCTCGACGCGCGCCAGGCTGTTGACCGCGATGTTCTCGAACTCGACCTGGCGGTTGGCGTTCGAGCCCGTCGCGCTCGCGATGCCATTGCCGTCCAGCGTGATCGGGGTGCCCCCGGGCGGCACGCCGCCGATGGACATCGTCAGGCCGTCGCTCCCGCTCCGATTGAGGGTCACCCCAGGCAGGTACTTGGCGAATTCCCCCACGTTGCCGTCGGCGATGTCCGCGAAGGAATCGGTCGACACCACGCTCTTGATCGAGGTCGCGACGCGCTGCTCGTTCACGGCGATGTCGGAGGCCGCCATATCCCGCTTCGCCGCCACGGTGAAGGCGTCCAGCAGCACCGTGTCCGGCTCGCGCCCGGCCCGGAGCGACACGTTCGCCTCCGTGCGTGCGCCGGGCTGGACCTGGACCTTGACCGTGCCCGCGGCGAGGCCGGTGAAGGTGGCGCGGACGACGACAGGGCCGGCTGGGACGCGCGGGAAGGCGTAGTTGCCCGCCTCGTCGGAGAACGCCTCCAGCCGCGTGCCTTCGATCACGACGCGGGCATTGTTCACGTAGCTGCCGACGGTGGCGTTGAGGATGCGGCCCTCCACGGATCCGGTGGGCAGCGGGGCGCCGTCGGCGGCGCGGGCTTCGGGCAGGGGACCGGCGGCGAGGGTCAGCCAGGCGCCGAGGGTGGCGAGGAGGGTGCGGGGTTTCATCGGGTTTTCGGAAGGGGTGGGGGAGGCGAGGGGGCGCGGCACTTCGGTCCTCCGGAGGGTGATCGGCCCGACGCCGCCATCATCGACCAATTCGAGGCCCGTGCCGGCCACCAGCCGGGCAAGGGCCACCCTGGGCTCCAGCCGCCCGCGCAAGGCCGGGGTGTGCACCCCGCGCACGGTCCCCTCGAAGACCGCAATCTCCAGCCCCCCCTGCCGCGCCGCCAACGGCAGCGTTGCCGCCGCGTCCCCGGCCGGCACGTCAAATTCCCGCTCCACCGGTCCCGCCCCCGCCCGCGGGCAGGCGAGGAGCAGCAGGGCGAGCCAGGAACACAGGCGGCGGAACAGGGCAGGGACGCGGGGGGCAATACTCCCGGGACGTTCCGGCCCGCGACTTTCACTAGGAAAATTTGCGGCGGACGGACGCATCGCGCGCGGCGGCGGGAAACAGCGGCGAATGCGGGCGCTACGGCCGCCGCTCCACCACGATCTCGTCCACACCCCGCCGCTCCACGCGCACCAGGCGCGAAGCCTCCAGGAAACGGACGAAGCCCTCGACGTTGTCCGACCGGATCGACGCGATCACGGGCAGGTCGGCCAGCCCGGGATCGGCCAGCACCAGCTGGGTCCGGTTGCGCCGGTTGAACTCGGCCACGGCCGCGCCGAGCGGCGCCCCCGCGAAGTCCAGCAACTGGGGCTGCCAGTGGAGCTCGCGGGCCATCGCCTGCGCCGAAACCGGTTCAATCCGCGCCTCGGCCCCGGCCTCCCGCCCCACGGTCGCCCGGTGCCCCGCGTCGACCAACGCCGGCCCCGCGCCCGCGTCTTCCGGCATCCCCGCCGGCTGGCTCCCGCCCACGGCCACGCGGCCTTCCGTCACCAGCACCTCCACGGCCCGCGTGTCGAGCCGGATGCTGAAGGCCGTGCCCACCGCCCGGACCTCGACGCCGCCCGCCTCCACGATGAACGGGCGCGCCGGATCCTTCGCCACCGCGAACAGGGCCTCGCCGCTGACCAGACTCGTCCGCCGCTCCCCCCGGGTGAAGGCCGTCGTGACCACCGCCCCCCGGTTGAGCTCCACCGTGGTTCCATCCTCGAGGATGCGCCGCCGGAGCTCCACCGGGGCCAGGGTCTCGCCGCCCGGGGACGGGGCGAACGCGTGCAGGAGGACGCCCGCCGCCACGGCCGCGGCCGCCCCCCCCCCGAGCGGCCACCGCCAGCGCCGGCCCGGTTGGGCGGGTGCCAGCAGGTCCGGATTCGGCTCCCCGCCGTGCTCGGGGCGCCAGTCGGCGAGGCCGGTGAAATCCGCCACGGTCCGCCGGTGGAGCGCCAGCCATTCACCGTGCCGGGGATCCGCCGCCAGCCACTGCAGGAAGGCATCCTGCTCGGCCGCGGTCAGCCCGCGGTCCCGGCGCGCCAGCCACTCGGCGGCGTCACGGGAACGGCGTTCGGCCGCGGCGGACGGTGGCTCCGGGCGTTTCACCGGCGCGTCCTCCCCGCGTCGAGCCGCCGCAGGACGTAGTCCGAGCACTTGCGGGTCCCGATCGCGATCTGCGCCGCGACCGTCCGGTCCGAGATGCCCAGCCGCGCGCCGATCTCCCGCTGCGTCAGGCTGTACACCAGCCGCAGCGTCATCACGCGCCGGCAGCGCGTCGGCAGGGACTGGACGGCCTCGCTCAGGAGGGCGACCTCCTGGCTCCGGGCGACAAGGTCGGGAATGCTGGCATGATCATCCAGGACGTTTGCGAGGTCCGCTTCCACTAGGGAATCCGTGCGCGAGACCGCATGGCGGCGCAGCGAATCCACCGCCAGGTTGCGCGCGGTGGCGAACAGGAAGGCCCGCGGCGACTGCAGCGGACCCGCCTCCCGCGCCCGCAACACGCGCAGGAAGGACTCCTGCACGACATCGTCCACCGCCAGACGCGGCCCGAAACCCCGGACGAGCCAGGCCCGCAGGCGCGGCTCCAGGGGTCGGAGGTGCTCGGCAAACCAGCGGTCGGTCTCGGGGTCGGACGGGGCCATCCCCGGGGCCTAGGCGCGGGACGCCGGCGGCGCAAACCGGATCGGCGGCCCCGCTCAGGCCTCGGCGTACGCGGCCATGCCCACGCAGGAGCAGAC